>NZ_JAFCLR010000023.1:0-127139 GCF_018131065.1 Bradyrhizobium sp. AUGA SZCCT0431 | reverse complement strand
CAATGAAATCATCAAGGCATTCGGGCAATAGCGTCCACTGCCCACGATCCGCCTGCTCAACGAAGCGCCGCATCAGCTTCCCCCGCAGAATCACGAGAGAATCATAGCAAAGCAGCGGCGTTTTCACACAGCCAGGGTCATTTTCGGAAGTCAGCGCTTGCGTTGACGAGGTCCGCTCTTCCCCCGCGAACGGACATTGTCCGCATCAGCCGCGAGGTCCGAAAAGTGCCAGACTCGGACATAGCGTCCAGCTATTCGATCACCTCGTCGGCGCGCTGCTGGAGATGCAAAGGCACTTCGAGGCCGAGCGTCTTGGCGGTCTTGAGGTTGATCACCAGTTCGTACTTTGTCGGCGCCTGCACCGGCAGGTCGCCCGGCTTCTCGCCCTTGAGGATGCGATCGGTATAGGTCGCCGCGCGCCGAAAATTATCGGGCGGGTCATTTCCGTAGGACAGCAGGCCGCCAACTTCCGTGAACTGATGGAAAGGATAGACCGCGGGAATACGGTAGCGCCTGGCCAGCGTTGTGATCTCCACGCGATGGTTGGACAGGAAAATATCCGCCATCGCGACCAGACCGCCGTTTGGGTCGCGCGCCAGTGCGCTAAAGACGGCTTCGAACTCGGACGGGCTGTGAACAGGTGCAGCGATCGCCTCTACTGCGAGGGACCGGGCGCTGGCCTCGAATGAGCCGAGGTAATCGGCATAGGGCGCTGTTGCCGGATTGAACAGGAAGGCGGCCCTATTGACGTTCGGCGCGATCTCCTTGAGCAGGTTCAGCCACTTGCCGGCCATCGTCGGCTCGAAAAGAACAAAACCGGTGACGTTGCCGCCCGGCCGCGGAAAGTTCGTGACAAAGCGGCTGCCGACCGGATCGGCAACGTTTGCGAAAATGATGGGGATGGTGCGCGTTTGTTGCAGCATCGCCGCAGTGGTGGGTGTGTTTTGCGTAAGAATGAGGTCGGGCTGCAGCGCGACGAGTTCCTTCGCGAATCGTTGCATCGCCTCCACGTCAGCCGCTGCCCAGCGAGCGTCGATCCGGATGTTGCGGCCCTCCGTCCACCCGAGCTTCTGAAGTCCCTCCCCGAACGCCGCCACCCAGGCTTGTCCTTCCCGGTCAGTCTCGGCATATGCCATCAGCACGCCGATCCGCCGCATCCGCTCGGGCTGCTGCGCGCGCGCGGTGAGCGGCAAGGCGAGCGTGCCGCCCAGAAGGGTGATGAACTCGCGCCTCCGCATACGTAAGGACCACGCCTTGTGGAATTGCCAAATCCTAGCACGTGTGACCACCGGGCAGAGTATCACAAAGCGCCCACAATCGAGCGCCCATTTCTCAATAGATGCGACGTCCGTTGTGGGTCATAATCGTCGTTCCGATCCTGAGCCGACCACTTCCGTTATTCCCCAATTAGCAGACTTATCCAGTGGTCGCTGGCACGTCTCAGATGTGCCAAGAGCGAAAATCAGAATCATTCGATCACCTCGTCCGGCTCAGCCTGAAGGAAGCCGCCAACCGAGGTGGTTATCTGTTCGTTCAAGTGGGAGGCAGTTTACTTCCCTGATGGTCGCCGCTTGGCGCTGAGGTACTGCCTACCGGCCATGATGGTTCTTGTCTCCCCGATAACGGTCCGAACATGTGACGCGGAGGCGCCAGGTTGGCTTCCAATTCGACGTTGATAGTTTCTAGCGAACGTTCAGGGATAATCCGCGTCGGAGTGCGAAGGTCTAGCCACTTCATACGTAAGTATAGTCGTCACGCGATATGCCCTGATCGATCATTCGCTGCTGGAGCGAGATTGACCGCATCCAATGTTCAAGGCCGTTGGGAGACAATCTGCCGCTGACGCGCAACGGCGAGCTACTCGTCCCAAAAATATGATTCGATGAGATCAATTGTTCTTCGGCCACAAGATCGACCATGCCACATCCTGCTCAAGTACCCTCTCAGATCGTCAGCAAGTGGCAGGAGATCGTGGATCTACTTGCCGAGATCGTGCACGTCCCTTCCGTCTTGATCATGCGGGCGGAGCCGCCCGGCATCAAGGTCTTCATATCCAGCAGCCCCAAGCGGAAACCTTGCGACGTCGTATCGCTCGATACAGGATTCTGTTGCGAGACCGTGATGAAGACCCGCCAATCGCTGCTTGTCCCTGACGCCCGCCAGGACGAACGGTGGAAGTTGTGCCCTGACAGTGATTTGGGATTGATTTCTTACCTGGGTGTACCGATCGCTTGGCCCGACGGCGAGATATTCGGAACTCTCTGTGTTTGTGACAACAAAAGGAACGAGTATAGCGGTCTTTACCTCAGACTCATGCTGCTGTGGCGCGACGTATTGCAGGCCGACTTGAAAACGTTGGCAGCGCGCCAGCGTGCGGAAGAGGCGCTGCAGGAGAGCGAGGAGCGCTTTCGCATCCTCGTGCAATTCTCCTTCGAGGTGTACTGGGAGACCGACGCGCAGCATCGCTTTATCCGCCAGGCGTTCGCCGATCGCCTTGCCGACGCGCCGGCGCCGGGCTCCGAGATCGGTAAGACGCGCTGGGAAGTGCCGTACCTGGAGCCTAATGCAGAGGCCTGGCGCAAGCACCGGGAGACGCTCGATGCCCATCTCCCGTTCCGCGACTTCGAGCTCGCCCGGCCGACGCCCGGCGGCGGCAAGCGCTACGTGTCCGTCTCGGGGCTCCCGGTGTTTGACAAAGAGGGGCGCTTCGTCGGCTATCGCGGCGTCGGGCGGCACATTACCGAGCGCGTGCGCGCCGAACAGGCGCTACGGGAGAGCGAGGCGCGTTTCCGCAAGTTCGTAGACCACGCGACCAACACGTTCATGCTCCACAACCAGGATGGAATTGTTCTCGACGTGAATCGAAACGCCTGCGAAAGCTTGGGCTATAGCCGGGACGAACTGATCGGGATGACTCCGTTCGATTTCGATGCGGATCTGAACACAGTGACGTGGTAGCGTTACGCCGAGCGCCTCAAGGCGGGGGACATCGTAACGTTCGAGAGTCGCCATCGCCGAAAAGACGGCACGGTGTTCCCCGTCGAGATTCGCGTGCGAGAGTTCTGCCAAGGCGGCCCGCGACTGTTCATTTCCCTGAGCCGCGACATCACCGAACGTAAGCGAGCTGCGGAGGCTTTCCGCGAGAGGCAGGTGGAGCTGACGCACGCCAACCGTGTCGCAACGATGGGCCAGCTCACCGCCTCGGTCGCCCACGAGGTCAGCCAGCCCATCGCCGCGACGCTTATCAACGCCCAGGCCGCGCTGCGCTGGCTCAGTTCTCAACCGCCGAATCTGGAGGAGGTGCGGCAGACGCTCGATCACATCGTCAATGACGCCAAGCGAGGCGGCGAGGTCATCAACCAGATCCGTGCCCTCGTCAAGAAAGCACCCGCGCGGAAAGATAGCATCGACGTCAATAACACTATCCTCGACGTCATTGCCCTGACCCGAAGCGAAGTGCTCAGACATGGCGTCTCATTACAGACCGACCTTGCGACCGGCTTGCCGCTCATCAAGGGCGATCGCGTCGAGCTGCAACAGGTCATTCTCAACCTGATCCTCAATGCGGTCGAAGCAATGAGCTGCCTCGACGATGGGCCGCGGGAGCTACGAATTAGCACGAACACGGATACCTCGAACGGTGTGCTCTTCGCGGTGCGGGATACCGGTCCGGGGCTGGACCCGACGAGTGAGGATCGACTCTTCGAGGCCTTCTACACCACCAAGCCGGACGGCATGGGTATGGGCCTGGCCATCTGCCGTTCGATCATCGAAACGCACGGAGGGCGGCTGTGGGTCACCGCGAATGAACCGCGGGGGACAGTGTTCCAGTTCACCCTGCCTCCCGAACAAGACGAGCCCGTTCGCGCAGCGCGCGCGATGGTTGGACCTGCCCCTGCATGACGGCACCGCGTGCCGAAACGCCATCCACGGTAGCGTAGTCGCGCGCCGTGTCGACTTCCCAAAGCAATCGTGCGTCGGCAGTGGCATAGGCGTGCAGATAGCCGCTCACCTCGCCCGAGAAGACAATTCCAGGCAATCTCGCCTCTCTGACAAGCAACGAAAAAAGATGATTGCCGCTAGACCGCTGGTGCGTCCGGGACAGTAGGGCCAGGGTCAATGTCCGTTCCGGGTCAATCGCGTCGGTTGACGGTCGGCCAGCCATTTCCGGTCCACCCCGGTCAACGGACATCAACAGACCGGTCCAGTTGGTCTGTTTCGTGCCAATGGCGGTCATCTTAGGGTGCCGACATCAGACTTCCAACGGAGGGGATCGGGCGAGATGGAATAGTTCGAGGCGACGTAGTCGATCTCACCGCGCGTGATACCAATGTCCATAAGCTCGCTGTCCGTCAGGCGACACAACTCGGTTCGCTGCCTCTCGCGTTTGCGCCACTCCTGAAATGCATTCCAATATGTTTCGAGAGGACTGTAGACCTGTCGCTTTGCGGTTGTCGGTCCCAGCTTGGTGGTCGCTTGGATCGTGCTCATTGCGGTGTGTCCTGTCTGGACTGTTCACCGGGCCAAATTGCCGCAAGATGCGCTGGCGCGCTTAACTGGTGGCTTACATTTCCCTTACCGGCAGCTTATTCTTTGTGCTCCAGGGGCTTCAGAGGGGACCCCGAGAGGGAATGGCAGCTTGCGCTATCTCTTCGAGGTTTACACATTTGATACGGAACGGCGCGAACTGCATCGGGGGGCGGATGCGGTGTCGATCACACCGCAAGTTTTTGACCTGCTCGAATACCTGATCCGAAACAGGGAACGCGTGGTAAGCAGAGACGACCTCATCAACGCCGTTTGGAACGGACGCATCGTCTCAGATGCCGCGCTGACGACCCGCCTAAATGCCGCTCGCAGCGCAATTGGCGACAGCGGTGACAAGCAGCGCTTAATCAAAACATTGCCGCGCAAAGGCTTCCGCTTCGTTGGCGCAGTGCAGGAAGGGCAGACGCCCGCAACTGCGTCGGCTAGTTCGGCGCCGAACGATGGCGCAACGCAAAGGTCGTTTTCGCCGCCCCACCTTTCTATCGTAGTTTTACCTTTCTCCAACCTAAGCGGTGATCCCGAGCAAGACTATTTCGTCGATGGTGTGACCGAGAGCCTGACTACGGATTTGTCGCGCATCAGAGGCACGTTTGTCATTGGCCGACATACAGCATTCACTTACAAAGGCAAGGCGGTCGATCTCAAACAGATCGGCCGAGACCTAAACGTGCGCTACGTGCTTGAGGGCTCGGTACGGCGGGGTCAAAATCGACTTCGCGTCAACGTTCAGCTTGTGGACGCAGAAACGCGCACACACCTTTGGACAGATCAGTTCGACAAGCCGGTTACCGATCTGTTCGAAATGCAGGATGAAGTCACCGCAAGAATTGCTACCGCGCTTAACGCCCCGCTTATCGAAGCTGAAGCGCAACGTGGGCAACGTTCGCTGCATCCCGATGCATTAGATTTCTATTTCCAAGGGCAGAACTACTTAAACCAAGGGATTACACCTAAGTACATCGCACTTGCTCGCCGCTTCTTCGAACAGGCGTTGGCGCTCGATCCGGAGAACATCGCCGCGTTAGTTGGCATCGCAAATGTCGAATTACAAGATGTCACAAATTTCATGGTTGATGACCGGGGTTCGCGCCTCGCTCAGGTCGAAGCGACGCTGATTAAGGTCTTGTCAGTGGCCCCACGTCACGCCTTCGCTCATCTCATACTGGCTGGATTGCAACTATTCACAAACCGCGCAACGCTGGCCGTTAGAGAATGCGAACAAGCACTGGAGCTTGATCGCAATCTGGCCTACGCGCACGCATTCCTCGGATTTGCAAAGGTCTTCATTGGTCGTGGGGCAGAAAGTGAGGCTCACATTCAGCAAGCGCTGCACCTTTCCCCACGCGACATCAACGCCCATCGTTGGATGCACTTGCTCGGCGTTGTGAAGTTGATCCTCGGCGCGGACACCGAAGCGGTTGAGTGGCTGCGCCGGTCGTTGGAAGCCAATCGAAACTATCCATTCGCGCACTTCCAGTTCGCTGCCGCATTGGCTCTCGTCGGTTCAGTGGAAGAAGCGCGGGCCGCTGCGCTCGCGGGATTCGCTTTGGATCCGGATTTTACGATTCGCCGGACGAGAGGGCTCTCCTTGAGTTCTGACCCGATCTTCCGTGCTGGCAGCAACCGCATCCGCGAGGGAATGCTAATGGCCGGAATACCAGAGGAGTGATGCCAGAGCTGGGTCAATCGCGTCATTTTGGTCGTCGGCCGCCTACTTCCGGTCTTACCCTGGAAACGGACATCGTCAGGGTCGGTCGCCATGTCTCAAAGGTGCCAAGAGCGGAACAGAGCTGCTGTTGAGGCCTCACCGGTCCAATCGTGAAAACTGGGGCCGGACCGAGGAAGACACCGGCGCGCCCGTCACATAAGATGCAATTCTGCTTAGCTACCGCGGCAGACTGCAGCTTCAAGGATGGCTCAAATGACGAGCGAGCAGGTTGTAAGGCGATTGGCAGCAATAGTGGCTGCCGATGTCGTGGGCTATTCCCGCCTGATCGGTGCAGATGAAACCGGCACCCTCGCGCGGCTGGCAACCCTGCGGCGCGACATTGTCGATCACGCCATCGCCCGGCATGCCGGCCGCCTGTTCAAGGAAACCGGCGATGGCTTTCTAGTTGAGTTCACTAGCGCGGTTCAGGCCGTAACCTGTGCGATGGAAATCCAGAAGCAGGTCGAGGCAAAGGCCGGTGAGGGTCAACCGCTGCGGCTGCGCATCGGCATCCATATCGGTGATGTCGTGGTCCAGGG
This sequence comes from Bradyrhizobium sp. AUGA SZCCT0431, assembly GCF_018131065.1. Taxonomy (NCBI): domain Bacteria; kingdom Pseudomonadati; phylum Pseudomonadota; class Alphaproteobacteria; order Hyphomicrobiales; family Nitrobacteraceae; genus Bradyrhizobium; species Bradyrhizobium sp. AUGA SZCCT0431. Next base: position 120,344 of record NZ_JAFCLR010000023.1, on the reverse strand, counting down.
AGAGGATCTAATGGGCGATGGCGTCAACATCGCCGCGCGTATCGAAGGCATCGCCGACCCTGGCGGTATTGCCCTGTCTCGCGCCGTCCACGAGCAGGTTCGTGATCGACTCAGCACCTCCTTCGATGATCGCGGCGAGGTCGAACTTAAAAACATCAGCCGTCCGGTTCACATCTTTGCCATCGGCGGCGAGAGCCCTCCGGCGCTGCCGGCTCTCACGCTGCCTGATAAACCGTCCATCGTAGTGTTGCCATTTCAAAACATGTCAGGGGATCCGGAGCAGGATTACTTCGCAGACGGAATGGTTGAGGAGATCACCACAGTCCTTAGCCGCGTGCGGTGGCTGTTCGTCATCGCTCGGAGTTCAGCCTTCACCTACAAGGGCCAAGCGCGGGACCTGCGACAAGTCGGGCGAGATTTGGGCGTTCGTTATCTGCTCGAGGGTTCGGTCCGCAAGTCTGGGAGACGTGTGCGCGTTACCGCCCAGCTGATCGACGCCGAGACCGGAGCGCACCTATGGGCGGATAGGTTCGACGGCGAGCTCGAGGAAATCTTCGACATGCACGACCGGGTTGCCACAGAGGTGGTGAGCGCCATCGAGCCCAATCTGCGGCACGCCGAAATTGAACGGAGCCTGCGCAAGCCGACCACCAGTCTCGACGCCTACGATCTCTACATGCGCGCGTCAGCGGCCTTCAGGGAACCCTCGGGGCCAAACTTGCGTGCCGCGCTAGATTTGACGCAGCAGGCGATCTCCCGAGATCCTCACTTTGCCCGTGCCCTGGCGCTACGGGCCGCGTGCATCATGCATTCGGTCGATTCATTCGGTCCTGACGCGATCCCGGAAGCGCTTCGGCTCGCGCATGCTGCATTGGCGACCACAGGCGACGATTCGGAGGCCACGAGTTTCGCGGCGATGACCATCGCGTTGTTAGGCGGCAGCATCGAAACTGCGCTGACCGGATCGGAGCGTGCGCTGATGCTCAATCCCAATGGGTTTCCTGCGATCATGCACGGCGGCTGGGTACATTCAGCAGCTGGCCTTCCGAACGAAGCAATCAACATGTTCACGCGCGCCCTGCGGCTGAGTCCGCGCGATCCATTCCGCGGTTATTGCGAACTAGGACTCGCCATTGGCTACCGCGACGCCGGGCATCCGGAAAATGCGCTCGCGTGGGCACGACGCGCCATCCTGACGCTGCCGCAATTGGCGGGCGGCTATCGAGCGGCAGCCGTGGCGCTCGTCGATCTCGGCCGAGTCGACGAGGCGCGCGATATGATCCGGCAATTGCTGCAGACCCAGCCCCATGCCCGCATCGATCCTGACTTTGTTCGCCGCCAGAACCGCAATGAGTCCACGACCGAATCATGGATTAGAACGCTGCGGCAGGCGGGTCTCCCAGACTGAACGGCGTCGGGGCTTAAGGTGACCGTTGAATGTCCGATTGGGGTCAATCGCGCCTCTTTGACCGTGCGCTGAGCATTTCCGGTCTACCCCGACAAGCGGACAATCCGCTAAGGGTCGGCATGTCTCAAAGGTGCCAATAGCGGAAATCACCTTCCTTCGTGTGCGCCTTGGCTCTAATGTAGGGCAGTCAATTGATGGAGCCCCGGATGGCAGAGGAATTGACTTACAAGGATGAAGCAGCCGCAGGTTACGACCGTGGCTTTGCGCACGTCACAAACCATTTCCTGCCTTTTCTGCTGCGCGCTGCTCACATCGCGCCGGGAATGCGTGTCCTCGACATTGCCACGGGCACAGGGCTTTTTGCCGAAGCGGCCCTTAGTGTCGTCGGTCCGACAGGGCACATCACTGCCGCCGACATCTCGTCTGCAATGGTCGAAAGGGCGCGCACGCGCCTTCGCCACGCAAAAAACGCGTCGATTGCCGTCGAGGACGGGCAGGCGCTTTCATTCTTGGATGGAAGTTTCGATGCGGTCGTATGCAGCCTCGGACTAATGTTCTTTCCCGACCCGCGGTGCGGCCTCGCCGAATTCCATCGCGTGCTTCGCCCCGGCGGACGCGCGGCTGTTTCGGTGGCCACCGTCCCAGAACGATCGTACAATTTTCGCATCAACCATGCCATCGCACGCTACGTGCCGACGTTAGCGGAGGCCACTGCACGCGTATTTTCACTGGGCGACGAGACGAAACTTAGATCGCTATTCGAGGCTGCAGGCTTCCGCGACGTAGAGATAGCCACGGAAAACCACCGCTTCGTGCTACCTTCTTTTGACGCCTACTTCGAACCATTTGAGCAAGGTGCGGGCTCGGCTGGACAAGAGTTCGTCTCGCTACCTGAGCCAGCCCGCCGCGCAGTGCGCGAGGAAGTGCGGCGGGACCTCGGCGACACTGGTGGGCCAATCGAGGTGGAAGTGGAGTTCAGGTTCGGGAGCGGCCGACGGTAGCGCCGGGTTTGGATCACAAATAGGAGAAAAAATGTCCACTGGGCAGGCAGATGCCTGCCGATGTCCGCGTTGGGTCAAAAGCTGCCCTGTCGGCGCCGAAACGCTACTTCCGCTTTGCACCTATCAACGGACGCCAACCGACCGGCGCGGCTGGTCCGTTTCGTGCCAGAAGCGGATATCCGGCCATGGTGGCGTTTTTGCCGCCTCGGTGGTGATGTCGGATCTTGGCGGCGTTGCCGACAACTCGGCGAACCGCTTTTCGCCTGTGGGGGCTGTGAGCGGCATAGCAGCATTCCTCAGCATTACAATGATCACATCAGATGCTCTAAACATGATACGTCAGTATGCGAATACTCAGCGGTAAGCTTCGCAAGGGAGGATGAACCAGTGACCAACATGGCACTCGTAGCGACCATTAAGACTATTCCGGGGAAACGGGATGAATACCTGAAGCATCTGAAGGCTCACCGCGAACGTTGCCTTGCAACCGAACCCGGCACTCTGACGTTCGAGATATTGCTCCCTCTGGAGGAAGCCGACACGATCATGCTGTACGAGGTCTACACAAGTCCGGAAGCCTTCCAAGTGCATCGGACTGGCCCGTCGATGCAGCAGGCTCTGCAGGACACGGGTGGTCTCGCTGTCAGCATGGTCGGCGTTCGATGCGATCTAGCTGCCCAACTTCCAAACTGAGACATACCTACTTCCGGCCCCGTAGGCGGACATCGCCGGTGCGGCTGGTTATGTCCGCTAAGTGCCGCCAGGAACAGAGATGCGCCCTGAGCATTAATTTCCTAGCTGCCGAGCTAACCCAAGCAAGATGGCTTGAGCTTCACCAACAATCTCGCTCACGATCTCCGCTGCGGGTTGTCTCTTGTTAACAAGGGCAACGCTCTGCCCCGCATAAAGCGCCAACGCGTCTATATCGCCCTCAGCATCAGCAGCGGGCGGAGCCGGTCGATACCGCACTATCGGTCCGCGTGATTTTGACGTGGCGACCACATCACCCTCACCGGGCCGCTTGCCCGTTGCCGGACGTCCAGCGGCTTCCCAAGCAGCGACAGTACTATTGCGCAGTACGCGATGAGGCGCCTTGGGCCAGCCGATGTCGAATAGTTCGTCGAGATAAACGGTATCGTCTTCTGTGGCCTGCAAAACTCGCTCGCGATAGTACGGATGAATTGGCACCTCGCTGCTCGCAAGAAAACGGGTCCCGATCCATGCCCCCGAAGCGCCGAGCGCTAAGGCAGCAGCAAGCCCGCGACCGTCGGCAATACCTCCCGCTGCAAAGACGGGAACTGGACCGACCTTATCGACCACTGCGGGAATGAGTGCCATCGTTGCGACTTTTCCACGCACATGGCCCCCTGCTTCCCATCCTTGTGCGATAATGACGTCAACTCCGCTCTCTACTGCATGCCCCGCTTCTGCAGCCGTGCTAACGGTGTGGAGCACTGTGGCACCACCGGCCTTTGCGCGTGTCACAAGGCCGGAAGGATCGCGCCAGAAGAATGAGATAACGGGCACGCCCTCCTGCAAACAGGCGTCAAGGCGCTCTTCTTGCGGAAAATCTAAGTTCAGATTGACGGCGAACGGTTTAGTCGTGAGAGCGCGAGTTTCGCGGACCTGCTGACGCAATGCCTGTATGTCCGCCCCCCACAGTGCAAGCGTGCCCAAGCCGCCAGCGTTGCTGACTGCAGCAGCGAGGGCGGGGCTGACCAGCCCACCCAAGGGCGCTTGAATTATCGGAACCTCGATCCCAAGCCGCTCACAACCTGCCGTAATCATTAGGTCACTCCACCAGCCAAATAGGCGTTCTGGACCAATCGATGGGTAATATTGCCCGACACCCTTGGCCAGCTTTGAGCTACGCCACAAGGGATTTCTGCGTTCACTCAGGGAGGCCGGCCATTCGTAATGGCGCGATCAACTCGTCAAGGTCCTTCTGGTGGCGGTAAGGCAATCCCCGCGCCCAGCGGTTCGCAGTCAGATTGGGATGGCTCGCCGTCATCTTCCTTACCATGATGCGAGCCTCTTCCTCATTGCCCTGGTTCCAGAGCGCTGCCGCCAGAGTCGTTTGCGCACTCAGCCAACCAGGTCTCTCCATCAGGACGTGTGAGGCAATGTCTCTTGCGGCAACAAGATCCCCGAGATGAAACCTCGCCCGCGCCTCGTCGACCCTCGATTCGTTGCGGCTAAGGGGACTGAGCCGCTGCGACTGCTCCTCATACTGGGCGGCTTTTCGGAAATCACCGGCATAGCCGTGAATCATACCTGCGATGTGGTAGGCGCTCGCGCTGTTGGGACACAGAGCAATCGCCTTCTCTCCGGCCGCTACGGCATCGTCGTGCCGACGCTGAAACAGGCGCATGTAGCCCAGCGTCACGTATGCTACGTCGCTATCCGGGTCGACTGCCAAGGCATGAGCCGCGCGCTCCAGTGCTGCTTCGTAGGTTGTCGTCTGGTCCTTCTCCCAACCAAAGCGAACCTGGTCCGTCAGTGTGAGCCCCAGCATGCCAAGCGCCGGAATGAAGTGTGGGTTGACTGCCAACGCCCGTTCGAACGCGCTCCGCGCTTCGGCATGGGTGTGCTTGGCAAAGTTGATGTATAAGTCCCAACCCTTGAGAAAATGGTCGTACACCAGCGGGCTGCCAGAGCGTTTGCGCCACACCCGCACCTCTTCGCCAAGCGTCAACTGGACCTCGAGCGCGGCGACGATATCCTGCGTTATCCGGTCCTGCAGCTCGAACATGGCATCGACATCACCTTCGAAACGGTCCGCCCATACATAGCCACCGGTCAGGCTGTCGATCAACTGCGCGGACAATCTCACTCGATTGTCGGCCTTGCGAACGCTTCCTTCTAGCACGAAGCGAGCGCCGAGCATTTGCCCGATCTCCCGTATGTCGCGCGCCTGTCCCTTGAACACAAAACTTGATGTGCGTGCTATGACAAATAATGCCTGTATCTTCGACAATGTAGTCAACACGTCTACCGCAATACCGTCCGCGAAATATTCCTGTTCGGGATCGCCTGACAAATTGTAGAACGGCAACACCGCGATCGACGGCTTCTCCGGGAGCGCAAGGGCAGGTCCCGGCGGACTTTCAGGGGTGCCGGCGACTGCGGCGCCCGCAGAGCCGTGGGTTTCCTGAACCGGTCCGACGAAACGGAAGCCCTTACGTGGTAGTGTTTTTATCAGGCGCTGTTCTTCACCGGAATCGCCAATCGCAGTGCGGGCGGCATTCAGGCGGGTCGTGAGTGCCGTTTCAGACACGATACGCCCCTTCCAGATGGCCTCGATCAGGTCGTCCTTGCTGACGACATGCTCCCGGTTGCGGATCAAGTAGTCCAGCAAGTCGAAGACCTGAGGCGGGATAGTAACCAGTTCAGCGCCCCGACGCAGCTCGCGGCGGTCGGTATCGAAAGAGCAGCTTTCGAAGAGGTAGCGCAAGCTGCCATTCCCCCGAGCAACTTCCGAACACCGGGGTCCAGCACGCCGGCAAGGCAAAGAATAAGCTGCCGGTGACGAAAATGTAAGTAGCAAGTAAAGCGCGCTCGCCGATGCCTTGGCATCCTCTGGGGACACAACATCCAGGAGATACCGCCATGAGCACGATAACAGTATCGGGACAGCCCGCCGCCTCGACCCGGCAAGTCCCCGGCTTCATCAGTCGATGCTGGAATGCGCTTCAGGAGCGACGCAAACGCGAGAAGGTGCGGGCCGCGTTGTACGGCCTGAATGGCAGCGACCTGCAAGATATCGGCATTGCCTATGGCGATATCGAGTACGTGGCCTTGCACCCGGACATCGACCCACGAGGCATCTGATCCGCCGAATGAAACGCCTGTTATTTGGCACAGGGTGGACGGCCGGAATTACCGATCGCCCGGAGGTCGACTTCTGCTTTGGGTCAAACGCTGCCTTACACCCTCGAAACGCGACTTCTGTTGTTACCCCAGCAACCGACATAGGGGTGACCAAGGCAGCACGTCGGTTTTGTGCCAACAACGGACCTTAACTCAAAGACTAGAAAACCAAACATCCCTTACTCAGGCAAGCCAAGCCTTTCGATCACCTCCTCCAACAGAGCTCGACGCGGCAAGTTTCGTATCGGCTCAACAAACAATTTCCTCAGGTCCGAAATCCGCAATTGTGGATGTCGCAGCTTGATAGTCGGGTCTGCCTCTATCGCCCATCGGATGAACCAAGCGTACAGATCATTGGGGGCACGAGCGATTAGCTTTTTGGTTTGTTCGAGGGCATCCGGATAACGGAACAGCGCCCACAACGTGAAGCATTTGCCCCGCAACGCAATGAAGACAGTCCGATCGTCGAAGGGGTTCAGTCTGATCGCACGATTAAATGCCTCCAAGCCTTGTTCAAGTTCTCCCGCTTCTCCAGTGCAAAGGGTAATCCACGCGCGAGCAGTCCACGCGTTCGAGAGGTTGGGGTTGATTGCGAGAGCTTGGTCCACGTAATCAGAACCACGCTCCATGTCGCCGATCGTAAATGCAAAAATGAGAGAGGCCCAAGCCAAAACGAAAGCGTCCGTAGGCTCCAGAGCGAGCGCACGATCATTGAACCGTATGGCTTCGGTTCGCTCCTCCTCGGTGAGGGCTAACCCCCCGTAGGTTGGCTTCATAGCTAAGCAAGCAGCAGCGCGTGTATAGGCCGTCGCGAACTCCGGTTTCAGATCGATCGCCTTACGGAATAGTATTAAGGCTTGGGCGTTCGCTTCTTCATTTCGCTCGCCGTATAGCGAGATCCCCCTCAGATAGAGGTCGTAGGCATCCCACTTATCCGGCGGCGTACGCTTTACGCGTTCTACTTCTGCATAGACTAGTCGCGGGGCAATTGCCCCCACGACACTCATTGTAACCTTGTCTTGGAGGTCAAAGGCGTCTTGCAGCTCGCCTTCAAACTTGTCAGCCCACAGGTGGGCACCGGTCGCAGCTTCGATCAATTGCCCTGTGATCCGAACCCGTTGCCCAGACTTACGAACGCTCCCTTCGAGTACGTAGAGAACACCGAGTTCACGCCCAACTTGCTTGATGTCAACTGGTTTACCTTTGTAAGTGAACGATGAATTCCTTGCGATGACAAACAGGCCCTTGAAGCGGGACAGTTCTGTGATGATTTCTTCCACCATGCCGTCCGCGAAGTAATCCTGCTCGGGATCGCCGCTCATGTTGGTAAACGGCAGTACAGCGATGGAGGGTTTATCCGGAAGCGCTAGCGCCGGAGCTTGGCCCGGCAACGAGCCCGGTTGCGCCTTTGCAGCGCGCTGACCACCAAGCTGAACCCGCCACGCTCGCATGGGCTCGGTAATATTTTTTAGGATCTGCGGTCCAAGGTCATCGCATGTGACCTCGACCTTGCCGCGAACCTGCCGATAGGCGTCATCGGAAATGCAAACGCCGCCCGGCTCGGCAATACCTTCCAGCCGAGCGGCAATGTTGACACCGTCGCCAAAAATGTCGTTGTCGTCGATGATAATGTCGCCGACATGGATGCCGATGCGGAGCTCGATCCGTGTGTTCTGCGGTACGTCTTCGTTCTGCTGGGTGACGCGCTGAACCTTCCGGGCTTACGCGTGAATCTATCGGAGGGTTGCTATGCTTCTGTCGAAGGGTGGGCTGCCGTCGCTAATCTCCACCCAAAGGTCATCCGGCAGCGTTGGGACTTCGCTACTACCTTCATCTCCGGCCGATTCGATCCTTTCCAAGGTATTCGCCTGGTGCAATCGCGTGATCGGGACTCCTTGTGGTCCACCATGATCATGCTGGAACTAAACCAACTATTAGCGGGGAATCAGCCGCAACGCTTCGGCAGGAATGAATTGGGCAGAGGCGATCACTAATCGCAATGGAGCCGGATCGCTGAAGTGACGTCAGGAATCACACGGGGGTGATAAGTTCAGCTTTCTTAGGAGTGGATCCAACCCGTCAGAACGACACCGCTTGACCTCACTAACCTGCTTCGGAGGCTTATCAGCGGCGCCCTTCTTTGATTGCTTTGTAATCTTGGCTCTATTGCTTGCGACCTTGGCGTTAAGATCAAGCGGATCGTGCCAATGACGAGGAGTAATGCGGTGACGCGGGGGAATGGCAGCTTGCTTTGGAGCTGGTGGTGGCAAATCGGCTTGGCCTTGTTCGCTAGACTGAACATAAACAACATCGACCGTCTCAGAGGCAGTCGGCGTGTCCAGATTGATTACAAGCGGCAGGCGATCAGCCTTGTTCCCAGCCACTACGGGCATGACAACTTCAGGCGCGGGTGGCGGCGCTGATTTCTTCGCAGCTGCAGCAATAGCACCTAGTGCAGCTAGGCAAACCACTCCAAGCGCGACCGCTCTAATCACGTGGGAAGCCCCCTGTGCAGAGAGCCTCCGAGCCTTGTGATCAAATTGGTTCAGAATAAGGCCGCCCGGCCAATGTCACTGACCTAGGCGCTGGCGCCGGCCGTCTCTCCGGCGGTGACGCATCCGGCGATGCTTCGTACCCGCGGGCTGGAGCGGAGGTAGTGCAGCTGGAGGTCGGACAAGTAAAACAACGGCACCGCTCGGCTCCGGATTTATCTTCTGTAGCGGAGCCTCGATCGAGGCAAGCAAAGCTCGGCCAGCTTCGGTGATCTGCCAGCCGGACTTGTCGCGCAAGACAAATGCTTGGGTAAAGATATCGAGACCAGGCGCACGCGCCGCCAAACGTTTTGTCCGGTCAGTCCAGTCTGGGCCACTGGAAATGAGAATGGCCACCGCGCACCTCAGCTCTTCCAGTGAAGCGCGTCCTTCTGGATATCCGGCCAGCACCTTGAGAACCGTAATCTGAAAACTCACAACCGCCCCCGACACGCAAGGCGCTCAAATACAGCGGGCATGAGGCTAGTTCGCGATTCACCGGTCGTCTGTCCACTACCGGCACACCTTCTGCGATCAGACGATTTTCGACACCGCGCGCCAAATGAGCAACACTGCCCGGTCCAGAGTTGTCACTTAAGACGTCACCACGGGCCATCGTTGACACCTTATCGCGCATTTCATTGGGTGCATGGTTCTTTACCGCCGCGTCCGCTGTTCTAGGCACAGCGGATGCAAGTCGCACAAGCTCGATAATAATAATAGCCCGGATCGCAGCAAATTCTGTGGCGGGCTTGCAGCGCTTCGTCCCGTTCCTTCAACGGAACAACATCCAGTTCTATGCGACTCGCGTAAGCAAGACATAAGCTAGATTGCACCGGGGCTGAGCAGAGTTTAAGCCCGCAGTTATTTTGAGCCCGGTCGGCCGCTGGTCAGATTGCCAGCGGCCTTTTGATGGTCGAACTCGAACCGGGGACCAACGTCGCGAAAGGTGCGCTATGGAAGAGTGAAGGCAAAAAATCGCGTCTGGTCTATTCAGAAGTTGAGATCGGCTCTCTCACAACGATCCGCACTTGCTTGCGCAAATCCTATGCGACACAGGCCGCGCCATGTACGAAGGTCGGATCGGCAGCCGCTTGTACTTTCGCGCAAGGCCCGCCCATAAGGGATCCTGCTGCGGGGCGAAGGCTTGGACCGCTATCAGCCGCGCTGAGAATTTAGTATCTTCGGCTCGTTCACTGGAGCGGCGCGCCCATGCCACGTCCTGGAAATCCGTCCGCCGTATCGAAGGCTAGAATGGCGGCAAGTATCAATGCCAAAGAAGAGGAGCGGTGTAGGAAGTATAGGGATTTCAAGGCGATCGACGATGCCTACCGGAAGGGTGACATCGACGCTCTGCTTGTGGCTCTGGGGGATCCCTCTGACTTCCCGAATAGCCTGCATCCCTGGGATTTAGGGCTGGGTGACTTTCCGCTTGAGTACGCGATTTATTGGAGCCCGCTTGCGTTCATCGAAACGCTCCTCGACCATGGGGCAAATCCCAACTACCTGGATCGAGCCGGATTCCCCTCACTGATTGCGGCACTTTCGACCGACCGGCCTGACCGGCTCGAGCTTTTGCGTCTGCTGCTGTCCCGCGGTGCCGACATCGCGCAGCGTGGAGTAAATGACTGGACCCCGTTGCACTACGCTGTGAGCCGAGACGACGTCCCTGCAATCGAGCTCCTATTGGCGCATGGAGCTGACGTCAGCGCGAGGACGCGGATTGACGATTTCACAACACCGCTCGAAGAAGCAAAGCGATTGAACCATAAAAGCGTGGTTGACGCATTGAAGCGGTCAACTTCAGCTTGAGAGGCCGCGAATTCATAAACCATCAGCGCTGGTCAGCTTTGGTTTACCAGGCCGCTTAAGCGTTTTCGTCCGAGCCCATGCCATGGTGGCTTGCAGATCGGGGACAAGCCTCGACAGGGAAAGCGTCAGGGTCGGGCTGCCAAGCGGCCCGACCCGCCGTCTCGGGAGTGCAATGCGATCATCACAAAAAACAAAGCGCAAGAAGGCAAAGACGAACCTGGCTCTCGCTTATTTGTCCTCGACGCTATCGATGGCCACGCACAACCTGATCAATATGGTCGCAGTGACCGCGTCTCGGGCGCGGTTCTGATTGCGCTTCTCACCGTCAGGCATTTTTGAAGCGGGGCGCATTCGCCAATCGAATGTTATGGAATGTTGATTTATCGTATCGCCAAAGGCTGCCACATGCGAGAATGAACAGACGGCTTGACCGGACGGATCTGGGCAACGATCAACGAGCGGCACGTGACAAAGGCAGAGATCGACGCCACGCTGGCGCATTCGAATTAACCAATCGACTGCCAAGGATGAGAATCAGTGCAGAGCGCTTTGAACGTCGCGCGCCCGCCTAACGTCAGCCGTTTCGGCTCCTTTGTCAAACCAACGGCAGATTGGTTCCAGCAGCGCGCGCGCCTCATCAGGCCTTCCTTGCGTCCGCCAGAGTTCTGCAAGGCTTGTGGCGGCGCGTAGTTCCAAGGACTTGGCGCTTTGACCACGCGCCACTTCAATAGACTTCCTAAGATGAGACTCAGCTTCGCTTACCTTCGATGGGTTGAGCGCTACAAGAATTTGCGCTCTTTGCCGATGCAATTCCGGTTCCCATGACCTGCCTGTCACCTCACCAGTATTGGCCAGGATCCCCTCGACAATCGATAGAGCGCGTTCATTTTCGCCAGCTTTGGCGTACAGGTCCGCCAGCCAGCTATCCATCATTGGAAGCATGAAGCCGACGCCATTACGTCGCGCTTCGTCGATTCCCAGTGCCATTTCGTCCCGGGCCTCTTCAAGTCGGCCTAGTTCGCCGACTGCTCGGCCTCGCGAAATTCTGGACAAAATTACGTACAGCGAAAACCGCTGTTCTTGTGACATTTCATAGCTTTTTTCGGCGCTTTCGAAGGCGCGAGCGGCATCCCCGCGCAGGAGGTGCACAACAGAAGTCATGTAATGAGCGAACGCCACGGTGTATGGGTGCCCAAGGTCTTGACCCAAGGCAAGCGCTTCCGAAACGCGGGAAAGGGATTGATCCGGATAGCCCAGAAACCACAAGTCCCAAGATAGGAGCAGAAGTGAAGCCGCTTGGGGTTCCACCATGTAAAGATTGGATAGGGGCTGTTTTCCTTTGCCAATCGAGAGCTTGATTGACTCCGCGAAATGGTTCGCTGACGATTGGAAGTCCCCAATCGTCAATAACGTACTGCCCATCACTCTATGAGCCACCATTAGCGGCACGGGTTGGGACAACGCTCGTGACCGTGACAGGAACTCATCAGCTAAGCGGAGCGCATCATCATTCTTTCCACCCATCCAGGAGTGCCCCCACAACCCAAACAGGGCTTGGAAATACTCAGGGATGTCGCCGAGTTGCAGGCATAAGGTACGAGCCCGCGAAAACGCTTCGCGGGTTTCCGCGGAGGCATACCCTTGAATGGCGATAAGCGGTATTCCTAACGCCAATTGAATGTCGATCTCTTGTTTGATCCGTTCAGGCGTTTCCGGCAAAGCGTCCAGAAGCTGAAGGGCATTTCGAAAGCTAGCAATCGCTTCGACGTTGGCGGAATGCGCGAGCGCGCCCTGCCCAGACTTGAACCAGCAACGAATGGCCAGTTGGTGATTGCCTGCTTCTTGATAGTGATAAGCCAGGACTTGGGGTTGATTTTCGGCGAGCTCCGAAAAGTCATGCTCTAAGATTGCCGCGATGTCCGCGTGTATCTGCTGCCTCTTACTCCTAAGCAAAGAGTCGTAGATTGCGTCACGCAACAACGCATGCTTGAAGGCGAAACGAAGGAAAGGCGAAATTCCGACTCGATAGACGATGTCAGCCTGTTCGAGCAACGAGAGGGCCGACAGCATATCGTCATCGTCAATTCGCGATGCAGCCGACAAGAGATCATAGGAGAACTCGCGCCCAATCACAGCCGCAATCTGTGCAAGTCTGCGACTCGGCGCAACGCGGTCGAGCCGCTCCATCAATGCATCACTCAGCGTGTCCGGAACCCTGAGTAATGCTGGCTGTGCTGCGGGCTCGAAAGTGCCTCGGGTTCGTAAAGGCGCACTCAACATACTGCTTGTCAGTTCCTCTATGAATAGCGGGACGCCATCGGCCTTTTCGATAATCCGGTCGAGCACCGCTTGGGGCATGCTCCCTCCCCTCAAGATATCTCCGATCATCGCCTTCACTTCGGTGAGCGATAATCGAGTGAGCGAGTGCATGGTGGTGTTCGCATGGGTCATCCATGTGGGGCGGAACTCGGGCCGGCACGACACAATAAGTAGCACGCGGGCGTGGTCGATCCGGCCGATAATCGATTCAAGCAGCTCAAGCGTCGATGGATCTAGCCAGTGCGCATCCTCGAAGATGCAGAGCGTGGGGCGTTGGACAGAAAACGCCAAGATCATGTCGACAAGCGTGCTTATCGTCCTGTTTTTTATTTGCTGCGGCGTAAGACCAGATAATTCGAGGTTATTTTCCAAAGGGATTGATAACAGTTTGGCAATGAGCAGGACCGGCTCTTTGGAATTATCAGTTGAGCGCGGAAGGTAAGTTGTAAGCTTGGCAATCTTATCTGCCTCGGCCTCGCGAGCTGTTAGTTGGGCCGCTTGTTCGATCTGCCCGATCACCGGAAAGAATGCGCTCTGACTGTGATAGGGCGAGCACTGATGGTGCAGCAAGACGTGTGGTTCCTGCTGAATATGCGATTTCAATTCGTGGAGGAGCCTTGATTTTCCGACTCCGGGAATACCCGAGAGCAATATGACTTGGCCGTCACCCTCTTTGACTTTCTGCCACCTATCAAGCAGCAAGCTTACTTCACTTGAGCGTCCAATGAGCGGGGTAAGAGAGCCCGTATGCGCAGCCTCGAAGCGGCTAGCGGTATTTTTTGCCGCGAGCACGCGATACACGTGAAGAGGTTCAGTTACACCTTTGAGTTCCTGGAGCCCGAGGTCCTGAAAATCAAAAGCTGCCCATACGAGACGCCTCGTCGATTCCGAGATGAGGACCGTGTTGGCAGTGGCAAGGGTCTGTAGACGTGCGGCGATATTCGGCGTCTCTCCCACCGCGTCCATCGACCACGTACCACTATCTCCAATTTCACCGACAACAACCGGACCCGAGCAAACACCCACTCGACAATTCAGGGTAACTGGCCCTGCAATCTTCGTAACTCCGGAGACAATCTCCAGGCCGGCGTGAACAGCACGAACGGCGTCATCCTCGTGTGCACGGGGCCAGCCGAAAAATGCCATCACGCCATCGCCGAAATAGCGGGCGACCTCGCCTCCATAGCGCCCAATCGCCGCGCTGCACCCTACCCGATACGCGTCAATGAGTTTTTGGAGATCCTCAGGATCTAACTTCTCCGATAGCTGCGTAGATCCCACCAGGTCACAGAACATCACTGTGATCTGACGGAATTCAGCTTCGCGATGTTGCACAAGAGACGGTGGCACCACAGTGGCGCTTGAGACCGCTTTTGTTGTGCCGGTGCGCTGGCGCGCGGCCGTCAATGCTTCAATGGCCCTAAGCAGCTTCTTACGGTGACCTAGAGAAGATACTCCGAGTTTTTCGAGATCATTTTCCGTCAAATCCGGAAGGACGGAGTAGTCGATGTTGTTTTCTGCGAAGGTTTTGGCGTACTGACCTAGACCGTGTCTACCCAGCCACTCGGCTAAGTCGGTGGTTGTTGTCCTCGTCATTGCAGAGGCCCTTGCCTACTGCCGTAGTTCATTAAGAAGGAGTTGGGCTTCAGACCCACCATGTGGTGCCTTTGTTGCTTAAAACCAGGAAACCTCCTCCCGCGCACGATATCATATGAGCGTTATCATGTGAGCGTTCTTTTGACCGCTGGCTTTACCCGGCGGCGAAGCACAACTGCAGCTTGGCGCGACGACGCCAGCGCTGGGTGCCCTACCATGCTACCATGTCGGCCGAGCGCGAGCAGTCACGCGGGCCGAGTCGTGTTAAATCGCAACCGTGCTACAACGCTATGGAGAGCCGGCGCGTCGTTTCTCGTGCCTCACGCCTTGTCCAAACTGCGATGACTATTGCGCTATTCGCTCATGCCACGGGCCGAGCGCACCGTTTTTCACCGTGCATAGGATAAGAAGTGTGACGATACGGGAGCGCCTCTCCGAGCGCCTGCTCAAGCTCCTCAAGCATCTCCGCCTCGGATTTGAGAAGCTCGTGATTATATCCCTCCGCCAGGATCAATGCCGATTCATACGTCTCCTGAACGACCCTGATACGGTCATTCGCGGGAAGGGAGGCAACGAACTTGATCGTTTCTTCGACGTGAGTGGCCTCACTTCCGAGGGAGCTGTGACTTCTGAGGAAGCGGGTCGCATCGACGTCATGCGGACAGATCGCCTGCACCTTCTCGATATCGGTCTCCTGCTTGAGCGCGGCGATGCGCTCCAGGCAGTACGAATAGCCGATGCAGCCGATTGGATAGTCCTGGACGCAGAGATCATCGAAGCGCTTGCAGAGCGGCTTGATGCCCTCCGGGATAAAGCTAGCGACGAGTCGCTCGCCGGGCACACCCAGCGCACGCAGATCCTTGAGCGCGAGCCGGTCGTGACCGGTCTCCTCGCGCGCACGCTCCTCAAGGTAGGCCGCGACCTCGGGCCTCCCCAGCTCGTTGAAGCGCCCGGCGGCGCGCCGGAGATTTCGAGGCGTGTCGACAGACGTGTGATAGGCGCCGGCCAGGGCGACGATATAGCCGGCGATCGTCGGGTCAGGGCGCGCGAGGCGCTTTTCGATTCCCGCAAATCCAAGATTTATCGCGCCGTCAAGCAGCCCGACCGTGCTGCCCGCCGAGCCCACACCTGTCATCGGTGTCGCGAATGGATCTACGGTTTCTCTCGTGCCTCTCGGGGTATGAAACCAAACCTCTCCCGACTCGCGAGCGACGATAGAAATATCGCCCGTGACGTTGACCCACTCCGTGACCAGCCGTGCCATTTGAACCTCCACTTCCGCGTGAACGTCCGCGTGGTTTCTCGCAGGATGCGACCAAACTCGCGTCAAGCTAGAGACACCCCGCCTCACCCGAGACGGAGTGCAAGACCGCTAGATTCCGTTCGGCGTAACGGCCATCAGCAATTTGGCCGTTTCGAGAAGTGTTTGCCCTGCCGGCGCCGCTATCGTGCGCGCTTCATCCGGCAACACAAAAACGACTTCATCGTCGTCCTCCTGCTGCCAGCCGGTATTGTACTCAGCTTCCGTAAGCACAACGGGGTGGTTCAGAAAGACCCCCCGGTTCGCCAGCTCTGTTTGGACGGCAGCTTGATTGTTGTGATTGAGTAGCTTCTGTTTCAACGGATTACTGGCCCACGCGTCGACGACCAATTGTGCAAGGACATCACTTGTGTATGAAAAATCTAGCACCTTCACGTCTTGGTCGTTGATGTTAGCCTTGTTTTTCCAAATTCCTCGCTCCGGCTTCTGGTTCCTTTGGCCCATGGGCAACCCTCCCTAATCAAGCAAGCCCCGGCATTTTGCCATGCCGCGTACTTAACCACTTTAGTTGCGGTACTTTCTAGATGCAAGTTACGCTGGCGGTATCAGGTTAGCACACGGCGCACAAACGTCGGCTTCACACCCGCTAACCAGATGATCGAATAGCTGGCAATGTCCTCTTTTGATGCTGTGGACGGCTCCTCCACCGGCACATGAGTGCCACGGATGTGGGCGCTGTTAAAGCTCCCAGTATTCAGAGGAGCGAGCCATGCTGACGGTCACGACAATCGGTTTGGACATCGCCAAGTCAGTCTTCCAGGTGCACGGAGTTGATACCGCCGGCCAGGTGTTGGTCCGCCGGCAGTTGAAGCGCCGCCATGTCCTTGCATTCTTCCAGAAGGTGCCGCCATGCCTGGTTGGCATTGGGGCCTGTGCCTCGTCTCACTATTGGTCCCGCGAACTTCAGGCGATCGGCCATATCGTTCGGCTGATGCCGCCAGCTTACGCGAAGCCCTACGTCAAGCGGCCGAAGAATGACGCGACTGACGCAGAGGCGATTTGCGAGGCGGTTACCAGAGCCAACATGCGGTTCGTGCCAACCAAGACGCCTGAGCAACAGAGCTGCCTGATGCTTCACCGCACACGCCACCTGTTCACCAGCAGACCGCGGTGATTAATTCGATCCGGGCTTACCTTGCCGAGTTCGGCATCGTCGCACCGGTAGGGCGCAAAGGAGTTACGGAACTGCTGCATGTTGTTGCCGACCCGAACGACAACGGGTGCCAGAGGTTGCCCGTGCGTGCCTTGCCGCGCTTGGCGATCAACTGCTCAGACTCTGCCGCAAGCGCAACCCATCGCTGGAGCGCCCGAAGACGGCGGTGCCGATCCAAGTCGGTCAAACCAGTATTCGGCGGTAAAGCTGACGGTACCGATTTCAATCCCAAAGACGTCTCGAAGTAGGGATATTTCTTGATGGCCGATGTACGATGCAAGTCCACCCCGGGTTTAGACATCGCTTCCTCCTGGATGATGTTGTTGCCTCCTTCGGGCTGAGATCGGTCGCGGTGTGTTTCCGCGAACACTGGAAGCTACCCAAGCAGTCCGCTTCGCGTTGAGAAGCGGACTAAGCCGATCCAGACCGCGAAGTCCCCTTTGTGCCAAACGCGGAAGTAGTTAGCCTCGCTTGGGGAACAGCTTGTCGCGGATGTAACGAGAGGTCGGTGTTAACTGGATGCCGCGCGGGCGCGGTTTATGCCACGTCGCCTTGTCTATTTCCTGCTTGTCACCGATGGCGAGACGACCGGAGGCTCTATTAGCAATGAATATAGCATCGCTCATCTTCCGTCCTGATCTGGGGTTCTTGGCCTTGACTTCTTTCCAGAGCTTCAACCGCCCCAGTTTGAGCTTTGGAAGCTCCTCCCGGATTTCCCTGCGCAGGCAATCTTTTTCCGTTTCCCGCCCACGCCTACGACCCCCAGGGAACATCCATAACCGGTCGCGCCTTCTCCTCACCAACAAGACGCGCCCGCGCTTTGCCGCAACGAGTTTTGATGACTTTGCCATTACTATTCTGCGCTGCCCTAACATCGAATCGTTTGCCCGATTTTATAAGATCCTCGACGCAATAATAGCGTTACCCTACCCCATGCTTCAGATTGAAATATACGACGCGACTACGAAGATGCGTACGCCGTTGAGTTAGTCCTCGTAAGCTGAAATCTCGATAAGGCTACCATCCGGGTCGCGACAATAGACCGACTTCAAGGAGCCGATTGCACCTTGCTTGTTCACCGGTCCTTCTTCAATGGTAACGCCACAGCTCTTGAGATGGTCAATCACCTCCTGCGGCGTTGTGTCTGTCAAAAAACAGAGGTCCTCACTGCCTGCTTCTTCGTGGTCGGCTGTGACCCATTCTTCCTTGTCTGCTGAGACTGGACGCAAGTTGACCTTTTGATTGCCGAACAGCAGTGAGATTCGTTTTTGCTTTCCGTGTCCCGGATCGAGGTCTTTTCTTTCCATGCCCAAGACGCGTTGGTACCACTCTGCGGAGACCTCCACGTCCGTGACGTTCGCTACGAGATCATTAAGGGAACTGACTTTGATGGGCATATAATGTACCGTCAGATGATCAGATGTTTCGTGACAAAGATCTACCAAGTGCAAGCATACACTTTTTGAATTTCCGCCAGCTTGCTCCCGCTCGCAGAGATTTGCTGGCCGCCTTTCCTGTTCAGGCGCCCAACGATTCCTCTATCGATAGGCCTTCGAGAAATTCAGCCAACGCGGTTTTCCAGCCACTTCCGCAGCCTCGGAAGAGCGGAAGCCGTGCACCCTCACTTTCACCCCCATCGGTGTTTTCCTGTGACGAAGTTCCCAGCAAAAGCAATCCGGGCCACCACCCTCCTGAGTGACAGCAACAAAGTAATCTCTATGTGTCGCGATCGGGATCATCGAGACTCTAACGTATTGTTCCCACGGAGGTTCAAAGTATTTGCCGCTCAAAAAAGCGCCACTGTGCCGTCGCAACTGCGCTATCCACGGTAAGGATGACATCGACCTTTAGCCTAACAAACTCTGTCGCGATCTCGCGCCGAAGCGGCCGCTCTTACCCTCCGCCCACCTGTAGACGATGGAGACGGTATGCCCATCGATCCAGCCGAGTTCGCACAGGCGCTGCTCGAAACTCGCAACCAACGGAGCCCACGCGGTGGCCGCGCCTGCGCCCAGGAAGCCGATGATATTGACTGGCTGCTGCGCTCGTGCAACCGCGCTGGCCGCGCCGCCGCCGCACCGGCCACAAGCGTGATGAACCCGCGTCGCTGCATTGCCAATCCCACGATGCTCCCAGCCCGAGCGTAAGCGGCTTTTCGGCACTGGTCCAAGCGGTCGGATGTCCGAAGTGGGTCATTCGCGTCGATTTGACCGGACCACGGCGACTTCCGATCTACCCCAGGGAACAGACATTCTCAGCATAGCCGAGCATGTCTCAAAGGTGCCAATATGCGACATCAGCCTTAGTGGGCATCCCATCTGATCTGTCGTACAATCGCATCTAGGTTGGATCGTGGGCCATGGTGCAGGAGCGGCCAGTCCGGGTCGAGCGGAGGTTGTCGGCGATATTGGCCGCCGACGTAGCTGGCTACTCGCGGTTGATGCACAATGACGAAGAGGCGACCCATGCCAAACTGGCCGCGCTCCTAACCGACGCCGTCGCCCCGGCAATTGCCGAACACGGCGGCCGTGTCGTGAAGAACACCGGCGACGGGTTTTTGGCGGAGTTTCCGAGCGCGGTCGAAGCCATCCGAGCTGCGGTGCAGTTCCAAGCGCGTGTTAACGAGCTTACAACCGGTGACGTGGAAGAGAGACGCATTGTATTCCGCGTGGGCGTCAATATCGGTGACGTAATCGTTGAACACCACGACATCTTCGGCGACGGAGTTAACATTGCTGCTCGGCTTGAAAGCATCGCAGAGCCGGGCGGCATCTGCATCTCGTCTGCTGCCTACGATCAAGTCCGAGGCAAGGTCGGCGTTGAGTTCGCCGATCTGGGTGAGCAGAACCTCAAGAACATCGACGACCCGGTGCGGGCCTATGCCTTAGTCCAGCATGAGCTCGGCCTGCCGACAGAGGGCGGCAGCACGACACTCAGCCGACCTTCGGCGCCGCACCTGTCCCTAGTGGTGTTGCCGTTCGCGAACATCGGGGCGATCCCGAGCAGGAATACTTTGTGGATGGCGTCACAGAGAGCCTGACCACAGACTTATCGCGCATCAGTGGCGCGCTTGTGATTGCGTGTAACACAGCGTTCACGTTCAAGGGCAAAGCAATCGATGTCAAGAAGCTGGGACGTGAGCTGAACGTCCGCTATGTACTGGAGGGTTCGATGCAGCGTGGCGGCAACCGCCTCCGCGTGAACGTCCAGTTGATCGACGCCGAAACCGGCAACCAACTCTGGGCCGAGCGTTTCGACAAGCCTGTCGCTGACCTCTTCGACATGCAGGACGAAATCGTATCGAGGCTGGCCAACACGCTCGACGCGGAACTCATTGTTGCCGAAGCAAGACGCGCGGAGAGTTCGTTACATCCAGACGCCTTGGATTTGGTGTTCCAGGGCCGAGGCTGGCTCAACAAGGGGCTGATCCCCGATTACATGGCGCGGGCGCGCGGTTTTTTCGAGAAGGCGGTGGCGCTTGATCCCGAAAATGTCGAGGCCATGGTTGGTTTGGCGCGGGTCGATGCGATGACTGGATCTGCCCTTATGACCGACGACTGGTCAGCGCGGCTCGCCTCGGCCGAGGCGACTTTAACCAAAGCGTTATCGCTCGCGCCGAACCATGCTGTGGCTCACATGTTGATGGGCATCGTGCAAGTGGTCACGAAGCGCGCGGCCCAAGCCATTGCTCAATGCGAGCACGCAACGGCTCTGGATCGCAATTTGGCTCCCGCTCATGCTGTCATCGGGGGCGCAAAGTTCTTTCTAGGTCGCGGCGAAGAAACTGAACCCCACATCAATGAGGCACTCCGCCTTTCTCCTCGCGACATTTTTGCCCATCGATGGATGGCAATCGTCGGCTTCGCCAAGGCGCAGCTCGGTGCCGATGCCGAAGCAATCGTCTGGCTGCCCCGGGCTCTCGACGCAAACCGAAACCATTCCACCGCGCATTTCGTTCTCGCGGCTGCGCTGGCGCGGCTCGGGGAGCTGGACGAAGCGCGCGCCACAGTGCAAGCGGGACTTGCGCTCGATCCGAATTTCACCATTCGCCGCTTTCGTGATGCCACCAACGCACGGAGCGACATTCCGACTTTCCTTGCCTGGCGCGACCGCGTGATTGAGGGCATGCGATTGGCCGGGGTGCCTGAGGGCTGATGTCCGAGTTGGGTCCAATCGCGTCGGTTTGACGGTCGGCCAGCCACTTCCGGTCTACCTCCGTCAACGGACATCGCCAGATCGGCTCGGCTCTTCCGCTTCGTGCCAACAAGCGACATTGCGCCGGGCGGTGCGCCGTTGGCGCGTCGACAATTTGGCCGTCACGACGGGCCCTCGGCGTGCTATCATTCCAATTGAAATTAATGGGCCTCAGTCTCGGCGTGGGAGGAGAGTTGCCATGAGGCGACGGGATTTCATCGCGCTCGTTGGCGGCACGGCCGGGACATGGCCGCTCGCCGCCCGCGCTCAGGTTTCGACCAAGCGGCCACTTATCGCTGTTCTGGTTGCGGTCACGCGAAAAGGCAATCCGGTGCTCAACGCTTTTGTTCGGGGCTTGCGAGAAGTCGGCTACGTCGAAGGCCAGAATGTCGATATTGCATGGCGTTTCGCCGAAGGCCGGATGGATCGATTTCCTGAGCTGGCAGACGAGTTGGTCCGACTTATGCCAGACGTGATCATGGTCGCGGTCACTCCGGCCGCCGTCGCGGCAAGGAGGTTGACGCAAACCATCCCGATTGTTTGCCCATTGCTTGCCGACCCGATCCGCCTTGGTTTGATTGCGAGCGTGTCACGACCGGGGGGCAACGTCACTGGTCTCCTATTCCGCATTGAGGGTCTCGCGGATAAGCAACTCGAGCTTGCGCTCGAATTGATCCCAAATGTGGCCAGAATCGGATTGCTGGTGAATGTTGCCAGTGGGATCATAATCGATCGCCAAGAAGCAGAGAGTGCGAGTCAGAGGTTAGGGATCAAGTTGATTCCCGCCGCGGTTCGGACGCCCGATGATCTCGACGCGGCGTTTCAGGCATTGGCAAATGACGGCGTTCAAGCTGTCATCGTGCTTGTCGATGGTATGCTGTTCAACGAACGAAATAGGGTCGCCGCACTTGCGGCGGCGGCGCGGCTGCCAGCCATCTACGGCTTTCGCGACCATGTCGATGCGGGCGGCCTAATCAGCTACGGGGTCAACTTGGCCGACAACTTTCATCGTGCGGCGGCCTACGTTGACAACATCCTCAAGGGCGCCAAACCGGGTGATCCGCCGGTCGAGTTTGCCACCAAGCTCGAAATGGTGATTAATCTGAAATCGGCTAAGGCACTTGGCCTCACGGTGCCCCCCTTATTGCTCGTGCGCGCCGACGAAGTGATCGAATGAGCGATACCCACTATGTCCGTTCCGGGTCACTCGCGTCGGTTTGACCGGATCACGGCGACTTCCGGTCTACCCCCGGTGAACGGACATTCTCAGGATAGGCGGGCATGTCTCAAAGGTGCTAGAAACATGGGATCACATCGACAAATGAAAGAGGCCGCCAACTGAGGCGGCCTTTTACATGAACGCGATAACTAACCCCATCGCGACCAGAGCTTCTACACCAGTGATGGCGATGCCTAGATATAGGCCACCCATGACGTCAGATTGGAACTTGGGTTGTTTGCCCGACACTGCACTATCTCCACGCAATTTCCCACCACGACACACCAAGCGGAAGGACGGGCAAATCGTTCCGGCGGAACTGCACACTCCCAACATCGTGCTCATGGCGGGGATCGCTATGCCGCATGCAACCCCAGTGGACGGTCGGTCAGGGGGATGATCCGGAAACGTCGCCCGGCTTTTGCGATTGGTGACGAAACGTGGGCTGAACAACGAGTTCACCACGTGTTCATCTGCAAAATCCTAATAGGCGCTCGGGAGGCGCTTATAGGGAGGTGGACACATGTCGGACGCCCGGAACGGCTTCGATGCGATTGGAGTTGTGGTCGATTGGATCGACGCCTGTAAGCAACGTAGGCTAGATGATTTGCTAAACCTCTATGATGCCACGGCCACCGTTGAATGCTGCGAAGGCGGAAGCTTTCGAGGCCGATCCGAGATGGAACGATACTGGCGCTCGCGGTTAGCGCGATCGCGCCTAGGTACCTTCGAGATCGACGCATTGATGCCGAAGCCAGATGGCGTGACGCTCGATTATCGAGGGTACGACGGCCTGCCCGTGCGGACGCATTTCCGCTTCACAAGTACAGGCAAGATAAGTCTCACAGCCTCCGCGCCTATTAGAGCAGCCGCCTAAAGTGCCTTGGTCGCCGCTGCCGGCGGGCTCGGCGGCAAGATCTTGCTACTAATGACTCGCCGCGCCCCCCCGATTCCCTGAGGACTTTGCCGTGCGAATGCCGCTAGATCGAAGGTCGCGCCTCTCGCAAGTGGAACCCGAATTGCTCTTGTTCTGTTAGGTATGGGAGGAGCGGCCTCCAACCAGTCGAGCCAACCCTATGCCCAAGGTCCGCGTTTCAATGCCGGAATTGCAGCGTCGAGCTTTGTTAGAAGTGAGAAAGCAGCCGGGCTGTCATAACGTGCAGGAAATAGCGATCAATCGTGTTGCAAAGCACCCTGAAAATAACTGGTCGCTCTGCGTGCTCGCAGCGGGCGCGGCAGATGCCAATACCGCCGCGCGCGCGGCGGTTCACGTCCAAACCGTTTTGCGCCGAAACTATGATCTGCTGACTGATTGATCTGTAGGTCCATAAAAGGAAGGCGGAGATCAAATGGACCACCGCTTCACATTCTCGATATTCACAATTGAGGTCAACGGCAGGCCAACGCTTGCGTTGCAGGCTAAGAGGCACAAGGATGCGGAACGTCTTTGCGAACATGTCCGGTTACGCACAAAGTTGAGTACAATTACGTCTCATGGCACCCCGTTGTGCGATGCCAGTGCCACGATGAAGGTCAGGTTGGCTACCGCCGAAGAAGCAGTTCTTTATCGGCAAGCAACGCAATCGACCGAGCCATCAGGTGACACTAACGTCGTGTACCTTGTGGATCTCGATGGATAGGCGGAACAAGAAAAAGAGGGCCGAAGCCCTCTTTCAAGATTAGTACCGACGATAGCCCCGATGATATCCGTAGCCGCGACGTACATAGGGGCGGCGGACGACGTAGGTCCCGCGCCGATACACGGGCCTTGTGCGGACGCAACCGCGCGGACCGCAGACCACTGCAACGCTCTCGACGTTCGAAGACTGGAACTGTCCCAGGGGGGCCAGCGAGAGCGACCATCTCCGCGCTAAACGCGCGCGAGCCGCCGGGCTTCCCCAGCGGCTCAAGCGTTGCGTAGCGATGTGTTGCGACGCGTAGCGTCGCGTGGCGGTGCAATGCGCCGAGCGCGCCGCGTTGCCTACCGTGATGTCGATAGTCCTACGCATCTCATCGACCACCCCAACCATGGTACAGTCGCGAGGCGACTTCAAGACAGCGCTGCTGCCATAAGACCTGCACTCTCTTTATGATTGTGCCTAAGAAGGCTGCAACTGTCGTAACGAGATGCAAAAGGAACCATGTAGCAGACACGCGCGTCGTTGACGGCCTTGAAACGCCGTCAATGATAGGCGATATCGTCGTCGAGATGGACTTGTAGCTAATGCAGAAAGCCCCGGCATTGCTGCCGGGCCTTTCTTACAGTTGGGGCTCTGAACGGTTAGACTTAGAAATCCATACCACCCATACCGCCCATGCCGCCACCGCCCAAAGGCATGCCGCCGCCTGCGTTCTTCTTTGGCACTTCGGCCACCATGGCTTCGGTGGTGATCAGCAGCGCTGCGACTGAGGCCGCGTTCTGGATCGCCACGCGAACCACCTTGGTCGGGTCGATAATGCCCTTGGCGACCAGGTTGCCGTATTCGCCGGTCTGCGAGTCGAAGCCGTACGAGTACTGATCCTTTTCGAGGATCTTGCCGACGATCACCGAGCCATCTTCACCTGCGTTGATAGCGATCTGGCGGGCCGGCGCGGATAGCGCCTTGCGCACGATCTCGACGCCGGTCTTCTGGTCGTCGTTCTTGGTGCGCAGACCTTTGAGATGCTCGGAGGCACGCAGCAGGGCGACGCCGCCGCCCGGCACGATGCCTTCCTCAACCGCCGCACGGGTCGCATGCATCGCGTCATCCACGCGATCCTTGCGCTCCCTCACTTCGACTTCGGTCGCGCCGCCGACGCGGATCACCGCGACGCCGCCTGCGAGCTTTGCCAGACGCTCCTGCAGCTTCTCACGGTCGTAGTCCGAGGTGGTTTCCTCGATCTGCGCCTTGATCTGCTGCACGCGCGCCTCGATGTCGGCCTTCTTGCCGGCGCCGTTGACGATGGTGGTGTTTTCCTTGTCGATCATCACCTTCTTGGCGCGACCGAGCATCTGCAGCGTGACGTTCTCGAGCTTGATGCCGAGATCTTCCGAGATCGCCTGACCACCGATCAGAACCGCGATGTCCTGCAGCATGGCCTTGCGGCGATCGCCGAAGCCCGGAGCCTTGACGGCCGCGACCTTGAGGCCGCCACGCAGACGGTTGACGACGAGGGTGGCGAGAGCTTCGCCTTCGACGTCTTCCGCGACGATGACCAGCGGCTTGCCGGTCTGCACCACGGCTTCGAGCAGCGGCAACAGTTCGTTCAGCGAGGAGAGCTTCTTCTCGTTGATCAGGATGTAGGCGTCGTCCATTTCAACGCGCATCTTGTCGGCGTTGGTGACGAAGTAGGGCGAGATATAGCCGCGGTCGAACTGCATGCCTTCGACGACGTCGAGTTCGGTTTCGAGCGACTTGGCTTCTTCAACCGTGATGACGCCCTCGTTGCCGACCTTCTTCATGGCGTCGGCGAGGAACTTGCCGATTTCGGCGTCGCCGTTGGCGGAGATGGTGCCGACCTGGGCGATTTCCTCGTTCGAGGTGACCTTCTTGGAGTTCTTGACGAGGTCGGCGACCACGGCTTCCACAGCCAGGTCGATACCGCGCTTCAGATCCATCGGGTTCATGCCGGCGGCAACCGACTTGGCGCCTTCACGGACGATCGCAGCGGCGAGCACGGTTGCGGTGGTGGTGCCGTCGCCGGCCGCATCTGCGGACTTGGAAGCGACTTCGCGCACCATCTGCGCGCCCATGTTCTCGAACTTGTCTTCGAGTTCGATTTCCTTGGCGACGGTGACGCCGTCCTTGGTGATGCGGGGAGCGCCGAACGACTTGTCGAGCACGACGTTGCGGCCCTTGGGGCCGAGGGTGACCTTCACCGCGTTGGCGAGAATGTCGACGCCGCGCAGCATGCGGTCGCGGGCATCAACGCCGAATTTGACTTCTTTAGCTGACATATTTGATTTCCCTGAGTTGTACTTGGTGTCTCACCCTTGTCGGGGAGCGCCTCGCAGGCGCTCCTCAGGGGTGAGCGTGTGCGAGTTGGCTTAGGCGGCCTTCTTCTTGGTCGCGGGAACGTCGGTGAGGACGCCCATGATGTCGCTTTCCTTCATGATCAGCAGTTCCTGGCCATCGAGCTTGACCTCGGTGCCGGACCACTTGCCGAACAGGACGCGGTCGCCGACCTTGAGGTCGATCGGGATCAGCTTGCCAGCTTCGTCGCGGCCACCGGGGCCGACGGCGGTGATTTCGCCCTGGGAGGGCTTTTCCTTGGCACTGTCCGGAATGATGATGCCGCCAGCGGACTTCTCTTCGGCGTCGATGCGCTTGACCACGACGCGGTCGTGAAGCGGACGGAATTTCATGCAGTCCTCCTAAGTTTTTGCAAATGTTGTCGATTTTGGCGTCTTGGCAGTCCGGGCAGGCGAGTGCCAACCCGGCTGCGGGTGATTTAGGCCAGTCTTGTTCGGGGGACAAGGGCTTCTAGCAGAAAAATTGGCACTCAAATATGACGGCTGCCAATTTCATTCATCATGATTAATCAGGGTAAACGGCCAGCCGACCTCGTATTAGCACATGCGGTAAGCTGCTGCTAACGCATGAATTTTCAACAGTTCATTAAACATTTAGGCTTGTGATGGGTTGGTATCGTGCGTCACATTTCTCTCATGTGAGCGCATCTCCGCCGGGGTGGCTCGGTGTGGCCACCACGTGAAATGCGCTTCCTAAAATGGAGGTTGGCATGGTCTCGCGGGTTGGAGTTGTTTCCGACGATTTCCGGAAGCAGGTGCTGGGTTATGGGCTGACGACGGCGCAAATTCTGTATCGGCTGCCGGATCATCCCTCGCTGCTGCAGACCTACGTCTGGCAGAACTACGATCTGTTTCCGAAATTTCCGGCGCTGAAAGATTTTCTGGCCTTCTGGCAGGAAAAGCTCGACGGCCCGCTGTATTCGGTCACGGTCGCGCATTCCAAGCTGATCAAGCCGGCCGAGCTTCGCGCCGTGGACGGCGTGTTCAGACTGAATTGAGCGGAAAGGATTGTAGGGTGGGCAAAGCGCAAGCGTGCCCACCATTCCTTGCGCGATGAAGATGGTGGGCACGGCGCAAGCGCGCCTTTGCCCACCCTACGAGGCGCATTTTGTGCTAGCCTCTCCCCACCAAACGATCAGGGGAGGCAAGAAAAATGGCCAAGCAAAAAGCGACACCGAAAGCCGCAGCCAAAACCGCGGTGAAGAAAAAATGGACGGGCCTCGGCGCGGCAGCCAAGTCCTCAGCCCGCAAGACCATCACATCAAAAGGCCGCGTCGCCACGGCCAAATCGAAGGCGGCCGCCAAGCCAGCGGCCAAGGCCGTAGCAAAGCCGAAGGCGCGGCCGAAACAGCGCATCGCCATCAGCCATCACCGCGATGAGGATTTCAAGGCCGACGGCCTGCGCACCTATGCGCAGTACCGCGATCTCGGCATTGCCGCGGCGACCCATGGCCTGGCGCAGGCGCATGTGATCC
This sequence comes from Bradyrhizobium sp. AUGA SZCCT0431, assembly GCF_018131065.1. NCBI lineage: Bacteria > Pseudomonadati > Pseudomonadota > Alphaproteobacteria > Hyphomicrobiales > Nitrobacteraceae > Bradyrhizobium > Bradyrhizobium sp. AUGA SZCCT0431. Next base: position 92,433 of record NZ_JAFCLR010000023.1, on the reverse strand, counting down.
GGCTGATCGGCCCCTGCAACCCCGAGGAAGTTTCAAAACTGCATTACCACGACGTCGAATTCCAGATGGTCTATGTGCTCAAGGGCTGGGTGAAGACCTACATGGAAGGCCAGGGCGAGACCTTGATGAAAGAGGGCGGCTGCTGGACCCAGCCGCCGCGCATCAGGCATCTGATCCTGGATTATTCCGACGACGTCGAATTGCTGGAAGTGATTTTGCCGGCGGAATTCAAGACGGTGGAATTGGGGACTTAAGAGCGCGCGAGCGCCGATTTTAGTGTTCGTCATGGCCGGGCTTGTCCCGGCCATCTACGTCTTTTGTTGCTTCATGAAGAAGTAAGTGGTGGATGCCCGGGGCGTAGGCGAGCGTAAGCGACGCCGTCCTTCAGACGGCTATGCCGGGGCATGACGGAGTGATTTCGTCTCCGGCATCACGAACGCGATCAGGCAAAGCCCTAAACATCCGATCGCGGACAGGCCGAGGAAGGCCGCGCTGTGGCCGAAATGGTCGCTGACATAGCCCGCCAATACATTGCTGCATGCCGCGCCGATCCCCACCGCCGTCCCCACCACGCCCTGGGCGAGGTTGAAATGGCCGCTGCCGAAGGCGATGTCGGCGACGGTCAACGGGATGAGAACGCCGAACACCGCGGCGGTAATGCCGTCAAAGAATTGCACGGCGACCAGCAGATAGGGATCGGTGACGGTTGCGAACAGCACGCCGCGGATGGCGAGCGCGGTGAAGCCGATCAGCAGCAGCGGCCGGCGGCCCCATTGCTGCGCCTTGCGGCCCACCGATGGCGAGGTCAGCGCCACGATCGCCTGCGGCAGGATGATGCACGCCGCGATCAGCACCGGCGCCCACTGGGTCGAACGCGTCGTCACGATGCCGGCCATCAAGGGGAGCATCGCGGCGTTGGCGAGCTGCAGCAACATCACGGCGCCGGCAAAAATCAGGAGCGGGCGCTGGCGCAGCAGATGCAGCACGCTGGTGGCTTCAGGATCCGGCTTGGCGCGGACGATCGCGCCATGGGCCTGCTCCGGATCGATTTCGCGATCCCTGATCCGGGCCAGCGCTATGATGGTGAAGATCACCAGAACGAAGGTGGCGAGAAACACCGAGCGGCTGGACAGGAAATAGCCGCAGGCGCCCATCAGCGCTGCGGCGAAGCCGTTGCCGAGCGAGGCAAATCTGGCATTGCGCCCGAGCCGTTCGCCGATCGCGGCCGGTCCGACCAATCCAAGGCTGATCGCGGCGATCGCCGGGCCGAGCACGCAACTCGCCATGGCGTGCAATGTCGCCGCCGCCGCGATGACGGGAAAGATCGGCCATGCCGCATAGGCCAGCGCTGCGACTCCGATCGCCGCGACCGCGAAACCGGCGACCAGCCGTTCTCTCCGGGCGGCGTCGATGATGGCGCCGCCCGGCATCTGGCCGATCAACCCGACAATGCCGCCGATCGACAGCACCAGCCCGATCTCGACCTGGGTCCATTTTTGCGTCGTCAGATAGACCGCGACGAACGGACCAAAGCCGGTCTGGACGTCGGCGAGAAAGAAGATGAACCAGTCGAGGCCGCGCTGGCTTTGCGCCGAAGGGTGCGGCTCGGGCGATGCCGGCGGCGGCGGTGACGTGTCGCCGCGTTCATCGATGGACGGCGCGCCCCGCGTCTCATCGGCAAAATCCTTGGCAGGATCTTTGGGATATGGGTTCGGGCGCGCGGACAGTGGAATTCTCCTCCTCCGTCAGTGGTCGAATTGCAGAGGCTGCAGACTGCCGGAGGCGCCGAGCACCACGATCGGCGTATCTTCCTTGTATTCGGGTGCGGCCTTGACCTGTTCCAACGTCAGTTCGAGCGTCATGCTTTCCTTCTTGTTGGTAACTTGTCCGAAGTGGAGTGCGTTCCAGTCGACGACGATCTTTCGGCTGCCGACGCCGAGAAAGCCGCCGAAATCGATCACCGCGGCGCGCACGGTTCCGGAGCGATCGACGATCACGTCGACGATGCGCCCCATGTTCTCGCCGGCCGTGCTGCGGACATCGCGTCCGAGAATCCCGCGTGCGTCCGCCGCGCGGATAACCGTGACGGAAGGCGGGGGCACCGGTTCTTTCGGCGCATCCGGCCCGGTCTTTGCCGCCGGACTTGGTGCGGCGGGGGCCGGCGGGCCCTTGTCTGGTTCCTGCGCGACCGCCAGTGCGCCGAGGGATATCGCGCTCCACACCAGAACGGCTGCCGTGATCTTTTGCCCTGAACGCATGCGGTCTCCTGAAGCTTTTCACGGTTGCGCGACCAGCGACGAGCCGGCCGCGGCCGGTTTCGTCACCATTTCCCGACTACGATCGCCGTCAGCGCGACAACACGATCGAGACCTGAACCCGGCCGCGCGTCCGCATCATTTCGAGCGATACGTCGTCGCCGTGACGACGCAGGCGAAGATCGACGCTGGAATCGCCAAGCCGCAAGTCGCGCAGCACGACCTCGTTCAGGAATTCCGGCAGACGCGGATTTCGCAGGCGGATTTCGCCGGCCCGCGCATCGAATTCCAGGCCCAGCGAAGCTTCCAGCAGCGTGAAAGGCGTCGCGCTCGCCCATGCCTGCGGCGAGCACGCCACGGGATAGAGCGTCGGTCCAAACCGCCGCTCGCGGTGGAAGCCGCAGAACAACTCCGGCAACCGCCTGAGATCCATGTAACTCGCCGCGCCGAACAACCCCTTGAACAGATGTTCGACGGAATGTTTCAGGCCGTAGCGCGCAAGGCCCAGCGCGATCAGCGCGTTGTCGTGCGGCCAGATCGAGCCGTTGTGGTAGGACATCGGATTGTAGCGGGACTCACCGAGCGCCACGGTTCGAATGCCCCAGCCGGTGAAGAAGCGCGGCCGCATCAGGTCGGCGGCGACCATGCGCGCGCGGTCTTCGCCAATGATGCCGGTGAACAGAAGCTGGCCGGCATTGGATGTCCGCACCTTGCACGGCCGCTTGGCGCCGTCGAGCGCGAGCGCGTAGGTGCCCATGTCAGGACACCAGAACGCCTCCTCAAAGCGCGCGGCAAGTTGGATTGCTTCCTCATCGAGCCTGCGCGCCTTCTCGGCAAAGCCAAGCTGGCGCGCGCAGCGCGCCGCGAGCCGTTTGCCGGCGAAGACGTAACCCTGAACCTCGCACAGGGCGATGTGGCCTTCGGCCAACTGGCCATCGGCATGAAAGATCGCGTCGAAGGAATCCTTCCAGCCCTGATTGGCGAGGCCCTGGTCGGACGCGCGCTGATATTCGACAAAGCCGTCACGATCAGGGTCGCCGGGACCGTCGATCCAGGCCAGCGCGGCCTCTATCGCAGGCCACAGCTCGCGCAGCGTGTCCTCGTCGCCGGTGCGCTCGAAATAGAATCCTGCCAGCAGCACGAACAGCGGCGTGGAATCGACGCTGCCGTAATATTGCGCGAACGGCACTTCGCGCAGCGCCGCCATTTCGCCGCCGCGCATTTCATGCAGGATCTTGCCGGGTTCGGCATCGTTCAAGGCATCGACGGCCGTGGCCTGATAGGCAGCGAGCCGTTTGAGCACGCCACAGGCCACGCGCGGGTCGATCCACAGCATCTGCAGCGCTGATATCAGGCCGTCGCGGCCGAACGTGGTCGAATACCAGGGAATGCCGGCATAGGGATAGCGCCCATGCGGGGTGTCGGTCATCAGCATGTTGAGATCGGCCATCGACTGGCACAACACCTCATTGAAGATGCTGTTCGAGGTTTCGACGCTGGCGGCGCCCGCGGTCGAACGGCGCATTTCGCGGCGATGCGCCAGCAGGCCATGCATGAACGGCGCCGGCCGGTGCTCCGCGGCATAGTTGCAGGTCACCGCAACGAACACCGAGGTAAGCTGCTGCGGCTCGAGCGCGAAATGATAGCTGCCGCTGTTCACCGCCAGCAGGGTCGGGCGCGGGTCGAAATGCAGATTGGTCGTTCGCGCCTCGCCGTCGAGGCCGTGATACTCGAACCTGACATCGGCGGGGCTGAGCAGCTCGCTGGTGCCGGCGCCGCGGCGCGCGCGCCTGGCGCCGCGCACCTCGAACAGATCGGCGAAATCATTGTCGAACAGGAAGGTCAGATCAATGTGTGCCGCCCGGTCGCCATGGTTCTGGACGGCGATCCGCTGATAGGCGGTGCCGCGCCACAGGAAGATGGTGCGCACGATGTGGATCAGATCCTTCTGCAGGACGATCCGGTCGCCGTCATAGATGTCGGGATTGGTGAGGTCGATCGTCAGCGCGGAATTGTCGTCGCGCAGGTTGGAGCCGAGCAGCAATGGCTGGGTCTGGTTCAGCAAGAGTTCGAGCCGCGCCAGATAGCGGGTATCGGCATTGAACAGTCCATCGGGTCCACCGGCCGAAGCACCGATGTCGCCATGGCTGTCGAGGACGATGAACGTATCGTCGTGCTTGAGGGTGCGGCGCGGCCGTGCCGCCTGGCCGGTCATGGGAATGTAGAACGGCGATTCCGTGATCTGCTCCGCGAGCGGAGCATCCGCCCGCTGGACGTTGGCTTTGGTGGCCATGCGTAACCTCTGTCCTGTAACTCTAGAGCCTTTTCCGTTCCGATTAAATCGGACGGGCTAGATTCTTGATTTGACGCGTTTCATTGACGCCAACCGGTATCCAATTCGCTGGAAAACGCTCTGGCGAATACCGCTCCGCACGCCGCGACGCCGATCTGACTGTGTCTCAATTCGCCGCCGCGATTCAGGCTGCGTGGATCGCGAGACGGTTCATTTCCTGGGTCACGAGCTGCCGGTAAGGGCCGGTTTCACGCATCAGGCGGTCGGGCGGACCGTCCTCGATAACCTTGCCATCCTTGAGCATCACGACGCGGTCAAAATTGCGCAGCGTCGCGAGACGGTGCGCAATCGCGATCACGGTGCGGCCGCGCATCAGGCGGCCGAGCGCATCGCGGATGGCCTCTTCGGATTCGCCGTCAAGCGCGGCAGTTGCCTCGTCGAGCAGCAGGATCGGCGCGTCCTTCAGAAACGCGCGCGCGATCGCGATGCGTTGCCGCTGGCCGCCGGAGAGCTTGACGCCGCGATCGCCCACCATAGTGGCAAGGCCGTCGGGCAGATTTTCGACGAAGTCGCAGCGCGCCGCGATCGCCGCGCGCAAAACCTCGTCGTCGGTCGCCGTTGGGCGGCCATAGCGGATGTTCTCCATGATGGAGCGGTGGAACATCGAGATGTCCTGCGGCACCACCGAGATCGCCTCGCGCAGGCTTTGCTGGGTGACGCGCGAGATATCCTGACCGTCGATGGTGATACTGCCCTTGTCGACGTCGTAGAAGCGCTGCAGCAGCACGAACAGGCTGGACTTGCCGCCGCCGGACTGGCCGACCAGCCCGACGCGCTGTCCGGGTTTGAGATTCAGGTTGAATTTGTCGAACACTTGGACACCGCCGGGATATCCGAACGAGATGTTCCTGAAGGTGATGGCCGCACCGCTCTTGATCAGCGGTTCGGCTTCGGGATGGTCGCGCAGTTCATGCGGTTGCAGCAGCGTCGCAATCGCCTCCGAGAGCCGGGCCGTGTGCTGGGTGACATCGACAAGTGCTACCGCCAGATCGCGGGTCGCATGCAGGATGGAGAGGCCGAGCGTGCAGACCAGTACCACGTCGCCGGTCGTGGCCTTGCCGCTCTGCCATAGCGTGACCGCCCAGTACAAAAGGGCCACCGTCAACGCCAGCGTGATCACCGCATGGATGAGCCGCAGCTTTTCCAGATAGCGCAGGCTGCGGCCCCGCGCGGTCAGTTCGCGGTCGACGGTGTTGTCGAAGCGGTTGTGCTCATGGTCGAGCCCGCAGAACGCTCGCACCAGCGGCATGTTGTTGATGACGTCGACCATTTCGCCGTCAACGGCGGCGGCCTTGTCGGCGTAGTCGTCATGTAACGGCTTGCCAGCGGCCGCGATCCGGAACATGGCGATGAGGACCACGCTTGCGATCACGACCATGCCGGCGGCCATCGGCAGGCTGACGGTTCCAATCAGCGCGATTGCCACAATTGTGGCGATGCAGGGCGGCAACACGTTCCATACGAACATGTTCTCCACCGTGAAGACGGCATTCGAAGTGGCGGTGATCCGGCTTGTCAGCATGCCCGGTAGCCGATCGATGAAATAGCTCGGGGCGTGCCCGGTCAAATGGCGGAACATGTCGCGGCGCAGATCGCCTGTGACGCCGACAAAGGTGAAGCTCGCTGTCCAGCTCGCGATCCGCCACAGCAAAACGTCGGAACCAATCAGCGCTATGAGAAAAACGAATGCCAGCCATACACCGGCGCTATGCGCCGGTCCGGCGGCGAGGGCGTCGACGAGATACTTCACGCCGTATTGGGTGCCGACCGAGCAGGCAACGGCGGCAACAACCGCGACCAATATCACCAGATGCGACGTGCGCCGCTGGCGCAGATAGCGCATGACGAAGTGGAAAGGGCGGTTTGCGTATCCCGAAAGATTGTCCATGTGCCTGCTAAACCTGTTGGAGATAAACGAGAATCCTAGCGGATCGCCGATTGCCGAGAGCCGTCTTGATGAGGATCACCCCGAAGACGCAGCAGCGCCTCATCTGCACAACAATTCCGCAGCAAGGTCGGTCCGAAGAGCCTGATCACATGTGATGTCATGAGCAAGACGACAGTGTGCGCGAAGTGCGCATCATCTTGGAACTTCGCAGGTGCGTAAACGTTCCCGACTTGGCGATGCCGCGCCACGAGGGGCTGAGGGCTTTCAAAGCAGAGTCAGATCAGGAGGTTGTTAGGATGCGCATCGCGCAGGTTGCTCCATTGACGGAGGCTGTTCCGCCCAGGCTGTATGGCGGTACCGAACGGGTCGTCTATTGGCTGACCGAGGAACTGGTCGCGCTGGGCCACGAGGTCACGCTATTCGCCAGCGGCGATTCCCGAACATCGGGAAAGCTCGAAGCGACATGGCCGAAGGCACTGAGGCTGGATGGATCGGTCCGCGATCCCAACGCGCTGCACATGCTGATGCTCGAGCGCGTCAGGCGGAAATGTGACGACGAAGAATTCGATTTTCTCCACTTCCACCTCGACTACTACCCTTTCTCACTCTTTGCGCGTCAGCCGACGCCGTTCCTGACCACCCTTCACGGGCGGCTGGATCTTCCCGAGCATCAACCGGTGTTCACAACATTTTCATCGATACCCCTGGTCTCGATCTCGAATGCACAGCGGCGTCCGGTGCCGCAGGCCAATTTCGTCCGCACCATCCATCATGGCCTGCCGGAAAAGCTGCTGACGCCGCAGCCGGTCAAGCCGAGCTATCTGGCGGTGCTCGGCCGCATAGCGCCGGAGAAGGGCGTCGACCGTGCGATCAGGATCGCGATACGTTGCGGCATCCCGCTCAAAATTGCGGCGAAGGTCGATCGCGCGGACCAGGAATATTACGATGCGATCATCAAGCCGATGATGGCTAATCCGCTGATCGAATATATCGGCGAAATCGGGGATGACCAGAAAGCCGATTTCCTGAGCGGAGCGATCGGGCTGCTGCTGCCGATCGACTGGCCGGAGCCGTTCGGCCTCGTAATGATCGAGGCAATGGCCTGCGGCACGCCCGTGATCGCCTACAACCGTGGATCGGTTCCTGAAATCATCGACGACGGCAAGACCGGCTTCATCGTCGAGGATGAAATCAGCGCGGTCGCCGATGTCGGGCGGCTGGGGGAACTCGATCGCCAGGCCATTCGCGCGCATTTCGAGACGCGCTTTACCGCTCGCCGAATGGCGCTCGACTATGTCAACACCTATCAGGGCATGATCGAGGCGGTGAAGCCGCGGATGAAACTGGTCAGCAGCGCGGAGTAACGTTGCCGGAGCAGGGCGCTCGATCGTTAAACCCCGTCGATGGCGTGCGCCATCGACGGGGCGATTTCGTGCGCCAGGACGCGGTGTTCGATTGACCGCTCGACTTCGAGTCGTCGCCGACAGCGTGCAGCACGAATGGTCTGGCGACACGCCCAGGTTCGGCGACAGGAATGGACGACCTGCGACTTGCGCGCTTTGGCCGTGGTGCGGTCTGGTTCTCGGTGGAGCGAAACAACGCGTAGTCGCGGCTGAATAGCCAGCGCGATGCTTGAAAGACGCCGTAGGTGATGAACAGCGCGGCGAGCACGTCGATCGAATAGTGGTAGTGGCCGAGCAGCACGACCGCGCCGAAGAACGCGGTCAGCGCGAGAAAGAATATCCGCCACTGCACAATGTGCCAGAACGCCAGCGCCGCAAGGAACGGCATTCCGGTGTGACCGGAAAAGAACAGATCGCTGCCGTAAAAAATAGAGTTGAAAAACGGCGCCGGCTGCTGCGGATCGATCGGCGACGGCGCCATGTGGGTGAGCGCCACGAAGACGGCGCGGACCACCAGGAACAGCGCCGTGGCCTTCAGCGCGAACGGCAACCGGGTCGGCCGCCAGGCCAGCAGCCCCGCCGTGATGACGAAGGCCGTGAACGTACCGTAAATGAACAGAAAGCGGACATTGTAGGGCCCGACGCGGCTCAGCACAAAATCGGTGACGTGGTTGCTGGCATGGACCGTGGCATAGGTGACGGCGGCGAAGATCGCGATGCTGCTGGCAGAGAGGAAGGCGGCGCCTTCGCATAGCGAACGGACATACGCGCGCGTACCAAACAGCGTGCGGTAAAGCCGCATCGTGTCCTGCACTGTCCCTGCGCCTCCGTTCGCGGTAGTCGGCGACGACAGGTGCGGCGGTCTTCGTCGCTCGGGCTGCTGGATATCCTGTACTTCAGCGTAACCGTAATGCGAGGCGAAGCATCTGCATGTGAGGTATGCCACACACCTCGTCGATTTTTGCCGCTGCCCGCTAGCTCATCACCCCACGATCGCGCCCATCAGGCAGGTTGTCAGGGGGCTCGACACGATGGATTTGGCGCGATAGCTCCATCAGCATCAGCATCAGCATCAGCATCAGCGGCATGGCGCATGGGGACGTCCGCATTCAACAGGTGATCTTGCCCGTCGTAAAATGCTGTCCCTTCGCGCAAGAGCGAATTCCAACCATGAAGCGGCGTGCGCGTCCTAGCTCATCACCCCCACGATCGCGCCCATCAGGCAGGTGGCCAGCGTGCCCGACACGATCGACTTCAGCCCGAGCGCGTTGATTTCGTCGCGGCGGTCGGGTGCCATGGTGCCGAGGCCGCCGATCATGATGCCGAGGCTGGCGAAGTTGGCAAAGCCGCACATCGCATAGAGCATGATCAGCCGCGACCGCGGATCGAGCGCATCAGGACCGAGCTTCGATAAATCGACATAGGCGATCAACTCGTTGAGCACGGTCTTGGTGCCCATCAGGCTTCCCGCCGTGATCGCCTGCGACCAGGGCAGGCCCAACAGCCAGCACACCGGCGCCATCAGATAGCCGAGCAGCCGCTGCAGTGAAATCTTCGCGCCGCCGATCTCGGGCAACAGGCCGAGGATCGCGTTGGCGAGATAGACCAATGCTACCAGCACCAGCAGCATGGCGATGATGTTGAGCAGCAGCTCCAGTCCGGAAGTGGTGCCCCTGACGATCGCATCCATGGTGCTCTTCACCTCCGTATCGGGAGCGGCCAGCATTCCGCCAGTCCGCTTGTCCGACGTCTCCGGCACCATGATCAGGCTGACCAGGATTGCCGCGGGTGCGCCGAGCACCGAGGCAATGACGAAATGCGCTGCCGCATCCGGGATCAATGGCGCCAGAAACGTGGCGTAGAGCACCAGCACGGTGCCGGCGATTCCCGCCATGCCGCCGGTCATCACCATGAACAATTCGCTGCGGGTGAGTTGCGAAAGGTATGGGCGGATGAACAGGGGCGCCTCGACCATGCCGAGGAAGATGTTGGCGGCGGCGGAAAGACCGACCGCGCCGCCGACGCCGAGCGTGCGTTCCAAAAGCCACGCCATGCCGCGCACGATCGGCGGCAGCACCCGCCAGTAGAACAGCAGCGTGGTCAGGACGCTCATGACGAGGATGATCGGCAGCGCCTGAAACGCCAGGATGAAATCGGCGCCCGGCGCCTTGAGGTCGAAAGGAAGCGTGCCGCCGCCGAGATAGCCGAACACGAAGGAGGTGCCGGCGCGGGACGCCGCCGCGATGGTATTGACCGCGTCATTGATGGCGCCGAACGCCCTTGCGACCAGCGGCAGCTTGAGCAGCACCAGCGCGGTGAGCACGGTGATCGCAAGCCCGATCGCCATCTGCCGCCATGACACCGCGCGGCGGTTCTCGCCGAGCGCCCATGCGATCGCCAGCAACGCCAGCACGCCGAAAGCCGATTGCAGTTGCAGCATGATCTCGAAGTCCCCCGGTCGATTATGGCAGCGAGGGACTTGCAAGCGCAATGCCGGGCAGCCCTTCGCCGCCGGCCATTGACAGCGGGACCAGGGTCGTTCACGGCGTAATCAACAACAATGCGGGCGGACCCGGGCACGGCTCACGCTTCGAAAAGCAGGATACCGGCCTCACCATGTCTTCCCTGATGCCTGTCGGCGCCGGCGATCTGCTCAGGCATCCATCCTTCCTGTCGTTTCTGCTGTCGCGCAGCCTGTCGCGCTTCGCCAGCCAGATCGGGGCCGTCGCCATCGGCTGGCAGGTCTACGATATGACCGGCAGCGCATTCGATCTCGGCATGATCGGACTGGTTCAGTTCCTGCCGACCGCGTTGTTTCTGTTCGTGGCCGGCCACGCCGCCGACCGCTACGAACGCAAACGGGTGGTGCAACTCTGCCAGATCGCCGAGGGGCTGACGGCGCTGTTTTTGGCCTGGGGCGCCCATGCGGGCTTTCTTAACGTGACGCAGATCTTCATTGCGTCCTTCGTGCTCGGTATAGCCGGGGCCTTCGAAAGCCCGGCATTGGCCGCGCTGCTGCCGCTGATCGCGCCGAAAGGCTCGTTGCAGCGCGCCACCGCGGTTTCGAGCGGCGCGGGGCAGATCGCCACCATCGCCGGTCCCGCGCTGGGTGGGCTGGCCTATGCCCTCGCGCCAAGCGCTGCCTACGGGGTCATGGCGGCGTTTTTGCTGTTCGGGGCCGCAATCATGGGCGCGATCCGCCTGATTCAGCCGGCCGTGGTGCGGGATGCTGCAACGCCTGATGATGTCTTTGCCGGCGTCAAGTTTGTCCGCAACAACCCGGCGATCCTCGGCACGATCTCGCTCGATCTGTTCGCGGTGCTGCTCGGCGGCGCCACGGCGCTGCTGCCGATCTATGCGCGCGACATCCTTCAGACCGGCCCGCTCGGCCTCGGCATCCTGCGCGCCGCGCCCGCGATCGGCGCGTTGTTGATGACCGCGTTCCTCGCGCACCACACCATCAACCACCGCGTCGGAATACGGATGTTTCAGGCCGTGATCGTGTTCGGCGTGGCGACGGTGGTGTTTGCGCTGTCGCACTGGATGTGGCTGTCGGTGCTGGCGCTGGTGGTGCTGGGCGCCGCCGACGTCGTCAGCGTGGTGATCCGTTTCTCGCTGGTGCAGCTCGCAACGCCCGACGACATGCGGGGCCGGGTCGGCGCTGTCAATTTCCTGTTCATCAACGCGTCAAACCAGCTTGGCCAGTTCGAAAGCGGCGTCACCGCCGCGCTGTTCGGCGCAATGCCGGCCGCCGTGCTCGGCGGCGTCGGCACGATTGCGATCGCGCTATTGTGGATGAAGCTGTTTCCGGCGCTGCGGGATGTGGAGAAGCTGGAGTAGGGCTCTCGTGTCCCGGACGCGGTGCAGCGAGCAACGCTGCTCCGCAGAGCCGGGACCCAAATCTTGCGCGACCTATCATGGGCCCCGGCTCAGCAGTGCAGCACTTCGTGCCGCACTGCGTCCGGGGCACGAGAGAGACCTAGCCCCGCCCCACGAACGGCATCTTGGTCGCCATGACCGTCATGAACAACACGTTGGCATCGAGCGGCAGGCCGGCCATGTAGGCGACGGCATCGCCGACCGCCTTCGCATCCATGCGCGGCTCGTGTTTCATGGTGCCGTCGGGCTGCATCACGCCGGGGCCGGCGACCATGCGGTCGGTCATCGGGGTTGCGGCATTGCCGATGTCGACCTGGCCGACCGCGATGTCGTACATGCGGCCGTCGAGGTTGGTGGCCTTGGTCAGGCCCGTAATGGCGTGCTTGGTCGAGGTGTAGGCCGACGAGAACGGCCGCGGCGCATGCGCGGAGATCGAGCCGTTGTTGATGATGCGGCCGCCGCGCGGGTTCTGGTCCTTCATGATGCGGAAGGCGTGCTGGGTGCACAGGAACGGGCCGGTGAGGTTGGTGTTCACCACCGCCTGCCACTGTTCGAGGCTGAGGTCCTCGAAGTTCACCGGCGGCGCGCCCATGCCGGCATTGTTGAACAGTACGTCGAGCCGGCCGTAGGTTTCCTTGACCTTGTCGAACAACGCGGCGATCGAGGCCGGGCTGGTCATGTCGGCGGAAACGCACAGGCTCTTGCCGACATTGTCGCCGAGCTTCTTGGTCTCTTCGAGCATCTCCATGCGGCGCCCGGCGAGCACCACGGTGAAGCCGGCATTCATTAGCGCTAGCGATGCCGCGCGTCCGACGCCGGTGCCCGCACCGGTGACGACTGCGATCTTGTTTGCTGCTTCGGCCATTGTTTCCTCGCCTTTACTTTTTCGTTTCTGTTTCTGACTTGTAGGGTGGTCTTGGAATATTCTGATGCGCCGCGCGCAACGCTGCCGACCAGCGCGAACGCAAATCGTGGAAATAGGGCTCGCCGGCCTCGATGCGGTGGTTGAGGTCGGCCTCGCAGGCATCCGCGCGCACCACCAGCACGTCGATCGGCAGGCCGACGCCGAGATTGGAGCGCATCGTCGAATCCATCGAGATCAGGCTGGTCTTCAGTGCCTCGTACAGTTCGACGTCGTAATGCATGGCGCGATCGAGCACCGGCTTGCCGTATTTATGCTCGCCGATCTGCAGGTAGGGCGTATCTGTGGTGCATTCGATGAAATTGCCGGCGGTGTAGACCATGAACAGCCGCATCCGCGAGCCCTTGATCTGGCCGCCGAACAGGAACGAGACGTCGAAACTGACGTCTTCCGAGCGCAGCGCGTCGCCTTCGGTGGCGTGGACGCTGCGGATGGCGCGGCCGATGCGCTGGGCGGCCTGGAACATGGTCGGCGCATTCATCAGCGTTTCGACCTCGCCGGAGTGCGGGTCCTCGATGCCCTCGGTCAGGGTGGACAGCACCGACTGGCTGATCGCCAAATTGCCGGCGCTGGCGATCGCCATGATCCGCTCGCCCGGCTTTGAGAAAATGTGCAGCTTGCGAAAGGTCGAGACGTTGTCGAGGCCGGCATTGGTGCGGGTATCCGCGATCATGACCAGACCGTCCCGTACCAGCACTCCGCAACAATAGGTCATTCCACGTCCCCGAACCGCCTCGATTGCCGGCGGGGCAACTAGTAGCGAATTTCACGGGGGCATCCAACCCCAATTACCGCGGCGCGGCATGCGCCGGGTGGGTAAAAAGACGCATTGAAGCTGGCCGGGAAGGCTAGATCCGGGCGAGGATGATATGGGCCTGGATCTTGGCCGATATCTCGCCGCTGCCGTGCCTGACAGCGATGACCGAGGCCGCATGGTCGGTCGCCGCCTCGAGCCGGTCCGGACCCCGCGCTTCGATCTCGTTGCGCAGCGGGGTTCCCTGGCAATAGGCCAGCGCGACATGGCGGGCAGAGGGGGCGCGGCTTTGCGCTTCCCTTGTCTCGATCGTCACGTCGGTAAAGCCGGCTTTCGCCAGATCGCTGCGGATCAGCGCGGTGTCGTGATAGCCGTGGGGCGTGCGGGCCATGAAGCGGGGAGGGTCGTCAGGAAAGAACGTCGCAAGCGCGTCGGTGACATCGCTCGCGAACAAATTCTCTTCGATCCGGTCCCAGACGTTGAACAGGAAATGTCCGTCTGGCCTCAGAACCCGGCGGGCTTCGCGGTACCCGGATGGGCGATCGGGAAGAAACATGACGCCGAACTGGCAGCAGACGAGATCGAACGCGGCGTCCTCGAACGGCAGCGCCTGCGCATCCGCCTTTTGCCAGATGATGCGGCTGTCCGCGCCTTGTCTTGATTTCGCATATTCCAGCATGGGCTGATTGAGGTCGGTGACGACGTATCTGGCATCGGGCGACAGCATTGGCGCCAGTGCGCGGGTGACCACGCCGCTGCCGGCCGCGGTTTCCAGTACGGACTTCGGCGCCAATGCGCTTGCGCGTCGTGAAATGTCCTGCGCGTAGCTCTCGAAGATCAACGGAACCATATGGCGATCATAGTTTTCCGGAATCGAGCCTGCGAACACTTTGTCGATTTCCGACATCGCGCGCCTCCTGCGTTGCATCTGGTCGTTTTGCTTGGCAGTCATCCCTCGCAGCCCTATGGACTTTGGCAGCTTTGAGGAAAAATGAAAACATGCTGGAGGCGGAATTGCGAGGGCGTTCCGCGCCATTCGGGCGGCGCTTTCATGTGGGTCAGCTTTGCGGGGAAACGGGGCGATGCCGGGGCCAAGGCCGGCCCGCGCGACCTGTCGCGGACCATGACGCGCTAGGAAATCCCGGCCGCAGGCGCCATGGCGCAAGCCTGCGAGGCCTCCAACTATCGCGGTTGCGAATATTGATCGATCAGCAGCGAACCGGGCACTGCGATATGGATTAAGTGTCCTATTTGCCCGCGCCAAGCAGGTTCTTGTAGATTGTCCCGTCCTTCATGATGACGACGAAATTCTTGGCTGGGTCTTCGATCAGCTTGATGTTGTCGACAGGGTTGCCATCCACCAGCAACAGGTCGGCCAGCGCGCCTTCTTCCACGACGCCGAGCCTGCCGGGATAGGGATTGCGCTTGCCGGACAGCGCCAGCAGTTCGGCGTTTGTCGATGTCGCCATGACCAGCGCTTCGGCGGGGGTGTACCAACGGGTAAGCGAGGCCAGAATTGCCCCTTGTTGTTGGGCGAGCTCGCGGGAGAACAGCACATCCGTGCCCCACGCCGTCTTGATCTTGTATTTCTTCGCCATCTCATAGGCGCGGGCTATCCCGGGCCAGACTTCGTCCGCCTTGGCTCGCTGGACAGAACCCTCAGGAAGGCCCAGCCTCATTCCCTCCGGCAGTGGCTGCATGCTCAGCCAAACACCCTTATCCGCGATCAGCTTGGCGGTTGCGTCGTCCATCAGGAAACCGTGCTCGATACACCTCGCGCCAGCCGCAATAGCGCTCCGGATCGCAGCCGGCGTAAAGGCATGCGCGACGACGTACGTCCCCCAATTTTCGGCCGCTTCGACCGCGGCGCGCATTTCGGCCTCCGTGAAGGTGCTCACGTCGATCGGACTGAAGGGTGACGATACGCCGCCGCCCGCCGTCAACTTGACCTGGGAGGCGCCCTGCATGAGCTGTTCGCGCGCGCGCACGCGCACCTCGTCAGGGCTGTCCGCAACGATGGCGCCCCCGATCTGCTCCATGCGGGTAACCATCCCGCCGATCGTCCGCGGCAAATCAGTTAGCTGCCGGAAATCGCCGTGCCCGCTCGTGACAGTGATCATGGCGCCGGACGGATAGATACGCGGGCCCTTGACGATGCCTTCATCGATGGCGCGCTTGAGACCGAACGCCGGCCCGCCCACGTCGCGAATGGTGGTGAAGCCGCGCATCAAAGTATCTGTCGCTTCCTCGCCTGCCACCAGATTGTTGAAGCCGACGTCACCGAACGCCTCTACCGGGGTCGTGCGCACCAGCATCGCGTGCCAATGCGCATCGATCAGACCCGGCATCAAGACGCGGCCGGCACCATTGATCGTTGCGGTTTGAGCGTCGACCGCGATCGCCGCCGTCGAAATCTTCTCTATCTTGTTGCCTCGGATGAGAACGTTGGACGACACTGAAAGTGCGCCGCTCTTTCCGTCGAAGATCCTGACGCCCTGAAATATTGTAGCCTTGGCTTGCTGGGCCTGCGCGGAGGGTGAGGCGGAGAAGCTCAACCCGATTGCAGCCAGAACCGCCAGCACGGAAATGCCGGGGAGTATTCTCAAGCAAGACATTCTCATATCCGCGTGCCCAGTTATTGATCTTGTTATCGGATCTGACTGCTCTCATTGCGCCTGATGATCTTGAGCACCCAGAAGATCAGGCCGGCTATCAGAGACAAGGCGCCAAGAAGCGATAACACCGTTGATTCGAGGTTTATGCCTGCGACCAGCAACAAGCATCCCAGGACGATCAGAAGCAGACCGCCGAGCTTTTTCGCGAGAAGAACGGGCCCTTCGCCAGCACGTGCAACCATGGCGACCACTCCTTTATCTCACGCCGTTTTCGCCGCCGGCCGCCAAGCATAAGCCAGCCAGGCGACGCCGTGAGATATCAGGTCGACGCCGAGGACAAATCCGAGCACCCACAGACCGGTCACAGGGAATCCCGTCAGAATGACGAGGCCAGCCAGAACGCCGAACAATCCCGACAACAGCATGATCCAGCCGGCCTCTCTCCAGTGGCCGAACCCCAGCAGAATTCGAACGACGCCGGATATCAGCAGCAGTAGCCCGAGGACATAGGTGAGGATCAAGGCGCTGGCGACGGGCTGACTCACCAGCACCGCGCCGAAGGCGATGTACAGAATGCCAAGCAGCACCTGCCATACGAATCCGCCCCATCCCTTGGTCCAGAACGCGTGAACCACTTCGAAGGCGCCCGTGGCGATCGATATCCAGCCGATGAATATCGTGCTGATCATGGTCACGAGCACGACGTCGCTTAACACCAGGGCTCCTGCGGCAATCATCACCAATCCAAGCAGAACGCAGATCCAAAATGGCGGCGCGGACAAACCATCGGCGCGCAAGCGTGAACTACCGTCGTAAGTGGTCATGTTGTCCTCCTCGGTTCCCCGTGCGATCAAATCAGCGGCGCAGCGCCGGCCGCTCGGGTCTCATCAGCATACTGAAATTGGCTATAGCCATCGCCAGCCGCAAACGCGGCGCCCGCGGTGCCAATAACAGACCCAACGGCGCCGGCGGTGACGATGGATTGGGCGTCGTCGCGGCGGACGAGCCACAGGACGCCGGGGCGGCCGGCGGGCGACGGCCTGAACCCGTACAGTGAGATCGTCCGCCTCGCTGCCAGGCTCTTTGCTGCCAAGATCTTTGCCAAGGTCTTTCTGGGCCGCGAGGGGCATGGCCTCGACCACGGCCGGCAGCGAACTTGCGGCAAAACCCGCGGCTGCGGCCGCACACAGAATGCCCCGTAGCACGCTGCGACGCTCGATTGCATCCATTGGGCTCTCTCCTTTGATCGACGTCTTGTTATTTTTCTCCGCGGATAAACACACGTCTCGCAGTCGGGGATCAGGCCGATCTCGAGCCTTCGGCCTCAGGGTCGTCGCTCGGGATTTCTCCCGGCAGGTAATTCGGGAGCTGTCCGGCCGGAATCACTGCGAGCAGGGCGAGGCCGGCCATGATGAGCAGGCCGATCTTCAACGCGCGCAACCGCGCCTCCGTGTTCACGCGCACCGCTTCCTGCACCTGCTGCGGCGTGGCGGTCGTGCTCTCCATCACGGTCCGCAGGCGCTCGTTGCTGACGAAGGTGATGTTGTTGAGATCGACCTGGCTCTGTAGTTCCTTCGGCAGCGCCGGATTTGCGGCGATGTTGCTGATGGCGATTGTGCTCAAGAGGCCGACAAGGAGCGCGCCGGCGACGGCCGTTCCGACTGCCGCGGCGAGATTTTGCGTGGTGCCGCGCGCCGATCCAACGTCGCCTGCAAGCGCCTTGGGCGAAGCGGTGACCAGCACGTTAAACAGTAACGTGACCAGCGAACCCTGGCCGATGCCGAACAGGACGAGGCCGATCAGTACGGGAATCTCGCTCCAGTCGTTCCGCACCACGAACGCGAGCCACACCAGTGCAAGCGTGCAAAGGGCGAAGCCATAGCGGCCGATTTGGCGGGGTGTCAGTTTGTCGTAGACATTGACGATCAGCATCGCCGTGAAGAACACCGTGAGATTGAACGGCATCATCGCTATCGCGGTTGCGAGAGGGGAGCGGCCCTGCACGATCTGAATGTACAACGGCACCGAAAAATTAAGCGCCGCCTCCAGTGCGACCACGGCAAACAGCCCATAGACCGCGGCGCGTTCCTGCGGCGAGTCGATCACTTCGAGGGCAAGCAGCGGCGTCTTCCCGGCCGCCTGGCGCCGATGCGTCCACATCAGGAAGGCCTGGCCGAGCACGATACCCAGAACGATCATGACCGGCGCCGGCGAAAGGCCAAGCAGGTTGAACGGCGCGTTGGGGGTTGCCAGCGCCAGGCCCCAGCCGTTTAGATTATTGAAGCCGAAGCTGATGAGGATGATGGCTGTTGCCGCCAGCACGACGCCTGTGACGTCGATCCGCACGCCCTGCCGTCCGTGGTCGGGTCTGAGGCGGAAGCTCAAGACGAAGACAATGGCGGAAGCGGCGATCAGGATTCCGAACGCCGGACGCCAGCCGATATATGTACCGAGGACGCCGCCAATGATGAACGCCAGCACGCCGGCAGCGGCACGCGCCGAACCAAGCGCACCCACGGCGGTCGCCTGTTGGCGCCCTGAATAATTCTCGGCGATCAGCGCCACCAGCGACGGCACAATCACCGCCCCCGCCGCGCCGCAGAGCGCCTGGGCCGTGATCATCAGGGTCGCGGTGGGGCTGAACGTCATCAAGATCTGCGCGGCACAGAACAATACGACGGCAGCACGGAAGACCTGCGCGGCGCCGAACCGCTGGGCGAGTTTCGCGCCCAGCATCACGAAGCCGGCAACCAGCATCGAATAGGCTACGATGCCGGTCGCGACGGTCGTCGGCGGGACGCCGAAGCTCTGCACCATGCCCCCCATGGCGACCGGCAGCGAAGCGACGTTGAAGGACATGATCATCTGGCCGAACGCAATGGCGATCATCGGCACCCATGACGTCTGCGCGTCTTCGCGGATGTCGCCGATTGAAATCGAGTGCGTTGCCATGGCGTCCTCCGGCTTGCTCGGTTCCGGATCGGTCGGGTCTTACGGCCCGTCCCAATCCCTTGGCATCTGATTCATTCTTCCGGTTGCGACACGAACAGATCCATTCCCAGCCGCTGCGACAGGAATTTAGCGGCGAGCTGTCCCTTGACGCTGTTGCCAGCGGCGTCGAGCGGGGGCGCGAAGGTTCCGAAGCCGCCTTTGCCCGGGGCAACCGCCACGATGCCACCGCCGATTCCGCTCTTTCCGGGCAGGCCGATGTCGTAAAGCCAATCGCCCGACGTCTCGTACAGTCCGGCGGTGATCATCACCGCCAGCGCGTAATGACAGACAGCCGGATCGACCACGCGTTTTTTGGTGATGGGGTTGACGCCGCCGTCAGCCAGCGTCGCGCCCATGACCGCGAGGTCCCGGGCGCTGACATTCAGCGAGCACTGCCTGGTGTAGAGGTCGGTCGCTTCCTTTGCGTCGCAGTAGATCCGATCAAAACTCTGTAGCAGGCGGGCGATGCTGCGGTTGCGGAAGTTGGTATCCGACGCCGAGGCGTAGACCTCTTCATTCAGCGGCAGCTTTCGGCCCGCGAAACGCGACAGTCCGTCATGGATGAACTGCCATTTTTCATCCGCGGTCGTGCCAGGCGCAAGGCTCGTCGTTGCAATGGCGCCCGCATTGACCATCGGGTTCGTCCGGCCGCCGCCGTGCTCGATGGCGGCGAGGGAGTTGAAAGCAAGGCCAGTGGCGTTTGCTCCGAGCTTGGCGCGCGCTTCTTCCGGCCCGACCGTCTCGCATACCAGCGCGAATACGAACGGCTTCGACACGCTCATGATCGAGAATTCGTAGTCGGTGTCCCCGGCGGCATAGACGCGTCCGCTCGTGCCGACGACGCAGACACCGAACAGATCGCTGGGGATTCTGGCCAGCGCCGGATAGACTTGCGAGTTTTGGCCGTCGGTGTTCGATTTAAAGCGCCGCTGCGCTTCGGACACGAGTTCCTGTACCATCTCGGGCTCGGGCAGATGCCCTGTCGAAACGTATGGCCGTTCGGCTTGTGCCGTGATCGATGGCGAGTCCATGGGACTCCTCCTCAATCCTGTTTGCACGATCCTGCTCGTGGGCGCCGGGACATCGGCAACGTTCGTTGCTCATTGAGCAACCGATCACGTGGGATCTTGTCAGCTCGTTTTATTCGGCCCGACAAACAAGCGCTCGTAAGTGCACGGAGTCAAGCATACAACCTGACGCACTGGTTTGCGCAACGTGTGCGTCGTCATGAAAAGTTGTGACAAATCCGTGCAACGCAATGGCACAAACTGCATATGCCGGGAGCCGGCTAATGGCTAATCAAAGTCGCGCCGCCACCATGCCGCGGCACGGCATGGACGGATACATCCACATGCAGTGCGGTCGGGTCGTCAGCGTTGCCGACGAAGCCGCCCGAAATTGGAACTGCTTGTTCCGCCTCTCGGGTTACGCCCACGCGGATCAGGTTCTCGCCGGCAATCAAGCCATTCGTCGGATCATACTCAACCCATCCTGCGCCGGGGAGGTAGACGCTGCACCAGGCATGGGTACTGCCGCCTCCGCGAACCGATCCTGAGATACTGTCATACAAGTAGCCGGTGACGAAACGCGTGGCGAGCCCGAAGCAGCGCAGCGCTTCCATCATCAGCACTGCAAAATCGCGGCAGGTGCCGGAACCAAGCGCGAGGGTCTCGGCAGCTGTCTGCGTACCCTCCTCATGGCGCGCGACATAACGGAATTCCTCCTTGATTACATGCGTCATGGCGTCCAGTACTCGCAAGGTCTCCTTACTATCCACGCTTGACACGACGCGGCGGGCCCATGCTTCGATCTTTCGATCGGAGTCCGGCATCTGGAGCTCGGTGAACCGAGCCAGATCGGGAAGCTCATGGGCGGCGTAGGCGTACGGAAACTGCTCGGCAGCCGAGTCGAGACTATAAATCGGAAGGGGTGGCCCCTCGGGGTGATGTGTTAAGTCAAGCTCTGACACAATGCCGAGCCGCCTGGTTCTGAGCGCTTCCGGCCAATGCAGGAAGCAGATCGAATTGTCGAAAACGTCATGCTTCCAGTAGATATCGGACGGTGCCGGTTCGACCTTTAGCGTGGCGCCGTGAAGTCGCAGGTCGTGACTCTCATCCGGCCGGATCATCAGCTTGTGGCGCAACAAGCCCACTGGGTTGCGGTAGGTGTATTCGGTCGTGTGCACGATCCTGACTTTCGCCATATGAGCCTCTTCTGAGCGGGATGAAGTCCTCAAGACTAAGTCCAATGCGCACCGAAGCCGCTAGTTTCCCTTCGGTCCGGCCGGGCCTGGAGGACCTGCTGGACCAGGCGGTCCAACAGGTCCGGGAAGGCCGCAGTTCTGTATCACCACGTCTCTCGTATCCGGCCCGGACGTGATCTTCACGATGCAAGTAGAGGGAAATTCCGATCCAACCCACCTGAAGCCGCCCGTCGATGTGCTCTCAACCTGCACCGTTCTTGTTGGGTTAATTTTAATCTCCACGTTGGGGTCCCGCGGTCGCCTAACCCGTCCTGCGATAACTAACTCGCCTCGCGATATGGAGGCAGTCGTAATCAATATTTCTGCCTGGGCATTTCCGCTGAACGTGACCAGACAAGCGGTTGAAACGACTGCGACAGTGCCGATAAGCTTTGTGCGCATGGCAAGTCTCCCTTGCAATTTGTAATGCGGGACTTGATCACCAACGCTCCATGCTAGCGCTGCAACCGAATGAAAGGGTTTGCGGCTTGTTTGCTTTGCTACAAAAGTTTGTGACAAATTACGCTATCCGGTGGCACGAATTGCATATCCGAAGGCTGGCGCAGAGGAAGGCTGGCGAACAGAATGAGTGTGTTCAGAAGCAAGGTAGCGGCGGGTGAGCGGATGCGCTGCTGGCATTCCACCGAGAGACTGATAGCGTCGGTCGGAGAGCAATCGATCCTGTTGCGGGTAAAATGCGGGCCCTGATCATGACGAGGCCGACCGCGGAGCCTGATTCACCAGCCGCTCAAGGCCGGTTGCTTGTCGATCCGCGCCAGGGCGATATCGAGGACGATGCCTCCAGTCCCGGACAGAGATCGCTGCTGGCGATCACCGGCAGTCTGCTGGTTGAAATCAGCCTGCCGAAATTGCTGTTCGCCTGGACCGTCTCGCTGCTGTTGCCGGCGGTGCTGCTCGGTCTCGCGCCGCTGATCGCGACGGCCTGGTTCTCGTCCTTGTCCGAACACGTTCTGGAACTGACCGGGATCGGTGCGGCGCTGCTGCTGGTCGCGGTCATCGCGCTCGGATGGTTCGGATGGCGGCCGCTGTTTCGAGCCGCTGAGACAAACTTCTGGTCGCTCAATGCGCTCGCCGTCCAGCCCGGCTACGCGTTTGGCCGCGAAGCGCTGCGGCATTTGGCGGAACTGGTGTTCGGTAGGAACGCTGACGCGACAGGGCGGGCCCGGCTGCGCGCGGCGACCTCCGCCGGCGCCGGCATTGTGCTCTGCCTGTGTGCGGCGGCTGTCGCGATTTTCGTTTGGCCCTTCTCGCGGTGGGTCGGTTCGGTGTCGGACCTCGTGCTTCTGCACCGGCTGATCGTTCCGACTTTGGCCAATGCGGTCATACTGGTATCGGGTTATCTCGCGTTCGCGTCGCTGGTCTGGGGCTTTGCGGATGCCAGAATGGATCAGCCGCTCGATCTTCCCGGATTCGACGACGCGCCGTCCGGTTGCCGGACCTGGCGTGTCGCGCATCTTTCGGACCTTCACGTGATCGGCGAGCGATACGGTTTCCGCATCGAGAGCGGACGTGGCGGCCCGCGCGGAAACCAGCGCTTTACTCGCCTCATGGCGCGTCTTGCAGCGATCCACGCCGCTGACCCGCTTGATCTCATCCTTGTGACCGGCGACATGACCGATGCTGGCCGCGCGACGGAATGGGCCGAATTCCTCGACGTCGTGGCGCTGCATCGTGATCTCGCGGCTCTCATGGTCATGTTGCCCGGCAATCACGATCTGAACATCGTCGACCGTGCCAATCCGGCCCGGCTCGATTTGCCGTTCAGCCCCGGCAAGCGGCTGCGGCAGATGCGGACGTTGTCGGCAATCGCAACCGTGCAGGGGGAACGTGTGTATGTCGTCGACGACGCGGGAAAGCCGGCTGCGACGCTCAATGCGACGCTGGCGCCGTATCGCCAGCGGATCGCGGCATTCGCCGAACGCGGCGGCTTGCGCCGCGCCGCCGGGCTGGTCGGGCTGTTCGACGACCTGTTTCCGATGCTGTTGCCACCCGATCGGGAAGACGGATTAGGCGTCCTGATCCTGAATTCCAACGCCGATACGCATTTTTCCTTCACCAACGCGCTCGGATTGGTCTCCGTTGAACAGATGCGCCGGCTCGCGGCGGCGCTGGGTCGTTTCCCGAAAGCGCAATGGATCGTCGCGCTGCATCATCATCTGATAGAATATCCGATGCCGGTTGCGAATTTTTCCGAACGGATTGGAACCGCTCTTGTCAATGGTAGCTGGTTTGTCCGCAAACTCAGGCCTTTCGCGAAGCGGGCCGTGATCATGCACGGCCATCGCCACATCGACTGGATCGGCGCCTGCGGTACGCTGAAGATCATCTCTGCTCCGTCGCCTGTCATGGGTGGCCCTGACGCCGAACCGACGCAGTTTCTGATCCATACGCTGGCCGCCGGTTCGAACGGGCGGCTCTGTTTGCTCCCGCCGCAGTGCGTCGAGATCGCCGGCGAGAGCGGTAGCTAGCTTTTGTCGCCCCCTATTGCTTCGATCCGCCGAGCAGATCGGCTATCCAGCGGCTCGACGGATGCTGGGCACAGAAGGTGAGGATCGCGAGCGCGATCGGCACGCCGATGAAAGTTCCGAACAAGCCCCACTGAAAAGTCCAGAAAAAGATCGCGAACAACACAACCAGAGGCGAGATCGAAAGCATGCTGCCGGCAACGCGCGGCTCAATATAACTGCCGACCACAAACTGGATGATGTTGAGGCAAACGAAGACGGCAAGAACGGCTTGCCAGCTCTCGAATTGTGTCATCGCCAGCAAGGTGGGAAACAGCGTTGCGATGAAGGGCCCGATGAAGGGGATGTAATTGAGCGCAAAGGCGATCACGCCCCACTCCAGCGCGAACGGCAGTCCGGTGACCCAGGCGAACAGACCGACGAGCATGCCGGTGATGGCGCTCATCTGCGTCCGTACCAGGAGGTATTTCCGGAATTTGGCTGCGGTCGCCGCACTGCCGTCCAGCAGCACGCGCGCAACGTCAGGCTTGCCGAGCGTCTCGATCCTTCGTCTGGCGTCCTCTACCTCCAGAAGTCCTAGCACAACATAGACAAGTGCAA
This sequence comes from Bradyrhizobium sp. AUGA SZCCT0431, assembly GCF_018131065.1. Lineage (NCBI taxonomy): Bacteria > Pseudomonadati > Pseudomonadota > Alphaproteobacteria > Hyphomicrobiales > Nitrobacteraceae > Bradyrhizobium > Bradyrhizobium sp. AUGA SZCCT0431. Next base: position 68,045 of record NZ_JAFCLR010000023.1, on the reverse strand, counting down.
TCACCCAGAAGCTGAGTGTGGTGTTGACGCGGCCGGTGACGAGTTGTGTTGCGCGCATCAGCCACGCGACGTTAAAATGCTCGGCCCACAGGCCGGCGACCGAGACGCCATGGCCGTCGAGCCACGTCACCATGGCGCCATAAAGCGCCTGATAGCGCACCGTATCGGCCATCAGTGATCGTCCGACCCGCCCGAAGCCCCAGGCCGCGAGCGAGGCGAAAGCGAGACAGACCACGATCGTGACGACGATGGTGAGCGCCAATGCCAGCAGTTTCGGCATTCTCGCCTGCAGCCGGCTCTGCAGCGGCCAGACGATTGCGATGATAAAGAGCGCCAGCGCCAGCGGCGCGAACACCGCGCTTGCTTGCCTGACAGCGGCTGCCAGCAGCACCACTGCGATGATTCCGACCGCAATCTTCATGCGTGCCCCGCGAGCCTTGCTCCAAGGTCTTTCACAAAATTCCGGCAGCCGCGGCCAGCATTCCGTTGTGCGGCATGAACGGGATTCGGCTTGTGTCCACGCGCTACTTTCGTTTTCTCCCGCAAGCGCATGGAGTTGACCGCGGTACGAAAGCCGAGCAACCTGCGTAACGCTGGGCTCGACCCACGGTAGTTCTATAGAAAAAGAAAATCTTTTGGGAGGCAAAAATGGGAATCAACCAGCCACCAGCCAGGTCGAGAGCTTCCTCCATCCTGTTGCTTTGTCTTGCGCTATGCGCCGCAAGCCCCGCCGCCGCGCAGAAAAAAGGCGGCACGCTCCGGCTCTATCACAACGACAATCCGCCCTCGACGTCGCTCCTGGAAGAGGCGACCATCGCCTCGGTGCTGCCTTTTGCGGCGGTGTTCAACAATCTGGTCGTGTTCGATCCGGCCAAGCCGCATGAGAGCATGGAGACCGTGATCCCGGATCTGGCCGAAAGCTGGTCCTGGGACACGACCAACACCAAGCTGACCTTCAAGCTGCGGCAGGGCGTGAAGTGGCACGACGGCCAACCCTTCACGGCGAAAGACGTGCAGTGCACCTGGCGGATGCTGATCGGCAAGACCGAGACGCAGGATTTCAGGCGCAACCCGCGCAAGGTCTGGTACACCAAGCTGCAGGACGTCAGCGTCAATGGCGACCATGAGGCGACGTTCGAATTGAGCGAGCCGCAGCCGAGCCTGCCGGTGCTGCTGGCGAGCGCGTTTTCAGCCGTCTATCCCTGCCACGTGCCGCAGGCTGTGATGCGGAGCAAGCCGATCGGCACCGGGCCATTCAAGTTCGTCGAATTCAAGCGCGGCGAATCCATGCACGTCGTGCGCAATCCGGATTACTTCAAGAAGGATCGGCCCTATCTCGATGAAATCACGGTGCGGACGATCGACAACCGCGCCACACGGATGCTGGCATTCTCGACCGGCGAGTACGACATCACCTTTCCCTCCGATGTCAGCGTTCCCCTGCTGAAGGACATCAAGGCGCGGGCACCGAACGCGATCTGCGAGATGACCGGCACCGGAACCCAGATCAATTTGCTGGTCAATCGCGTCAACCCGCCGTTCGACAATCCCGACATCCGCAAGGCGATGTCGCTTGCGCTCGATCGCAAGGCCTTCAACACCATCCTGATGGAAGGTAACGCGCGGCTGGGCGGGGCGATGCTGGCAAAGCCCGAGGGCGAATGGGGCATGTCGTCGGAAATGGTGACGTCGCTGATGGGTTATGGCCCTGACATCGCCAGGAACGTCGCGGAAGCGCAGGCGATCATGCAGAAGCTCGGCTACAGCGACGCCAAACCACTGCCGATCAAGATCCAGACCCGGAACCTGCCGACCTACCGCGACCCCGCGGTGATCCTGGCCGACCAGCTCAAGAAGATTTACATCGTCGGCGAACTCGACATCCTCGACACCCCGCGATGGTATGCGCGGCTGGCGAAAAAGGATTTTACGATCGGATTGAACGTCACCGGCGTCAGCGTCGACGATCCCGACGGCAACATCGTCGAGAACTATTCATGCAAGTCCGAGCGCAACTATACCCAGTACTGCAATGCCGAGGTCGACAAGCTGCTGGCGGCGCAGTCGCGCGAACTCGACAAGGAAAAGCGCAGGAAGATCGTCTGGGATATCGAGCGCATCCTGGTCGACGACGCCGCGCGCCCGATCATCCTGCACTCATCGGCCGGCAATTGCTGGCAGCCGCATGTGAAGAACTTCAAGCCGCGCGACAACAGCCAGTACAACAATCTGCGGTTCGAGGATGTGTGGCTGGATAAGTGACGGCGATAGAAGCGAACACTATCCTCGTCATTGCGTGCGAAGCGAAGCAATCCATGGCGCAGCAGAGAAGGTGGATTGCTTCGTCGCTGTGCTCCTCGCAATGACGGTGGTTGGATCTACGACTGGCTCTGCCACTGCCCCGACCGGCCGCCGGCCTGCTCGACCTTGACCGCGACCGTCAGCGTCTCGTTGCCGCCGCCATAGCGGGTGCCGCGGACGGGGGCCGCGCCGAGATAGTCGAGGCCGATCGCAATGCGGGCGTGGGCGTCTGTGGTGCAGATGCCGTTGGCGGCGTCGAAACCGACCCAGCCCAAATCAGGCACGAAGGCCTCGGCCCAGGCGTGGCCGGCCTGCTGGTTGACGGTGCCGTCGGAGCGCAGGAAATGCCCGGAGACAAACCGCGCCGGCACGCCGCCCGAGCGGGCGCAGGCGATGAAGATATGCGCGTAGTCCTGGCACACGCCGCGCTTCAAAGCGAAGGCTTCCGCCGCCGAGGTGCCGCTGTTGGTCGGATCCTCGTCGAACGTCATGTGCTCGTTGATCTGGACCATCAGCGCGTGCAGGAAGCCGAGCACGTCGTCGCCCGATTCCGAGCGCATCTCGCGGGCAAAGGTCGCCATCGCCGGATTGACTTCGGTGAGCGTGGTGGAGCGCAGGAACAGGCTTGGCGGGAAACGCTCGTCGGTGCCGCGCAGCACGCCGCCGGTGTCGTGGGTCTCGATCAGGCCCTCGACATTGATGGTGAGGTCGGCGAGCGGCCCGTGAGTCAGAACATGCGTGACATTGCCGAACGCGTCCTGGTGCATGTCGAGCCGGGAATCGGTGGAGACGTCGATCTGCCACTCGGCGACATATTGCCCGTCATGGCTGCCCGGCGTCATCCGCAGGATCTGGATCACGCCAGAGGCGGGGGGCTCGTAGCGATAGCTGGTGGTATGGGCAATTCGCAGGCGCATGGCGTTACCAAAAACGAAACTGGAGTGCTCGTTCGTCATGCCCGGGCTTGACCCGGGCATCCATCAAGAATTGACGACTCTTCTTAAGAGGATGGATGGCCGGGTCAAGCCCGGCCATGACAGCGTTAAATCAGATACTGCTTCGTGATGATTTCACCCAGCCGTGCGTTGTCCGCAATGAATTCCTGGATGAATTCATGGACGCCATGCTGGAAGATATCGTCCATATGGCTGTGTTCAAGCCGGTTGCGGACGCCGCGGGCGTGGCGCTGGGAGGCACCCTGGCGGCCATAGGCGACGCCGATCTGGTCGAGGTTCCGAACCAGATTGCTGTAGCAGCTCGCCAGCGAGCGCGGCAGCGTGTCGTTGAGGATCAGCAAATCAGCGATCAGCCAGGGTTTCAGCGTCTCGCGGTAGACCCAGTGATAGGCCGTCAGCGCCGACACCGAGCGCAGGATCGAGGTCCACTGGTAATAATCCAGCGGACCGCCGACATGTTCCTCCTCGGGCAGCAGCACGTGATATTTCACGTCGAGAATGCGGGCGGTGTTGTCGGCGCGCTCCAGATGCAGCCCAAGGCGCGAGAACCAGTAGGCGTCGTTGCGCAGCATGGTCCGGTAGGCCGAGCCGTCGAAGCGAAGCGACGTCTCCTGCACGAAGCGCAGGAATTTCGCCAGTTCCTCCCGGCTTCCGGTGCCCTTGCTCCAGACTTCCTGCAGTTCGATCCAGGAACCGTTGATAGTGTCCCACATCTCCGAGGTCAACGCGGTGCGTACCGAGCGGGAATTGAGCCGCGCTGCCTCGATGCAGTTCTTGATCGAGGAGGGATTGGACGGCGAGAACGCCAGGTACTCGACGACGTTCTGTTCGTTGGCTTCCTGATAGGCCTCGTAGAAGCTGGCGCTGACGCCGGCGGTCAGAAGCGCGGAATCCCACTCATTGGTCTTGCCGATATAGGCGGCGGGAAGGGCTGTTACGCGCAGGGTCGCGTCGATGGTGCGCGCGAGATATTCCGCGCGCTCGACATAGCGGGCCAGCCAGTACAGGTTTTCGGCGGTGCGCGACAGCATCTCTATTCGTCCAGAATCCAGGTGTCCTTGGTGCCGCCGCCCTGGCTCGAATTGACCACCAGGGAGCCTTCCTTCAGCGCCACGCGGGTCAGCCCGCCCGGCACGATGGTGACGTGATCGCGCCCGGTCAGCACAAACGGCCGGAGGTCGACATGGCGCGGCGCGAGGCCGGACGCGGTGCAGGTCGGGCAGGTCGACAGCGCCAGCGTCGGCTGCGCGATAAAACCCTCGGGCTCGCGCTTGAGCTTGTCGCGGAACGCCTCGATCGTCGCCTTGGTGGCGGCGGGGCCGATCAGCATGCCGTAGCCGCCCGAGCCGTGCACTTCCTTGACCACGAGATCCCCGAGGTTGTCGAGCACGTAGGCGAGGTCCTTGGGCTCGCGGCAGCGCCAGGTCGGGACGTTCTTCAGGATCGGCTCTTCGCCGAGATAGAATTTCACGATGTCGGGCATGTAGGAATAAACCGCCTTGTCGTCGGCGATGCCGGTGCCGACGGCGTTGGCGAGCGTGACGTTGCCGGCCGCATAGGCCGACATTAGCCCGGGCACGCCGAGCGCGGAATCCGGGCGGAAGGTCAGGGGATCCAGGAAGTCGTCGTCGACGCGGCGGTAGATCACATCGACGCGTTTGAGGCCCTCGGTGGTGCGCATGAACACTTCGTCGTTCTTGACGATGAGGTCGCGGCCCTCGACCAGCTCGATGCCGAGCTTGTCGGCCAGGAACGAGTGCTCGTAATAGGCTGAATTGTAGACGCCGGGCGTCATCAGTGCGACCGTCGGCTCGGCGGAAGCGGAGAGCGGCGCCACCGAGCGCAGTGCCGACAGCAGTTCGTCGGGATATTTCTCCACCGGTGCGACGCGGTGGCGGGCGAACAGGTCCGGAAACAGCCGCATCATGATTTCGCGGTTTTCCAGCATGTAGGACACGCCGGACGGGGTCCGCGCATTGTCCTCCAGCACGATGAAATTGTCGGCGTCGACCCGGACGATATCGATCCCGGCGATATGGACGTAGACGTCGTGGGGGACGGCCTGGCCATTCATCTCGGGGCGGAAGACCGGATTCTGGAAGATCAGATCGTCGGGGATGATATTGGCGCGCAGGATGTCGCGGCCGTGATAGATGTCGCGCAGGAACATGTTGAGGGCGCGGACCCGCTGCTTCAGGCCCTTTTCCAGCAGCGTCCATTCCTTGGCCGACATGATCCGGGGGATCACGTCGAAGGGGATCAGCCGTTCCTGGGCTTCTGCGTCGCCATAAACGGCGAAGGTGATGCCGATCCGGCGGAACAACAGCTCCGCTTCCTGGCGGCGATATTCAAGGGCGTCCGGAGGCGTCTCCTTCAACCAGCGGGAGAGTTCCTGGTAGGCGGACCGGAGGTCCCCGCCGGGGCCGTTCATTTCATCAAACGCGACTGCCATAAGTCCTGACTATCTTTCGAAGCCATGCGACACAGTGCATGACTTCACGGGATGGTAGCAAGGGCCGGGCCAGCGCGATATGCATGGGCTGGGGCATTTGGTATGGGGTTGTTTCCCCGTGCTGCCTGAAAAACCGGCTGCCGGGTGCTTATTTCGGCAGCAAAGCCCCGTGACTTCAATGCGTTGGATGCGCAAAGTCGGGGACAGGGTGAGGATTGGAAATGAGTGAGATCGTCACAGCGGGTATTCTGGTCATTGGTGACGAGATCCTGTCCGGCCGGACCAAGGACAAGAACATCGGCTTTATCGCCGAGTACCTGACCAATATCGGGATCGACCTCAAGGAAGTCCGCGTCGTTGCCGATGAGGAGGCCGACATCATCGCCGCCCTTGATGCACTGCGAAAGCGCTACGATTACGTCTTTACCACCGGTGGCATCGGGCCGACCCATGACGACATCACCGCCGACAGCGTCGCCAAGGCGTTCGGCGTCGGCATCGATCATCACCCCGAAGTGGTGGCCCGATTCCGCGAACGCTGGACCGAGCAGGATCTGAACGAGGCGCGCTTGCGCATGGCCCGCGTCCCCGACGGTGCCGAACTGATCCAGAGCGCGACGATCCTGGCGCCCGGGTTCAAACTCGGCAACGTCATCGTGATGGCCGGTATTCCCACGATCATGCAGGCGATGATGGACATCGTCGCGCCGAAGCTGAAATCGGGCGTGCGGATGCTGTCGGATTCGGTCCGGGCGAATGCGCGGGAAGGCGACATCGGAGGCCCCTTGCGCGCGATCGCGAGCGCCCATCCCGACACCATCATCGGCAGCTATCCGTTCCAGGACGAAGACAAAAAGCCGAACACCAATCTCGTGGTCCGCTCGCGCGATCCCGACAAGCTCGCCGCCGCGATGGCTGCGGTGAAGGAGATGCTGGCGGGTTTGAACACGCCGCGATAGCACCGATGATTTCGACCAGGCCAATCCGCGCCGACGATCTCGAACTGGTGTGCCGGCACCGCGAACAGATGTTCCGCGAATCCGACGCGCCGGGCAGGACCGAAGAGATTTTGGAGAGGCAGACCGCGCATTTTCGACCCTGGCTGGCCAAGCACCTCGGTGACGGATCGTATTTCGGCTATATCGTCGAGGAACACGGCAAGCCCATCGCGGGAATCGGGCTGATGACCATCGAGTGGCCGCCGGGCCCCTCGCATCCGACGCAGGACAGGCGCGGCTATGTGCTCAACGTGTTTGTCGAGCCGTCGCATCGCAAACAGGGAATTGCCAAAGCGCTGATGGACCGCGCGGACCAGGAATTCGCCAGGCGAGGCGTGGGTTTCGCGATACTGCACGCCACCAAGATGGGACGGCCGCTGTACGCGCAACTGGGCTGGTCGGCGACCAGCGAGATGGCAAAGTCGCTATCGTAAAGGAGATCAAGGGTGGCCGATCGTTTTGGAGCGAAGTCATGAGTGAAAAAGTCACTCCGCCGCTGGAGAAGGCCTTTCCGGTCTCGTGGGATCAGTTTCACCGGGATTGCCGGGCGCTGACCTGGCGGCTCAACGAGGTCGGACCGTTTCATGCCATCATTGCGATTACCCGCGGTGGGCTGGTGCCGGCCGCGATCGTTGCGCGCGAACTCGGCATTCGCATCATCGATACCGTCTGCATTGCGAGCTATGACCACACCAGACAGGGCGACCTGAAGGCTCTCAAGGGCGTTTCGGCGGACGTGGCAAAACTCGGCGGCGGTACCGGCAAGGGGCTGTTGATCGTCGACGACCTCGTCGATACCGGCAAGACCGGGCGGCTGGTGCGTTCGATGATGCCGGAGGCGCATTTCGCGGCTGTCTACGCCAAGCCGCAGGGCAAGCCGCTGGTCGATACCTTCATTACCGAAGTGTCGCAGGACACCTGGATTCACTTTCCCTGGGACACCGCGCTGTCGTTCCAGCCGCCGATCCGCGACGGCGCGTGAGTTTCTAGCCGTCATTGCGAGCGCAGCGAAGCAATCCACACTTTCTTTGCGGCTATGGATTGCTTCGCATCGCTCGCAATGGCGGTGCGACGAACAGTCGGGCTCTTCCATGCCGCTGCAAAACCGCGTCACGCCCTCAGGCGACATCATCGCCGACCCGCACCGCGGCCTGTTCACCGGCAATCGCGGCATCATCCATGATCCCCTGACGAAGACGCTGCTGAAAAAGCGCTGGGCGAGCCCCGCGTGGATCACGTGCGTCTGCGAGTTCAGGGGATGGCGGCGCCAGGTGATGGGCACGCGCAGCTGGACCGAACTGTTCTTCCTCGATGAAGCGACCGCGTTCGCCGCCGGCCATCGCCCCTGTTTCTTCTGCCGCCGCGACGACGCCAACCGGTTTCGCGCCGCGTGGGAGAAGGGCAATGGCGTCGCCGATGTCCTCGCGCGCGATATTGACGCCGTGCTGCATCGGGAACGGCTGGAGAAAGGCAAGAAGCGGCTGCATCCATTGCCGATGCCGGTCGAAAAACTGCCTGACGGGGCGATGGTGCAGGCGGGGGCGGCGTATTTTCTGGTTCTGCAGGGCAGGGCGCTGCAGTGGTCGATGGCGGGCTATCGTGTAGCCAGCGATGCGATCGGGGATGCGATGCTGCTGACGCCGCCGTCGGCATTGCGTGCGATGGACGCCGGGTATCTGCCGGTGTTGCATCCGAGTGCGGGTGAATTGACGGATTGAGCCCGACCCTATCGCTCGTCATGCCCGGCCTTGTGCCGGGCATCCACGTCTTATGCTGCTTATCGAAGAAAGACGTGGATGGCCGGGTCAAGCCCGGCCATGACGGTGGTGGGGAGTAACGATCACCCCAATTGCTGCCTTGCGAGCTTCGCTCCGGCACCGAGCGCCGCCAGCTTTGCCTCCGCGATATCCCGGCGCATCGGCGCCATGCCGCAATTGGTGGTCGCGACGATGTTGGCCTTCGGCACGAATTTCGACACCGCGTCGATCACCTTGACGACGTCTTCGGCGGTCTCGACCGTGTCGCTGGCGACGTCGATCACGCCGGCCTGGACGATCTTGCCGGTCAACAGCGCCAGCAAGTCCAGCGGCACCTTGGAATTGCGGCATTCGATCGCGACCTGCTGGATCGAGCTCTTGGCGATCGCCGGGAAAATCTCCTCATACTGCCGCCACTCGCTGCCCAGGGTTTCCTTCCAGTCGGTGTTGGCCTTGATGCCGTAGCCGTAGCAGATGTGCACGGCGGTGGCGCAGGTCAGCCCCTGCGCGGCGCGCTCCAGCGCCTTGATGCCCCAGTCCGAAACCTCGTCCATGAACACGTTGAAGGCGGGCTCGTCGAACTGGATGATGTCGACGCCGTCGGCCTGCAAAGCCTTGGCTTCCTCGTTCAACAGTTCGGCAAAGGCGAACGCCATCTTGACGCGGTCGCCGTAATGGCCGTCCGCCACCGTGTCGATGATGGTCATCGGGCCGGGCAACGTGAATTTCAGCTTGTGTTTGGTGTGGGCGCGGGCGACGCGGGCCTCATCGGCATGGACGCGGCCTTTCAGCGTCAGCGGCGCCACCACCTGCGGCACCATCGCCTTGTAGCGATCCTTGCGGATGCCCATCTCGACCTTGTGGGCGAAATCGATGCCGTCGACCTTTTCCAGAAAACCGTGGACGAAATGCTGGCGGGCCTGCTCGCCCTCGGTGACGATATCGATGCCGGAATCCTCCTGCAGTTTTACGGCCAGCATGGTGGCGTCGCGCTTGGCGCGGGCGAGTTCATCGCCCTTTGACTTCCAGGGCGCCCATAGCGTGTTCGGCTCGGCCAGCCATTCCGGCTTCGGAAGTGAGCCTGCGATCGTCGTTGGAAACAGCATGGGAGCCTCCCGGGTGGTTCTGATTGAGCGCCTGTCTGCCATGTCTTATGATCGGCGTACAGAACAACAAAAGTCGCCCAAAAGCGCGAAGCGCGTCTATGGGCCAAATGTCCGGGAATAATTCGAAAATCCCGGACGCTGGGGAAACCATGATCGACCTGCATTACGCACCAACGCCCAATGGCTGGAAAATCTCGATCATGCTGGAGGAACTCGGGCTCCCCTATACCGTGATCCAGGTTAACATCCGCGCCGGCGAGCAATTCAAGCCGGAATTCCTCGCGATCAGTCCCAACAACCGCATTCCGGCCATCGTCGACCATGCGCCGGCCGACGGCGGCGCGCCGTTCTCCGTGTTCGAGACCGGCGCGATCCTGATTTACCTGGCAGAAAAGACCGGTCGCTTTCTCCCTGCGGACATGCGCGACCGCTCCCACGCGGTGCAGTGGGTGATGTGGCAGATGAGTGGGCTCGGGCCCATGCTCGGCCAGCACGGCCATTTCGCGCTCTATGCGCAGGAAAAGATCCCATACGCGATCGAGCGCTACCGGGATGAAGCCGCGCGGCTCTACCGGGTGCTCGACACGCAGCTCGGCAAGACCGGGGCCTATATCGCGGGCGCTGAATATTCGATCGCCGACATCGCCTGCTTCCCCTGGACCATGACCCACAAGGCACAGGGCTTTACGCTCGAGGATTATCCCAACATCAAGCGCTGGTACGCCGTCGTGCGCGCCCGGCCGCAGGTGCAGGCGGGATTGGCGATCGGCAAGTTCGTGAAAGAACCGTTCGACGAGGAAGCGCGCAGGAACATGTTCGGCGCGAGGGCGAAGGAAATGGCCGGACGGAAGTAAGAACCAACCGCGCCGTCATTGCGAGGAGCGAAGCGACGAAGCAATCCATCCATCCGTTATGCCGTGCGATGGATTGCTTCGCTTCGCTCGCAATGACGACCTAGAAACACAAAAAGGAAACGCCATGATCGAATTCTTCTTCGACTGTTCCAGTCCCTGGACCTATCTCGCATTCCACAACATCCAGCCACTTGCAAAAGAGCTCGGCGTCGAGATTTCGTGGCGGCCGATTTTGGTCGGCGGCATCTTCAACACGATCAATCCCAGCGTTTACGCCCAGCGCGAAACGCCGGTGCCGCTGAAAGCGCGTTACATGAAAAAGGATCTTGCCGACTGGGCGCGCTCCGCGGGACTCGCGATCAAGATGCCGCCGACGGTGTTTCCGGTGAACAGCGTCAAGGCGATGCGCGGCTGCATCTGGCTGGGCAAAGAATCTGAAAAGCACATGGTGCCGTTCGCGCGCGCCGTGTTCGAGACCTATTGGGGCGGCGACAAGGACATTTCGCAGGACTCGGTATTGACGGGAGTCTGCAAGAGCGTCGGCGTCGATCACGTCAAGTTCTTTGCCGGCATTGGCGAGCAGGCGATCAAGGACCAGCTCAAGGCCAACACCGATGAGGTGATGGCGCGGGGCGGCTTTGGTTCGCCCACCATCTTCGTCGGCAGGACCGACATGTACTTTGGTAACGACCGCATGCCGCTGATCCGCGAAGCCGTGCTGCGGCTGCAAGAGAAGGCTGCCTGATGCCGAAAGCCGTCATCTGCCGCGAGCTGGGTCCGCCCGAGAGCCTGCGCTTGGAAACCTTTGAAAGTGCACCGTTGGCGCCGGGGCAGGTGCGTGTTGCGATCAAAGCCGCCGGGATCAATTTTCCGGACATCCTGATGGCGGCGGGTCAATACCAGCTCAAACCGCCATTGCCGTTCACGCCGGGCGTTGAGGCCGCGGGCGACGTCGTCGAGGTGAACGACGCAACGGGTGTCAAGGTCGGTGACAAGGTGATCGTCAAGATGCGCCATGGCGCTTATTGCGACGAGGCCGTGACCACGCCGTCGCAACTCGTGCGGTTGCCCTCGACCTTCGACTATGCAGAGGGCGCGACGTTCCTGGCCGGTCACGGTACGGCCTATCATGCACTGATCGATCGCGGGCAGGTTCAGCCGGGTGAAGTGCTGCTCGTGCATGGTGCCGGTGGCGGCGTGGGACTGGCCGCCGTCGAGATCGGCAAGATGTTGGGGGCCACCGTGATCGCGACCGCGTCGAGCGACGAAAAACTTGCGATCGCCAGGGCGAGGGGCGCCGATCATCTGGTGCGCTATGACCAGGAACCGTTTCGCGACGCGGTCAAGCGCATCACCGACGGGCGCGGCGCGGATGTCGTGTTTGACCCCGTCGGCGGCGAGGTGTTCGAGAACTCTATGCGCTGCATCAACTGGGGAGCGCGGCTCTTGATCATCGGATTCACCGGCGGCATCGGGCTCGCCAAAACCAATCTCTTGATGATCAAGGGCGCGAGCGTGCTCGGCGTGCGCGCCGGCGAGGCGGTGCGGAAAAATCCGGCGCTCGGCGAGATCAGGATCAAGGCGCTGACGGAGTGGGCGGAAGCCGGAAAAATCCGCCCCAACATCTCCCACCGGCTGCCACTGGAAGACTACGCCCGCGCGATGCGGCTGTTGATCGACCGCAAGGCGATCGGCCGCGTGGCGCTGACGATGGGGTAACGGCCGTAGGGTGGGCAAAGCGAAGCGTGCCCACCAACATTGCATCCACGAAGAATGGTGGGCACGGCGCAAGCGCGCCTTTGCCCACCCTACGGCCTGCTGAACTTGCCATCCCTCAGAAACGCAATCGTCTGCGCGATCGCCACACTATTCCGTGGCAGCCAGGGATGCGACGTGCCGATCACAACATGATCCGCCATCCCGTCGAGCTTGGTGTTTTCCACCGACACCCTGCCGTCATGCGGCTTCGGCAGGAACAGCGAAGAGGTCGGATCGACCGACCGGTTTCCCGCGATGATGCCGACGGGAAAATCGACCGGCGGAAACAGTGCGTTGGTCGCGGCGTCGCGCCGGGTCACGAGTTGTTCGCCGGCGGGGCCGAACCAGGCGCGGTAGAGCGAAACATTCTTCAGGCGATCGGCGATTTCGCTGCCGCCATTGGGCGTCCCGAGCATCACGACGCGGCCGAGGCGCTGCGGCCGGTATCTGGAAAGGTAGACGCGGGCCAGCAGGCCGCCCATCGAATGGCCGACGAAATGAATTTGGCCTTCGGTGGCTGCGGTGAACTGCGTGATGGTGGAGTGGATTTCTTCCGCCAGCGTTTCGAGCGGGTGGCTTCGGCTCGGATAGCCGACGTTCAGTGTGGCGAAGCCGGCGGCCTGGAGCGCGGCCTGCATTTTTTGAAATGAGCGGTGGGTGGGTTCTGCTGATGCCGTGCAGCAGGACAACGCCGCCTTGGCCGGCTGTCATTATACGATCCGTCATTCCGGGATGGTGCGCAGCACCAGACCTCAGGTGCGCAATTGCGCACCGGGGAATCTCGAGATCCCGGGTTCGATGCTTCGCATCGCCCCGGGATGACGGCTTTGCCGTCACTTATACTCCCGCTCGTCCCACCACGGGTAATAGTCGGGCATGTCTGTTGAAACCTTGTTCTTGAATTGCGCCGGGCGCTTTTCCAAAAACGACACCACGCCTTCCCTGACGTCGTCGGAGCGGCCGCGGGCATAGATGCCGCGGCTGTCGACCTTGTGGGCTTCCATCGGATCGTCGGCGCCCATCATGCGCCACATCATCTGACGGATCAGCGCCACAGAAACGGGGGCGGTCTTGGCGGCGATTTCCTTGGCGAGTGCGCGGGCGGTCGGCAGCAAATCATCCGGCGGCACCACCTTGCTGACGAGGCGGCCGGCGAGGGCCTCTTGGGCCGGAAAGACGCGGCCGGTGTAGCACCACTCCAGTGCCTGGGCGATGCCGACGAGGCGCGGCAGGAACCAGCTCGAGGCGGCCTCCGGCACGATGCCGCGCTGGGAGAACACAAAACCGAAGCGCGCGGCTTCGCTCGCAATGCGGATGTCCATCGCGAGCTGCATGGTGACGCCGATGCCGACTGCCGGTCCGTTCACCGCCGCGATCACGGGTTTTAAACATTTGAAGATGCGTAGCGTCACCTGTCCGCCGCCGTCGCGCACCTGCGGATCGCTGTAATCGACAGTGCCATCCGCAAGCCGCTTCACCGGCCCACGCCGCGCGTCGCGATCGAACGTATTGGCGCCGGAAGAAAGATCAGCGCCGGCGCAGAAACCGCGGCCGGCGCCGGTGACGATGATGGCCCTGATATTGTCGTCCTTGTCGGCCGCGTCGAACGCGTCGATCAATTCCTGCTGCATGGTGCCGTTGAAGGCGTTGAGCTTGTCGGGCCGGTTCAAGGTGATGGTGAGAATCTGCTCGGCGACCTCGTACTTGATGGTCTCATACGCCATGGGGGTTTCCTCTCTCTAAATTGTTTTTTTCGTCTAGCTCATCCGCATCGTCATGCCCGGCCATAGCCGTCTGAAGGACGGCGTCGCTTTGCTCGCCTATGTGCCGGGCATCCACGTCTTTCCTTGGCAGAGTAGCCAAGACGTGGATGGCCGGGTCAAGCCCGGCCATGACGGCGTTGAGGGATAATTACTTCTTCGGCGGGGCAGGCCACGGCTTTTGCGGGCCGCGCAGGCCTTCGAACGCCTTGGCCATGCCGAGCACGCCGAGATCGTCGAACCGCCGGCCGACGATCTGCACGCCGATCGGAAAGCCCTTTTTGTCGTAGCCGCCATTGATCGAGACGGCCGGGTTTTCCGACATATTCCACGGCACGGTATAGGCGATGTGCTCGAACGGCCTTTCGGGATCGTTGACCGGGGAGGCGAACTCGGCCGGGAAGTTGACCACCGGCGACACCGGGGAGACGACATAATCGAGATCGCAGAACAGCTTTGCCGCGGCGGTGCGGATCGCCATGGTGGCGTTGAAGCCCCTGATGACATCAAGGCCTGAGAGCTTCGCGCCGGCCTCTGCCCATTGAAGGATGTAAGGCAGCATCTTGCTGCGCTCCTCCGGCGTCAGCCTGGAAATATCGTCCCAGCTTCGCGCGCGAAAGAAATTGTCGATTCCGTCGAGCATCTCGCGCGTCAATATGCCGTCGATTTCGGTAACGACCGCGCCGGCGGATTCGAACGACTTGGCGGCCTCGACGGCGACCTCGCGCACTTCCTTCTCGAGCGGCTGGCCGGTGCCGGCATCGAGCATCAACCCGATCCGCACTTTGCGCGGCGATTTGTCGAGCCCCTTCCAGTTGATCTCATGCGCGGGCAGGCTCATGCCGTCGCGCCGGTCCGGCCGCGACAGCACGCTCATCATCAGCGCCGCATCGTCGACGATGCGGGTCATCGGCCCGGCGACGCGTCCGACATAGAACGGATCGACCGGAACGCGCCCAAGGCTAGGCTTCAGCCCGACCAGGCCGCACCAGCAGGCCGGCAGCCGCACCGAGCCGCCGATATCCGTGCCGAGATGCAGCGGGCCGTAACCGGCTGCGCCGGTGGCGCCGGCGCCGGAAGAGGATCCACCGGGGTTCTTGCTGAGGTCCCAGGGATTGCGGGTGAGGGGATGGAAGCTCGAAAGGCCCGACGACAGCATGCCGTAATCCGGCATCGTCGTTTTGGAGAAGATGATGGAGCCGGCTTCGCGCAGCCGTGCGGCCGGCGGCGCGTCCTTCGGTGAGGGCACCAGCTTGACGCTGGCGGCGCCGAGCGGCACCGGCTGGTCCCTGGTGGCGATATTGTCCTTGATCGTCACCGGCACGCCGTCGAGCGTGCCGACAGGCTCGCCCTTCTGCCAGCGGTCGGTCGAGGCCTTGGCGACGGCGCGCGCGCCCTCGGGATCGAGCAGATAGAGCGCCTTGATGTGCGGCTCCCACGCCGCGACATGCGCCAGCACTTCCTCCAGCACTTCGGACGGCGAGAACTGCTTGGCGCGATAGCCGGCGAGAAGGTCGACAGCGCTGAGATCGTGCAGCGACGTGACCTCTTCTTCTTTTTTGGTTTTATGCATGGGCACCTAACCTACTGGCATACGGGTCTCGATGATGCGCGCGAACATGCTGGCCCCGATCGGCAGGATCTTGTCGTCGAGGACGAAACCGGGATTGTGCACGGGCACCGAGCCTTCATGGCCGACCCAGAAATAGGCGCCGGGCACCGCCTGCATCATGTCGGCGAAATCCTCGCTGCCCATCTTCGGCTCGGTGCGGGTGATCACCTTGTCCGGATCGACCACCGTACGCGCCACCGCCTCAACGATCCGCGACTGCTCTTCCTGGTTCACCAGCACGCTGAAGGTGTCGCGGATGTCGGCAGTGATCTCGCACTGGAACGCCGCGGCGATGCCGGCGCAGATCGCGCGCATGCGCTCGCGGATCAGCGCACGCACGCCGTCATCGAAAGCGCGGACGGTGCCGCACAGCTTGGCCTGGCCGGGAATGACGTTGTAGGCCGAGCCGGCATGGATCTGCGTGATCGACAGCACCGCCGGGTGATGCGGGGGCACGTTGCGGCTGACGACGGTCTGCAGCGCCTGTGCCAGCGTGGTGGCGATGATCACGGCATCCTTGGAGCGCTCCGGCATCGCGCCATGGGCGCCGTAGCCGTCGATCGTGATGTCGAAGAAATCGGCGCCGGCCATCGCCGGGCCCGGCAGGATCGCGATCTCGCCGTGGTTCAGATCAGGCGCGTTGTGCAGCCCGTAGACCTCGTCGCAGGGAAACTTCTGGAACAGTCCGTCCTTGATCATCGCGCGCGCGCCGCCGAGGCCTTCTTCGGCGGGCTGGAAGATGAAATGCACGGTGCCGTCGAAATTCCTGGTCTCGGCGAGATAGCGCGCGGTGCCGAGCAGCATGGTGGTGTGGCCGTCATGGCCGCAGCCATGGAAGCGGCCGGGAATGGTCGAGCGCCAGCGCAGGTTGGTGTTCTCTTCCATCGGCAGCGCGTCCATGTCGGCGCGCAGGCCGATCCTCATGCCGCTGCTGCCCTTGCCCTTGAGCACGCCGACGACGCCGGTGCCGCCAAGGCCGCGATGCACCTCGATGCCCCATTGCGTCAGCTTGTCGGCGACGATGCCTGAGGTGCGGACCTCCTCGAAGCCGATCTCGGGATGCGCATGAAGATCGCGCCTGATAGCGGTGAGTTCTTCGGCATAGCCGTCGATGCGTTCGATGGTGGGCATGTCTGTTTATCCGGTTACGGTTGAACGAGATTTGGCTGGAGTCGCAAAAGCAGGGCCGTTCGGCTTGATGCGGATACCCGGACGCAGCCGCGTCCAGGGCAGGGTAGCGGTGTCGGCCGGCATCGCGCCGGGCGCGGCGCAGATCAGCAGTTTTTCGGCGATCGGCTCAAAGTCGGCGCGGAAGTGCACCGAACTCTTGTTGACCAGGATTGCCTGTTCGGTCGGCTCGATCCCGACATAACGGTACATCGCCTGGTCGGCGAGCTGTGCCTTGTAGGAACTCACGACCACACGGACATCGCCGATGCGCAGGCACGCTGACGGTCCCATTTCCATGTCGCGGCCGCCATAATAGGGGCCGGACGCCACGAACTTGCCGTCCGACAGTTTTTCGACGACGAACGTTTCTTGATACGGCGCGTCGCCCGGGATGCCGGACTTGCCGCCGAGCGAAAGCGTCACGGTGGCGCCGACGCCCGCGGCATGCGCGGCCTTCGCCGATTGCGGATCGTAGATCACGCCGGTGGCGGCGCGGGTCGCCTTGTTGCGGACCAGCGCACGCAGCATGCCTGTCGTGTCGGAATCGCCGCCGGCGCCGGGATTGTCCTGAGTGTCGGCGATGACGATCGGCTTGCTGGCGTTCTTGGCCAATTCCATGGCGTGGCGCACGCCGTCGTCGGGCGAATAGATGCGGCCGTCGAAATCGTCCTCGTGACTCTCGACCAGCGCTACGACTTGGTCGGCGGCGGCATCCGCATCGGCCTGCGTCGCGCCGTAGGCGAATACGCTGGGGCCACAATCGCGAAAATCGGCGGCCGGAAATCCGGGGGCGAATGACAGCGTCGGAACTGAAACGCTCTCCAGCGCCGCCAGTTTTTCATAAATGCCTTTGGTCGGCTGGTCGTTGGTGCATTGCCAGCTGATCGGAATCAGGAACGGCAATTGCCGGAAGGCTTTTGCGTAGCGTGCCTTTGTCTTGAGCATCAGCGCCAGATGCTTTGCGCAGGCCCGGCCGGTATCGGCCATGTCGACGTGAGGGTAGGTGCGGTAGGCGATGAGCGCATCCGAATGTTCCATCATCTCGGGCGAGACGTTGGCATGGAGGTCGAGGCTGACGACCAGCGGCAGGTCCTTGCCGATCACCTTGCGCACCCGGGCAAGCGTTTCGCCTTCGCCGTCGTCGTAATGCTCAGTGACCATGGCGCCGTGCAGGTCGAGATAGACGGCATCGATCGGTCCGGCCGCTGCGATGCCGTCGACCATTTCCTTCATGATGCGTTCGAAGGCATCCTTGGTGACATGGGCTGATGGAACAGCGGCCGCCGAGATCGTCGGCACCAGCTCCCAGCCATTGGCCTCGGCGGCTTCGACAAAGCCGGCAAGGCCGATATTGACCTTGCGCATCACCTTGAGCACGTCGGCGCCATGCGCCATCGACGGCCATCCACCACCATGAACGAAATCGTCATAGGTCGCCTTGGTCGGCGCGAACGTGTTGGTCTCGTGCAGAAAGGCACCAACGGCAATGCGGGTCATCAAGTTTTCTCACCGGTGCATTCGTTGGGGGACGTTAAGCGTGTCATTGTGCCAAGCGCAAGCCGTGGAGCAATTCCGTTTTGCATGCCGCCCCATCCGCCATTGCGAGCGAAGCGAAGCAATCCACGCAGCGGCTTGCGCCGTTAGGCATTGCCTGGGAGCGTTGCTCCCTTGCGCAAACGCTCTGCGTTTGCCGCAGGTAATGATGGGGAGAGATGCCTGGCGCTCACGTCAATGTCGCCAGCAGACCCGCCATCAAGCGGCCGCGCTCGGCGAGACTGTCGATCTCGATATGTTCGTTGAGCGTATGCGCGTCGGCACCTCGAACGCCCAGGCCATCGAGGGTAGGGATACCCATCGCGCCCGTAAAGTTGCCGTCGGAGCCGCCGCCGGCGCTGGCGTGCGGCAGCTCGACGCCCAGGCTCCGGGCCACGTTGCGCGCCTGTTCGTAGAGCGCCATCGTGCCGGCGTCAGGCTCCCACACCGGCCGGGTCACGCCGCGGGTGACCTTGAACGTGACGTCATTGCCGGTCCCGGAAAGCGCGAGCATCCGCGCGACGCCGCGGTCGAGATCTGCCTGCCGCTTGGCCATGCTGAGCGCCTCGCCGGTGCAGGTGGTGGCGACGCAGTTCACCCACTGGCCGCCATGCACAATGCCGACCGAAAAAGTGCAATCTTCAGTCGTCATACCGTCGATGGCGATAATCTGGCGTGCCATCTCGCGGATCGCGGAACGGCCGGATGAGAGCGTGGCGCCGGCATGGCTCGGCTTGCCGATCGCTTCGAGATTGAACCGGGCAATCGCATATCGCCCGGTGACCACGCCGTTGTTGGCGCGACCCGGCTCCGGCACCAGCACGTATTTGTTGCGGGCGGCTTCGGCCTCGATGATGTCGCGGGTCGATGGCGTGCCGACCTCTTCGTCCGGCGTGAACAGTACCGTGATCGGCAGCGGCGTGGTGAACGATGCACGCGCCAGTTGCCGGATCGCCTCTAAGCTGAGGTAGTTGCCGCCCTTCATGTCGAATATGCCCGGGCCGTAGCATTTGTTGCCCTCGCGCCGCCACGCCAGCTTTTCCAGCGTGCCGACGGGATGGACGGTGTCGAGATGACCCGCGATCAGGATTCCAGGCTCACCCAGCTTCGGGTGAGGGAAGCGCGCGCGGACGCAGCCGGCAAAGCCCTGCCGCCCGGCGATGCGTTCGATGGTCGCACCCATGATGGCCATCTCCCGCGCCGCAAGATCGAGCATGCGATCGACCGCGCCGGCATCCCAGGTGGGGCTTTCGCATTCCACCCAGGCCCGTAAACCCTGCAGCATGGTCTCGGAATCGAAGGGGAGGTTGGCAGGATTCATATGGGTCCTCCCGGTTGGGCCGGAATGTTTGGGTTCGGTGTGGGCCCTTTACGAGAAGGAGCGGCGGCGAATTTGTAAAGGGAAAACATGGCGCGTTCGGACCTTCCCGGTGCGAGGTAGGGGTAACGGTAATTCTGGCATCATTCTTGATTGTAGGTTTTTGAGAAGGCGTGTTGGCGGAGCTGATCCGGGGTTGCAATCCATCCGGTGGCGGGCGTAAGCCGGCCGCGAATGGACCTGTCCGGAGGGCTGTCCTGATTTCTGCCTGAGCGCCGGCGTCACCACTGTCGTCGGGTCAAAAGGGTGTTGTGAAGCTGAATATCGACCCTATAGTCCGCTTAGAAACCGGGCAGGGGCCCGAACATTAGGCGTTCGGGCGTCGAGACGACAACGGAGGTGAAGGAATGAACGCGTTCAGAAAAGCAATTCTTGCTGCGACTTGTGTCGGCAGCCTGGTGACTGTGGCAGCGCCCGCGCTTGCCCAGACCACGTTGCGCGCCGTCATGCACTCGGATCTGAAGATCCTGGATCCAATCTGGACCACGGCCTACATCGTCCGCAACCACGGCTACATGATCTATGACACGCTGCTCGCGCAGGATGAAAAGGGCGAGATCAAGCCGCAGATGGTCGAGAAGTACGACACCTCGGCCGACAAGAAGACCTACACTTTCACGTTGCGCGAAGGCCTGTTGTGGCACGACGGCAAGCCAGTGACGTCGGAAGACTGCATTGCCTCCATCAAACGCTGGGCGGTCAAGGACTCGCTCGGTCAGAAAATGATGACCTTCGTTGCTTCGATCGATGCGGTCGATGCCAAGACTTTCACCATCAAGCTCAAGGAGCCGACCGGCCTCGTGCTGCTAGGTCTGTCGAAGCCGTCCTCCAACGTGCCGTTCATGATGCCCAAGCGCGTCGCCGACACCGATCCCAACAAGCAGATCGAGGATTTCACTGGTTCCGGCCCCTTCGTCTTCGTCAAGGATGAGTGGAAACCGGGCGACAAGACCGTCTACATCAAGTTCGACAAGTACAAGCCGCGCGCCGAGCCGGCCTCGGGTCTTGCCGGCGGCAAGGTCGCGAAGGTGGATCGCGTCGAGTGGCGCGCCATTTCGGATGCGCAGCAAGCGGTCAACGCGCTGTCGAAGGGCGAGATCGACTTCATCGAGGCGCCCAGCCACGACCTGCTTCCAACCCTGAAGAAGGATCCGAGCGTAAATATTGTCGTGTCGCCGCTGGCGAAGCTGCAATACGTCTTCCGGCCGAACACGCTGCACAAGCCGTTCGACAATCCGAAAGTCCGCCATGCGTTGTGGTACGCCTTCAACCAGGAAGATTTCCTGATGGCGACCATCGGTGACGAGAACTACATCAGGCCGTGCAAGGCGCTGTTCATCTGCGACACGACTTTCGCCAGCACCAAGGGAATGGACGGGCTGCTGACCTCCAACGCCAAAAAGGCGCAGGAGCTGCTGAAGGAGGCGGGCTACGACGGCACGCCGGTGGTGCTGATGCACTCCACCGACCTCAAGACCCTGACCAACCTTGCTCC
This sequence comes from Bradyrhizobium sp. AUGA SZCCT0431, assembly GCF_018131065.1. Lineage (NCBI taxonomy): Bacteria > Pseudomonadati > Pseudomonadota > Alphaproteobacteria > Hyphomicrobiales > Nitrobacteraceae > Bradyrhizobium > Bradyrhizobium sp. AUGA SZCCT0431. The sequence goes on along the minus strand of NZ_JAFCLR010000023.1, from coordinate 46,915 downwards.
GGTGGCGAAATCGCTGATGGAGAAGGCGGGCTTCAAGGTCGACATGCAGTCGATGGATTGGCAGACCCTGGTCGCCCGCCGTGCCAAGAAGGACTCGCCGGAAGCGGGCGGCTGGAACGCCTTCCTCACGGCCTGGGTCGCCGCCGACGTGATGAACCCGATCTCGACGGCCTACGTGAACGCGGCTTGCGAGAAGGCCTCGTTCGGCTGGCCCTGTGACGAGAAGCTGGAGAAGCTGCGCGACGACTTTGCCCGCGAGACCGATCCCGCCAAGCAGAAGGCAATTGCCGAAGCGGTACAGCAACGCGTCATCGAGTTTACGCCGGAGATTCCGGTCGGCGAGTACGTCCAGCCGGTTGCCATGCGCAAGAGCGTCAAGGGGTACCTGATTTCGCCGGTGCCGGTGCTCTGGAACGTCGAAATCACCAAGTGATGTAACGACGCGGGCGGCGGTTCGCCGCCGCCCGTTCGGTTTATAGGATCGCGCCACCATGTCGATGTACGGCTACTTCTTCCGGCGTCTGATCGGCACGATCCCCGTGATGCTGGTGGTTGCGGTCTTCATCTTCCTGATGCTGCGGCTGACCCCCTCGGATCCGGCGGCGATCATCGCCGGCGACAACGCCACCACCGAACAGGTGGCGCAGATCCGCAGCCAACTCGGCCTCGACCGGCCGATGATCGAGCAGTTCGTGATCTGGTCGGGCCGGGTGTTGACCGGTAATTTCGGCGAAAGCTTCTTCTTCAAGAAGACGGTGGCCTCGCTGATCGGTGAGCGGATCGAGCCGACCCTGTCGCTCGCCGTGTTCACGATCCTGATTGCGATATTCGTCGCTGTTCCGCTCGGCGTGCTGGCGGCGCACCGGCACGGTTCGTGGATCGACCGCATCGTGATGGGCTTTTCGGTGCTCGGATTTTCCGTGCCCGTGTTCGTGATCGGCTATCTGCTGATCTATTTGTTCGCGGTCTATTTGAACTGGCTGCCGGTGCAGGGTTATCAGCGAATCTCGGAGGGGATTGGCGGCTGGGTGCAGCGGTTGATCCTGCCGTCGGTGACCTTGTCGGTGATTTATATCGCGCTGATCGCGCGCATGACGCGCACCAGCTTGCTGGAAGTGCTGTCGGAAGATTATATCCGCACCGCGCGGGCCAAGGGACAGTCCGAGCGAAAGGTGCTGTTCCGTCATGCGCTGCGCAATGCCGCCGTTCCGATCGTCACGGTGATCGGACTTGGCGTGGCGCTCCTGATTGGCGGCGTCGTCGTCACCGAGAGCGTGTTCACGATCCCAGGCCTTGGCAGGCTCACGGTTGACGCGGTGCTGGCGCGCGACTATCCGACGATCCAGGCCGTGATCCTGCTGTTTTCGTTCGTCTACGTCATGATCAACCTTGCGGTTGACATGATTTACACAATCCTCGATCCCAGGATCCGCTACTGATGGTCGACGCAACGATCCTTGAACCCGCTCTGCCGGCGAGCCCGGCCAAGCCCGCGGCGTATCGCAAATTGCTGCGCAACCCGGGCGTGGTGTTCGGCGCCGCCGTCATCACGATCGTATTGCTGATGGGGCTGTTCGCGCCCTGGCTCGGAACCATCGATCCGACGGCGATCAGCCCGATTGCACGAAACAAGGTCCCCGGCGCGGAAATTACGATGCGGACGGACACCGGCGAACGCTTCAAGATGATCGCCAAGTTCGGCACCGACGGCCTGGGACGCGACGTCTACAGCCGCGTGGTCTATGGCGCGCGTGTCTCGCTCTTTGTCGGCATCACTGTGGCGCTGATCAGCGTCGCCTGTGGCCTGTTCATCGGTCTGCTCGCCGGCTTCTTCCGCATTCTCGACGCCGTCATCATGCGGATCATGGACGGGTTGATGGCGATTCCAGCCATCCTGCTGGCGATCGCCATGGTGTCGCTGTTCCGCTCCAGCGTGCTGACCGTCATCATCGCGATCACCGTTCCCCAGATTCCCGGCGTCGTCCGGCTGGTGCGCTCGATCGTGCTCAGCGTGCGCGAAGAGCCCTATGTCGAAGCCGCGGTGACGCTTGGCACGTCGACTCCGAAACTGCTGTGGCGGCATGTGTTGCCCAACACCATCGCGCCGATGATCGTGCAGGGCACCTTCATCTGCGCGTCCGCCATCCTGATCGAGGCCATCCTGTCCTTCCTCGGCATCGGCGTGCCGCCGGAAGTGCCGACTTGGGGCAACATCATGGCCGCGGGAAGAGAGGTGTTCAGCCTGTTCCCGCATAACATCATTTATCCAGGTGTCTGCCTTGCGTTCACGATCCTGGCCGTCAACGTTCTCGGCGACGGCTTGCGCGATACGCTCGATCCCAAGATGGCGAAGCGGGTGTGATGTGAGCAATACCGTACTCGAAGTCTCCGATCTTTCCGTCTCCATCAGGGGAGGCGACCGGACGCACGCCGTGCAGGGTATCAACCTCACCGTCGGTGCCGACGAGATCGTCTGCGTGGTCGGCGAATCCGGTTCCGGCAAGTCGGTGACGGCGCAGGCCGTGATGGGCCTGTTGCCGAAAGCTGCGATGCGGGTCGAGTCCGGCTCGATCCGGCTGCAGGGCGATGAACTGCTCACAAAATCCGATTCCGAGCTGCGCGCGATCCGCGGCACCCGCATGGCCATGGTGTTCCAGGAGCCGATGACGGCGCTCAACCCGGTCGAGCGGGTCGGCGACCAGATCCGTGAAGTGCTGGAGATCCACACCAGGCTCGACCAGAAGGAGCAGCGCGCGCGTGTGCTTGAGATCATGCGCTCGGTGCAACTGCCGGACCCTGAACAGATGATCGACGCCTATCCGCACCAGCTGTCCGGCGGCCAACGCCAGCGGATCATGATCGCGGCTGCGCTGGTGCTCGACCCCGCTCTGCTGATTGCCGACGAGCCGACCACGGCGCTCGACGTCACCACGCAGGCTCAGATCCTCAAGCTCGTACGGGAAATGCAGGGGCGCACGAAAACCGGCGTACTGTTCATCACCCACGATTTCGGCGTCGTTTCCGAGATCGCCGATCGTGTCGTGGTGATGCAGATGGGCCGGATCGTGGAGCAGGGTCCCTGTGAGGAGGTGCTGCGGGCCCCGCGCGAGGACTATACCAGGATGCTGTTGCGCGCGGTGCCGAGCATGACGCCGCCGAAGCGATCTCCGGTGACCGGTCCGGTGGTCCTGCAGACCGAGAATCTCTTCAAGACTTATGGCAAGCGATCGCTGTTCCAGCCGAAAGCGCGCGTCGTGGCCGCGGTCAAGGACGTCTCGCTGACGATCCGTCGCGGTGAAACGCTCGGCATTGTCGGCGAGTCCGGTTCAGGCAAGTCGACAGTGGCGCGTTGCGTCGCGCGGCTGGTCGACACCTCAGGCGGCGGCATCAAGATCGACGGCATCGATATCGCGGCAATGCGGGAGGCGAAATTTCGTCCGATGCGCCGGCGCGTTCAGTTCATCTTCCAGGATCCATATCGATCGCTCAATCCGCGCCGCACGGTCGGTGAGGCGATCATCGAGGGGCCGATGAATTTTGGCGTCAGCCGCAAGGCGGCGCTGCAGCGTGCGCGCGACCTGATGGCGATCGTGCACCTGCCTCCGGCCGCGATCGATCGCTTCCCGCACCAGTTCTCCGGTGGCCAGCGCCAAAGGATCTGCATTGCGCGGGCGCTGGCGATGGAGCCTGAATTGCTGATTGGCGACGAGCCGGTGTCGGCACTCGACGTCTCCGTGCAGGATCAGGTGCTGAAGCTCCTGGACGAGGTGCGTCGAAAGTTTAATCTGGCGGTGCTGTTCATCACCCATGATTTGCGGGTCGCAGCCCAGGTCTGTGACCGGATCGCGGTCATGCAGCGCGGGGTAATTGTTGAACAGGGCACCACGGCGGAGGTCTTCGCCGCGCCCCAGCACGAATATACCCGGGCGTTGTTCGACGCCGCGCCTGGCCGGCATCAGGAATTCGCCGCCAGCGCTTGATGGCACGGGGCCGCTAGCAGCGACTGTCGCGGATCAGTTCCAGTCCATCATTTTGCAGCGGTGGGCCCCTCGGCGGCGATGGCTGCCCGGTGGAAGACGGCGCTTCGGGCGAGGGTTTCTCAGTCGCGTGTTCGTCAGAAGGTTGTTCGCCTGCCATGTCGTCATGCTCCAATTGCTGCAGCACAACATTCTTGCGGGCATTAGGTTCCGTCAATCCGGGTGCGCTGCGATATGCGCCAGCAATAATTCGCTGACCCGTTCCGGCGCCTGATCGGCCGCGAAATGCCCGACGCCGGGCATGACTTCGAATTGATAGGGCGCGGCGACGAAATCGCGGGTGCCTTCGGCGGCGATACGGCCGACGGTGTCGTCGGCGTCGCCCCAGATGTAGAGCGTGGGCACACGGATCGGACCGAGCGGCCCGCGGACCGCGCCGCGCGCGCGGTACCAGGCCAGCGCCGCTTCCATCGCGTCCTTGTTGCCGAGCACGGCCAGATGCTGCTCGATCGCATCGGCGGGAACGCCGTTGGCAATGAGCCGATCGCGCAGCCATTTGGCGTTGTCGGCGAGCACTATGTCGGCGGCGTCAGGTTCGAGGAACGCCTTGTGGTGTCGCGAGCGATTCGCCTGTTCGCCGTCGGACATGTGCAGCGCGCGATTGAACGCGTTCGGATGCGGCCGCGAAAGAATGGTGAGCGAGGCCAGCCGCTCGTGGCAACGGTCGGCCAATCCCCAGGCGATGCTGCCGCCCCAGTCATGGCCGACCAGATGAAAGCGCGCCTCGCCATAGCCCGAGGCTGCGGCGATGGCCAACGCGTCGTCGATCAGGCGGTCGATCAGGTAATGCGAGAACTCGCGGGGGTTAGGCCGCGCACCCGGAGAGTAACCGCGCTGGCTCGGCGCAATCGCGCGGTAGCCCATATCGCCGAGCGCCGTGACCTGGGCGCGCCAGCAATGCATCGATTCGGCAAAGCCATGCAGCAGCAACACCACCGGCGCGCCTGCCTCGCCCGCGACGAGGGCGTCGAAGGTGAGGCGCGGGGAGATGGTGATCTGTTCCAGGGCAGGCACGCGACAATCCTAGATAGACAATGCCGGCCGGTCCACGGCGAAACGATTTTTCTTTGGGGCAGGCGGTCGTTTGGGGCGGCCCGGAATTATGCAAGGGCCGAAAAGTACTGTATTTGGGGCCCGTCAATCGCGGAAGCCTCAAGGGATATTATCGTTGCATTATCTGAGATCGGTCGCATTCGATACGTTGGTGGTGCTGTGGACGCTGGTGCTGTCGCCGGCGATACCCCTGTTGTGGGTTTTCGATGCGAGCAGCGCAAAGGTTCGCGCGGTGTCCCAATTGTGGTCGCACGGCATCGTGTTTCTTCTGAAATACGTGGTGGGGCTGGATTACAGGGAGCAAGGCCGCGACAACATTCCAATTGGCCCATGCATCATCGCCTGCAATCACCAATCGCTGTGGGAGACGGTTGCGCTCTGCGTGATTTTTCCCGATGCCAGCATCGTCGCCAAGAAGGAACTGCTCAATATCCCGGTGGTCGGCTGGTTCCTTCACCGCTATCCGATGATCCTGGTCGACCGGTCAGCCGGCCGGCAGGCGCTCAAGCAGATGATCGCGGAAGCAAGGGCCGCGATCGGCGAAGGCCGCAAGGTCTTGATATTTCCGCAAGGCACGCGCCAGGCGGTCGACGAGCCCATGACATTCCATGCGGCCGGCATCGCCGCGCTGTACACCAATCTCGATATCCCGGTGTTGCCGACGGCGCATAATTCCGGATTGTTCTGGGGCAAGAAGACGCTGCTGATTCACAGCGGCAACATTTCGCTGTCCTATCTGCCGCCGATTCCGCCGGGACTCGATCGGAAAGAGTTTCAGCCGAAGGTCGAGCGGCAAATTTCCGAAGAGGCGAGCCGATTGATCAAGGCGGCCGACGCGAAGGTCGTTCGTTAGCGCGACCATCGTTCGGCGAGCCAGCCTGCGACCGGCGAGAAAAACGCCAGGCACCAGATGAACTGCGCCACCTTCGGGGAGAATGTGGCGATGGCTGTTCCGACGACAAATACCAAAATCGGAAATAATACCGTCACCCGTAATGGCATATCGCGGCGGCCCCAGAGCGCCAGAATCCACAGTAGGCCGTTCAGCGTGGCGATCGTAGCGAGATGAATCCCGTAAATCACGGCGACCACCCCGTCGAGCCGATAGCTGCCATACAGACCGTTCGTCACCGGCAGGATGATGATCGACAGTAGAAACAGCAGATTGAGGAATACCACGCCGCGGCTGGCTTCCGGCGCAACGGCGAGCCGCCGGTGATGGCTGAACCAGAACAGGCCGGCGACAACAAAGCTGATCGTCAGCGCGATGACCGGTTGCGCATAAACGCGAACGAGGTCGATCCAAGCCGGTGCGCTCGCGAAACTGCCGGCCTTCGGCAGGTCGTAGGCGAGCAGCGTCATCGCAACGCCGAAGATCGTGTTGCTCAGCATCTCCAGCCGGCGCATTTCGAAAAGGCTAGTCTGCTGCAACGTCGCTTCCCCCCGCCCACGCTTCGCCCCAATCGACGGGCTGATCCAGTTTTGGCCCGTTAGGCAGTCCGTCTTCGCTTTCGCTGCGCTTCAGCTACGCCGGACACGCTTCGCCCTGACGGCCTCCGCGTGGCCGTGCCACGCGTAGCCCGTCAGGGCGAAGCGTGGTGCGGGCGGTGGGACTCGAACCCACACGACGTTGCCATCGAGGGATTTTAAGTCCCTTGCGTCTACCAATTCCGCCACGTCCGCTTTAGTCAGAAGATCAGGTACTTAGCGCGTTTGCCGGCGAAGTGGAAATGGGATAATCCGCCCCCGGAAACCGCGCCTTTCCTTAAGGGAACGCGGGGCCGGACGCAAAGCCTCAATGCGGACATCTGGTCCTGCTTTAGGCAATCTCAACGTTGTTGGCTTATGAAGGTCCGATGTCCGAATCCACGTCCCATCGCCGGCGAATTCCGCGTGCCGTAGGCGTGTTGGCGCTGCTCGCGGCAGGGGCAGGGCTCTCCGGCTGTGCCAGCGTGGGCGACAACATGTCGACGGCTTTCGCCGATCCCGCCAAATACGATCTCTACGAATGCAAGCATCTCGAGACGGAACGCGCCCGGATTGCCGGGCGCAAGGCGGAACTGCAGGGCCTGATGGCGAAGGCTGAAACCGGCGTCGGCGGTTCGGTGGTGTCGGAGCTTGCCTATCGCAACGAACTCATTGCGACCCAGGGGCAATCGAAATTCGCCGAGGAAGCGTGGCGGCGCAACAAATGCCAAGAGGCGCCGCCGGAGTCCAAACCTGCCGCGAGCGCGGCGGCGACGCCTGCGCCATCTGCAGGCGTCAGGGGATCCCGTCCATTGTCGCGATGACGCGTCCTCCGGAAGACTTCCCGCGCCGCGCGCTCGCGTCGGATGTTCACGCCCGCCAGTCGTAAATCCAGTCCTGCCGCGCCAGCATTCGCCTAGGACCGAGCGACTTGATGGCGAGATCGCGCGCGAGCGCCAACGGTCCGGTCAGATGATAGATTTGTCCGGACCGCCGGGCGGCGCGCTGAACCCTTAACACGCGGGAGCGGCGCAGCCGTCCGTAGCGCTTCAAGGCTGCCGGGATGCCGGCGGTATTGTCTCCGGCGCATTCGCTCAAGGCTTTCGCCAGTACCGCGGCGTCCTCGATCGCCATTCCCGCGCCTTGCGCGGCGAACGGCAGCATGGCGTGCGCGGCATCGCCGAGCAGCGCGATCGCGCCGTCACTCCATCCGCCGATATCGGGCACCGTGAACAGCGCCCATCGCCGCCATTCATCGACGGCGCCGATCAGCATTCGCGCGGTCGCCGGCCATTGCTGCGAGAACGCCGCCTTGATTTCATTGGCCTCGCCCGGTGCGCTCCAGCCCGGCCTGTTCCACGTCCCCGGCACGATGGCGACGACATTGATGCGCCGCCCGCCCGAGATCGGATAGGCGACGAGATGCGCTCTTGGTCCCATCCAGAGTTGCACCCGCGGCGACGTGTATTCGCGCGGCAACGCCGTCGCATCGAGCGTGCCGCGCCAGGCGATCAGACCGGAGAATTGCGGCTGGACCTCCGGAAACAAATGATGCCGGACCGCCGACCAGATGCCGTCGGCGCCAATCAACGCCACGGCCAGTTCCTGTTGCCGCGCATTGCCGTGGCGCTGCACGACCGTCAGTCCCTTGGCGTGCGCGGTGACATCCTCGAACTGGCAGCCAAGCCGCAATTCGATGTCGGGACTGTGGTCGACCTGGGCCTGCAGCGCCGTCTGCAGGTCGGCGCGATGCACCACCCAATAGGGTGCGCCGGCGCGAAAATTCGCGGCCTCACCAAGCGGCAGGCGAGCGATCTCGCCGCCGTCCCGGGCACTCATGATGTTGATGGATTGGGGCGTCACGGCGCTCGCGGCGAGCCGCGGCTGCAGACCGAGTTCAACCAGGATGCGGCTGGCGTTGGGCGAAAGCTGCAGGCCGGCGCCGGCTTCCTCCAGCCGCTCGGCTTTTTCCAGAACGACGATGCGAAAGCCTTGCTTTGCGAGCGCCAGCGCCGCGGTCAGTCCTCCGATCCCTGCACCAGCGACAACGATGGTGCGCGTAACCGCCACGGCGGACCTGTCAGGCGACTTTGTCTTTCAGCACGCATTCCGGGGGGCGCGCTTCGCCGGCTTTGAGGTCGGCGGCAAAACGATAGAGCGTCGAGCAATAGGGGCAGATGATCTCGTTGTCGTTGCCGAGATCCAGGAAGACATGCGGATGGTCGAACGGCGGATTGGCGCCCACGCACATGAATTCCTGCGAGCCGATCTCGATTACCGAGACGCCGGCGTCGTTGTGAAAGTGCGGGACGACATGATCGGACATCTTGTTTCACCTTGGATAGCAATGACGGACGGACGCAACCAACGATGCGGCGGCCCGAAATGCCGCGCACCATACTGACGGGTTCCGTTGATTCCTAGAGCCCAGATTCTTGAACGTCGCCGCCGCACATTTGCTCATGCAAATTCGACACAATCTTGTCGTCCCAGAGAAGCCCTTCTTTCGTCGGGGACGTTGTGTCGCAAATGCGGCACATTATGTTGAGGGCAGCGAAAACCCAGGTTTTGCAGGATGAAGCGGGCAGGGCTCAGTTTGGCGGTGGCGGGCATGGTGGCAACTATCGCCGTGGGTGCGGCGCTATGGCCACACGCGCGCGACGCTTTTGCGATCCTGGCGGCGCAGGACGAACCGTCCGAATTGGCCGATCTGAGGATCAATTCTGCCCTACGGAACAACCCGGCGCTTGTCGCAGAAAATATCGAGGCGGCGCTGGCGGCAGGCGATGCCGATCTTGCCGGCAGCTTCGCCGAACTTGCGCGCGACAAGAACATCGCCATTAGCGAAGCTCTGTCGACGCGCGTGAACGACGCCGTCACGGACGCGAACTCAACCTCGCATTTTGCTAAACGTTTCGCGGTCGGTCTCGTCACCGGCAACGCCGAGGATGTCGCGAGCCTGTCGGGCACGGTGGCCGGCGATCTCTTTGTGTTCGGCGATATCCGCGACGTGGTGCGCGAGAGCAAGCATCTGGCGATGGGCGAGGACACCGATCATCTGGTGCTGGGACTTGCGACAGTGGGCCTGGCGGTGACGGCGGCGACCTATGTGTCAGTCGGTGGCGCGCTACCGGTGCGTGCCGGTCTGACCATGGTCAAGGATGCCCGCAAGGTCGGGCGCCTCGGCGAGGGGCTGATGCTATGGGCCGGCCGCTCGGCGCGCGAGGTCGTCGATGGGCCGATGCTGCAGAAGGCGGTCGCCTCCGGCTCGGTGCTGCGGCCCGGCGCGACTGTAAGCGCGATCAAGGCGGCGTTCCGCGCCGAGAAGGCCGGTGCGTTGGTCCGGCTGGCCAAGGACGTCGGCCGCGTCGGAGAGAAGGCCGGTACGCGCGGTGCGCTCGATACGCTGCGCATCGCCGAGGGCCCGAAGGATATCGCGCGCGCCGCCCGGCTCGCGGAATCCAAGGGTGGCCAGACCCGGGCGATCCTGAAACTGCTCGGCCGCGGCGCCCTGCTGCTGGCGGCCGGCGCATTCAATCTGTCACTGTGGGTATTCAGTGCACTGCTGGCGCTGTTCGGCTTCTTGTCGTCGATCAAGGCGATCACAGAACGCGCCACCATGGCGTATCTGCGCCGCAAGAAGGCGAGGCGGCAGCGTGAGCAGGCGGCGGCTGCGGCGTTGCTTCCCGGCCCGGCTCTGGCGGGCGCCGCCACCTGCGGCTAGAGTTGCGATCGTCTTCCGATCGCGCATTTTGAACTCCCCAAAAAATGGAACTAGCGATGCCGAGTTTTCACAACGGCGATATCGAGATTGCCTATCTCGACGAAGGCGAGGGCGATCCGATCGTTCTCGTACACGGCTTTGCCTCGAGCAAGAACGTGAACTGGGTCTATCCGACCTGGGTGTCCGAACTGAAGAAAGCCGGGCGCCGCGTGATCGCGCTCGACAATCGCGGGCATGGCGATTCCGGCAAGCTGTACGACTCCGCGCAGTACGAGATCGCGATCATGGCCGGCGACGTCATCGCGCTGCTGGATCATTTGGCAATCGAGCGAGCCGACGTGATGGGCTATTCACTGGGATCGCGGATGACGGCGGTGATGGCGCTGGGCCAGCCGCAGCGGCTGCGCTCGGCCATCCTGGGCGGCATCGGGATCGGGATGATCACGGGCGGTGGCCCCGGCGAAAACGTCGCCCTCGCACTCGAGGCGCCGTCGCTGGACGACGTGACCGATCCGGTCGGGCGGACGTTTCGCGCTTTTGCCGACCAGACCCGTTCCGACCGCCGCGCGCTGGCGGCCTGCCTGCGCGGCTCGCGGCGCCTGATGACGCGGGATGAAGCCGCCGCTATCCACGTGCCCGTGCTGATCGCGGTCGGCACGTCAGACGAAATCGCAGGCTCGGCGCAGGCGCTGGGCGAGATCATTCCGGACGCCGAGGTGCTGGATATTCCGAACCGCGATCACATGCGCGCGGTCGGCGACAAGGTCTACAAGGCCGGCGTCATCGACTTTCTCTCACGGCGAGGCTGAGCGTTTGCGCGCTCCGTCCTCGCCGAAAAATTGCCGCGCCGCCGCGATCAGCACCACGAAGGTCGCGACCCACGCCATGCGCGCGCCGTAGCGGTCATGCGGGCCTGATATCACGGCGCAGATAAAGGCGTTGCCGAGCACGGCCAATGTAACGGTTCCCGCGAGGAGCGTGAGATCATCGAACGGACACCGCCACAGGCCGCGACCGAACACGATTACGGCCAGCAGCATCGAGACAAGCGCCACCGGAACGTGGAGACGATTGATGGCGGCGAAGTCGAGCCGCCAGCGCTGCTGGTTCGCGGCGCGCATCGCCTTGACCTGCGTTGGGATGTAACGCTCGATGATCCCGTAGGTGTGGCCGATCCATTCATTGGTGCCTTCGCCGGTCGCGACATGGACCAGTTGCCGCGCGGTTCCGGTGATCGCCGCCTCGATCTGCCGTGCCGGATATTCGGCCAGCGAACGCAGCACGATGAAGCTCATCTCGTCGCCCAGGCCCTTGAAGCGGCCAAGCGTGTTGAACATGCTGTTGCCCCACAGAAATTGATCGGCCGTTGCAGGCAACTGGTCGCGATAGGGACAGAGCTTCAACTTCTGCTGCGGGCAATGCTCCTTCAGGTAACGCGCGACGATGCCGTCCTGCAGCATGCGTCCGAAGGCGACGCCGTAGCCGCCGGGCGTCCACGCCACTTTCCCAGACAGTGCGAAATTCGCCGCCAGCAGCATCGCCGCGCCGGCGACGAGGGTAAGGCTGCCCTGCATCAGTCCGGAAACGGTAATCCGTCCGCGCGAAAACGGACGCACGATCCAACCCACACAACACAGCCCGAGCAGCACTGCCAGCGTGGCGCTGTGCGAGGCTGCGGCGAACGCCGTCAGCGCGAACAGCGAACATTTTTCGATTGTCGAGGTCCGCTCGCCCAGCGCGACCAGGATGAAGAGCGACAGCACCGACAGGCCTGCATAGAGGTCGGTCAGAAGCGTGCTCGCGAGCCACGGCAGTGCAGTGGCCAGGGCCAGCACCAGGCTCATTGCGAGCAGCCGCAAGGGTTGGGCGATTTCGAATGCACGCAGCGTCAGCTGCAGGATCCACAGCGTTGCCAGCGCCTGGATTCCGAGATTGATCCAGAACGCGGAGTCTTCGCCGAAATGCAGGTAGAGGCCGAACACCGTGGAGCGGCTTGGCACGAGGTAGCCTTCATACCAGCGTGCCAGATAGCCGCCGGTATCCCATTGGAGCAGCGGATAGCCGTTCCACAGGGCAGGGGCGAGCAACATCAGGGGGATGGCGATGGCGGCGATCCAGACCAGCCGTGAGTCGGCCGTCCGCGCGCGCAAAATCTGCGTGTTCATGTGGTTTCCCCCCCCCAATTTCGGCCAGCTTGCCCGGAATGGCCGGGGGGCCGAAATTCACCAATAGTCGGACCTTACCCGGCTTGATTTCCTGAAATCGCCAACCACCTTGAACTGACCCTAACCGATCCTGGGGCGTTCGGCGGGGGTTTACTCTGCCGGCGCCCGCCCCGGGACAGCCATCCGTTCGCCGTGCTATAACGCGGGGCGAAACAAGCCAAGAGAACAAGCCGAGAAACCCGAGAGAAACCCATGGCAGTGCATCAGGTCAGTCCGCAGGGTTCGAAGCTGGCCGCGCTCGATCCGATCTGGGATCGCGTGCGGAACGAGGCGGAAGACATCGTTCGCCGCGAGCCGGAACTGGCGTCCTTCATCTACTCGACCGTGCTGCATCACGAGCGGCTGGAAGATGCGGTGATCCACCGCTTGGCCGAGCGGCTCGATCATTCGGCGCTGTCGGGCGATCTGATCCGCCAGACCTATGACGAGGCGCTGCGCGACGAACCCGATCTCGGCAATGCGTTCCGCGCCGATCTGGTCGCGGTGTATGACCGCGATCCTGCGACGTCGCGCTTCATCGATCCCTTGCTTTACTTCAAGGGCTTCCACGCCCTGCAGACTCATCGGCTGGCGCACTGGCTGTACAAGCGAGGGCGCAAGGATTTCGCCTACTACCTGCAGAGCCGGGCGTCCGCGGTGTTCCAGACCGACATCAACCCGGCGGCGACCATCGGCCGCGGAATCTTCCTCGATCATGCGACCGGTTTCGTCTGCGGTGAGACGGCTGTCATCGAGGATGATGTTTCGATCCTGCACGGTGTCACGCTCGGCGGCACCGGCAAGGAGAATGAGGATCGCCATCCCAAGATTCGCCACGGCGTGCTGATCGGGGCCGGCGCGAAAATTCTCGGCAATATCGAGATCGGTCACTGCGCGCGCATCGCCGCAGGCTCGGTGGTGGTCAAACCGGTGCCGCATAACGTCACCGTGGCGGGTGTTCCTGCCAAGATCGTTGGCGAGGCCGGCTGCGCCGAGCCGTCGCGCACCATGGACCAGATGCTTAACGCGATCGGTATCTGATTTTTAAGGACTTTCTGACCTGTCGATCTCGTGAAGATACGGCTGGCGGTCTGCGCCGTCTCGGCCTAATACTCCCCGGAAACCCCATAATATCCGATTGGAGACCGCCGTGGACGTTCAGGAAGTCAGGAAGCTCGACGCCTATCTCAAGCGCGTATTCGGCAACCAGAAAATTCGCGTGGTGCCGCGCCCGAAAAAGGATGATTCCGCCGAGGTCTATATCGGTGAGGAGTTCATCGGCGTCCTGTTCGTCGACGACGAAGACGACGATCGTTCCTTCCAGTTCCAGATGGCGATCCTCGAGGAAGACCTGGTCGATCAGGGCTGAGGCGAATGCCGTAGGGTGGGCAAAGGCGTGCTTGCGCCGTGCCCACCACCTTTGTTCGACGAAAGAAATGGTGGGCACGCTGCGCTTTGCCCACCCTACAAAGCAAAGCCGGCGCTTGCGCCGCTATTTTTGCGGCCCGTGCAATTGCGCTGTCAAACGGTTCATCGCATTGGCGACGTCGCGCCATTGCAATAGCCAGCTCCGCGGAAATCTGAACGTCAGGTCGGCGCCGTCGACACGGCGCTCGCTCAGGCACATTCCGGGCGTCACCCCGTCGCGCGTGCAGCGCGCGTTGAGGCCTGGCGCGCTGGCGGTGAACAGATCCTCGTTGGCATAGGGCGAGCCGTCGCGAAACGCACGCATCGCCAGTCCGTCGTCGACCGGCGTTGCGGCCTGCTCCATATAGCGCGGATAGATGGTGCGGACCCGGACGTCGGGCGCCAGTGTGTCGTGGTGCGCCGAGATCGACAGGAAGATCCGGTCGATCGGCTGCACCTTTTCTTCGACCGTATCGGCGCTCATGTGCCGGGGCAACTCTGGCGCTTCGAGCGAAGGGAATGTGAAGTTGAGATCGACGCGTTCCTGTGGACCGGAATGGCGCTGGATTTTCCTGCGGATCGCCGACGTCGGCACGTTGAAGAGGGTGCCGCCCACGCTGACCGGTAATCGCGACGGCGCGTTGGCTGCACCGTTGCCCCAGGTTGGCCACAGGAGATAGGCCACGAGCCCGATTGCGCCGGCGGTGATGGTCGCTGCCACCACGATCAGGAGCATGTGCGAGCGCGGGTCCTTCCGCGTATCGCGGGCAATGTGCTGGGCCGTCGAAAGCAATGTCATGAAAGAAATATCGGTCGAGTTCGAGGCTGAGGCCGAATCACCGGCGAATATGCCACGGGCGGCGGGATTTCCGTATGATTTCACCGGCATCGGGCAAGCGCGAGCCATGCGCAAACGGGGCTGCGGCCGCCCGCTGTTAACCTTTCCTTAAGGATGCTGTGGCGGCGGGTCCCCGATTTTGCGAAAGCAGGGCGCGGTTGTTCTGTAGCGGATGTGTTCCATGTCGCCCGATGCGTTGAATTCCCTGTTTTCCCTTTGCATCGGTTTTGCGCTCGCAGGCGCGTTGACCTGCGGCTACCAGGCCATGGCGGCGCGGCCCGCCGGTTTCGGGCTGCTCGGGGATGGCGTGGCGCCGAAGACGTTCGCCGCGGTTCCGTTCCTGGTTTTTGCCGCCCCCTTCATCATCATGCGCAATACGCTGCGCGGCGCCAGGATCGAGCGCCGCCGCTTCGAATTCGTGATGATGGCGACCGTGCTCGCCGGCTTCTGGAGCCTGATGTCGGGCACGTTCTTCCTGATGACGCTGCGGGCCGCAGGTCTGTTCGCTTAAAGCCTGTTCGCCTAAAGCCGGTTCGCATGAGGCGTATCCGGCCGCTTGCTTGATCATGCGCTGGCGGCTGTGCCAAGGTCTCCACAAACGGAGACCTGATCATCATGGCGATCTACGAACTCGACGGGCAGGGGCCCGATCTTCCCGCGGACGGAAACTATTTCATCGCGGATACCGCCACCGTCATCGGCAAGGTGCGTCTGAAGAATGGGGCCAGCGTGTGGTTCTGCGCGGTGCTCCGCGGCGACAATGAGTGGATCGAGATCGGCGAAGGCTCCAACGTGCAGGACAATTCGACCTGCCACACCGACCCCGGCTTTCCGCTGACGATCGGCAAAAACTGCACCGTCGGCCACAACGTCATCCTGCACGGCTGCACGCTCGAGGATGGCGCGCTGGTCGGGATGGGCTCGATCGTGATGAACGGCGCGAAGATCGGCCGCGGCAGCGTCGTCGGCGCGGGATCCGTTATCACCGAGGGCAAGGAATTTCCCGAGCATTCCCTGATCATCGGCTCGCCCGCGCGCGTGATCCGCACACTTTCGCCCGAGCAGGCGACGGCGATGGGACGTGCGGCGAAGTCCTACGCCATCAACGGGCCGCGTTTCAAAAAAGGTTTGAAGAAGATCGGCTGAACACAGCGTCAGGTATCTTCGGATTCATCTTCAGATTCTTGGGCCTCGGCCGCGCTGGCAACCTGTTCGTGCCCGGCTGCCCAGAGTGCGTGCTGTTCGCTGCCGTCCTGATATGGATTTGCTTCAGCCGGAATATTCGCGCGCGCGGCGCGCTGACCCTGCTCGAACGGATCGGGCTCGGTCGTCATGATGTTGCCTTCCGGGCTTTTGACTTCTTCTGTTTTGCAATTTTTTCTGTTTTGGCGCTGGAAAGTTTTGCGCTCTTGCGAAGTGCGTCCTTGAGATCGATCGGGATGCCGTGCTTCTTCAAAACGTCAGCAAAGGCTTCATCGGCCAGTTCCTGAATCGTCGCCATCCGGTCGCGTCCAAGCTGGGTCAGCTTGTCGAACGTGTCGTCGTCGAAAGCGATCAGTTTGCGCAAGCGTCCTCGGCTCCGGCAACGTAGCGGATGCGTTTGCATAATGGTCCGCGCCCGAAATCGTTCCGGCCGGAACAAGGCTGTTTCGCCGTCGTTGAACCAGGAAAGGAGTTCTCGATGACCAAACCAACCGCATTTGCAGCAATGATCGCGCTCACCATCCTGACCGTGCCGGCCATTTCGTTCGCGCAAAGCGCAGGCGGCGGCAGCGGAAGTGCTGGCGGCACAAGTGCTGGCGGCGCCGCAAGCGGCTCGACATCAGGAAGCAGCAGCTCGGTGGGTACGCCCAGTGCGGGATCGGCGGGCGCCGGCCCGACTTCCATCAATGGCGTGCCACCCGGCCCGGCAAACGCGGCCGGTCTGAACAATTCGGGCAACGATCCGAGCGGCACAGGCAACGCGGCCAGGCTTCCCGCTGCGCCCGGCACCAACAGCGCCGGCACCGCCCAATCGTCGGGCCCGCCTGCGAACACCGGGGCCGGGGTCACGACCGGCGCTGCGGGCACAGGGTCGACGGCGCGACCGCATGCGGATGTCGATGCCGCCATCCAACAGGAAAACAGGACCATCGATCGCAAGGTGAAGAGCATCTGCCGGGGCTGCTAGGTACAGCGGCTGCACGTTGCCCGGTCGCGCAGAAGTGAGAACACGAGCCGCGCGATTGCGTCGGTTCAGGTTGCAACTAATCCCGGCCTGGCGGGTTATCGGGATGATTTCGGCGGCCCCGGTGTTTAATCACCGAGGCTGCGTTTGGTTTGCTGGTACGTCGCTTGCCTCACATCAGGGATGCTGAACATGCTCACAGTCCCGGCTTTGACGTTCGTGCTCCTGGGTATCGTTGTCAGTCTGGGAGCGGCCGTCGTCTGGATACTCTGGGAAATCGAGCAGACGGTATCCAGACCGCATCGCAACAGCGATCGCGTCGGATAGGCCGTCTCTTGAAATAGCGCGCAGCCGTTGGCTGCGCGCCATTTTTCACGCCTGTGGTTTGCCCGCAGCTATTCTTAGCTCAGCACGCCGTATTTCTTGAACCAGGCCTGCATCTGCGCCCACGCGTCGTCGGCCGCTTCCTTGCGATAGCTGGCACGGTAGTCGGCGTGGAAGCCATGCGGGGCGCCCGGATAAATCTTGAACTCGGCGGTCTTCTTGTTCGCCGCCAGGGCGGCCTTCAGGGCTTCCACGGTGGCGACGGGAATGCCGCTATCGGCTTCACCATAGAGGCCCAGCACCGGCGCCTTCATCTCGGGCGCGAGCTGCGTCGGGCTCTTCGGCCAGAGCGGGTTCGGCGGATCGACCGGCGGGCCGTAAAACGCGGCGCCTGCCTTGAGCGTGGAACTATGGGCGGCGTATTCCCAGACCGTCCGCCCGCCGCGGCAGAACCCGATGATGCCGAGCCGCGAAGTATCGCCGCCCTGCGACTTCGCCCACGCCACCGTGCTGTCGAGGTCGGACAGCAATTCGGCGTCCGGTTTCGAATTCACGATCGGCAGCAGTTGCGGGATGTCGGTGACCTTGGTGAGATCGGTGCCCTTGCGGAAATAATAATCCGGCGCCACCGCGAACACGCCGAGCTTGGCGAGGCGCCGCGTTACGTCCTTGATGTATTCGTGCAGCCCGAAAATCTCCATCGCCACCAGCACGACCGGCGGATTGGCGGCGCCTTCGGGACGGGCGAAATAGCCGGGCATCTCGCCGTCGGTCACCTTGATCCGGGCATCGCCGGCGTTAAGGCCGTTGGTGTCGGTCTTGATGACGTCGGCCCGCACCGGCCCGGCGGCGAGCGTATAGCCGGCCGTGACGGCGGCCGTCGCGGTCATGAAGCTGCGGCGGGAAAACGGCGCGATTTTCGTCAGTCCGGTGACATCGGCGGTCGGGAGGGGGTCGGCGCTCATGGGGAGGCTCCAGCTCCTTGCATGGCGTCTTCCGGCGCAAGGGGATCCCTCCGCTGATGAAAACGCATCAAAAACAAACGAGTAGAGCGCGGTCCTCATGCATCAGGACCGCACGGGCTCAAGGGAGGCGCATTCAGCAAACAATGCCGGCCAAAGGCAAATCACCTGCTTGCGAGGTTCAATCTGATCGTGGATTTCGGAAGCGCCGGGGCGAGGGATGAATGGGGGCAAAAAAAACAAGGCCGTCGACGCAATATACCGTCAACGACCTTGCCAGCCCCGGATATTGAAATCGGCTCACGCCATCCGGTGAACTGCAGCATGCAGGAGATTCCCGCGGTCATATGTGAAGCAGTTCACACTCGGAACACAAAATTGGCAGAAAGGCGGGTTTTTGGTGGCATGTGGTGGAGAACTGCCGCCGGGGGTCTGCAGCCGGGCACGGCGGACGGGCGCTGAACGCGTCACGATCAGCCACGCAAAGGGCACGGATCGTGCGGAGAGCATCACGAAAGGCGCTCGGTCCGTTCCTCTGGCTTTGAGGGACGGTCCTGGACCGCGTTCGGGGCGGGCGTCAGCCGTTCGATCTGCCGCGCTTGAGGGCGCTCTTGCTCGCGCGCGGCTTTGCCGCGTTGGATTTCCTGACCGACCGTTTGCGGGCAGAGGGCGGGGCGGCCGGTTCGGACGCCTGCGCGCTCGCGAACGATTGCCGCAACCCGTCGATCGATTCCGTCAGGGTGCCGACCTGTTCGGAGAGCTTTCTGGTATCGGCCTGCTGCGCGGCGAGCAGGCGGCGCACCGTCAGCAATTGATCCTGGACCACCTGGAGCTGGTCGATCGATTCCTGCTGGGTGGCTTCGAGGCCCTTGGTTTTCTCGACCAGCTGTTCGGACGCCTGCGCGGTACGCGCCTGCAATTGCCTGACCGCAACGACGCGGTCGGTTTCGGGCGCGGTGCCGGTATAGGCCCGCCACAGCGTGATCGAACCTATTCCCAGCACGACAATGACGAGGGCCGCAGCGCCGATTGCGATCGGCTGGCCGCTGATACGCGCAAGCGCACTGGTATTCCGGGGGGCGGGTTCGATCATGAGACGCTAAATCCGGACGTAATTTCAATGCCCCCGATTACCACAGGCTTGGCTGCGCCGAAACCCGGGATTCACCCAGTCGAGGCGGGATTCCGGGTAAAACATCAATAATCCCGGGCTTTTGCGTTGCAGAATGGCCTTGGACGGCGTCCGCGCCCTGCACACGCTCTACGACGGCCCTTGCAAATGCGCGCGGATAAATTGCCGCCTTCGCCAAGGCGCGGCGACCATCCGCCAATCTCGCATTCCAGACCGGCCAGGCGTGGATCATGTGCGGCCAGATTTCGAGGCTCACGGCGACGTTGGCCGATCCGGCGGCGTCCGCCAGCCGTGTGGCGTCCGCCAGCAGCGTTTCCGCCGAGCCGACCTGGATCAGGAGCGGCGGAAAGCCGGCGAGATCCGCAAACAACGGCGAGATCAGCGGATCCCGGCGATCGAGCGGCGACGGCGCATAAGCGTCCGCGAGTTCGGTAAGATAAGCCCGGTGGATCAGCGGGTCGATGGCATCCTTGGTGTCGAGCGTGGTGCCCGACATCGTGAGGTCGGTCCAGGGCGAGACCAGCCAGGCGCAGCAGGGCAGCTGCTCGCCGGCCGCGCGCAACCGGCCGATCAGCCCGAGCGTGAGATTACCGCCGGCGCTGTCGCCACCGACGGCGATGTTTGCCGCCGGTATGCCTTGCTTGCGCAGGAAGCGCCACGCCGTCAGCGCGTCCTCATGGGCGGCCGGGTAGGGGTGCTCGGGCGCGCGCCGGTAATCGATCGCGAGCGAGCGCGACTGTGCCGCGCGGCCCGCTTCCGTCACCATCCGGCGATGGCTCTGGATCGAACCGGAGCAATACCCGCCGCCGTGAAAATACAGCAGCACGCGCGACGGGTCGCTGCCTGGCGCGAGCGACCACTCGCCGGGCACGCCGTCGCAGTCGACGGCGTGACATTTCACATCAGATGCGATCGGCCAGGTCGATCCGACTTCGTCGAGCCGCTGGCGCCGCTCCGACCAGCCGACAGGTCGCGGTTTTGAACCCAGCAATGCGCGGATGGCGTCGATCTCGTTGTGGGCCAAGGGGCAATCTCCCGAAGAGACGCGTCATCATCTCATATCCGCCCGGCAACACAAAAAATATCGCCCTTGAAACCAGGGCGCGGGCGTCGGTGGCGCGTTGAGAAAACTCTACTGAGATTGCGGATTGGTCCGGACTTTAAGGCGACTTATCCATATCCCGATGAGCATCGGCAGCAATATCGGCGGAGCAAGCAGCGCAATCGTCATTTGAGCTCCATCGCCATGCGCGTTCGGCGTACCCCCGAAAATGGCATCCGCAAAAAAGAGGCCGATAAGGAGACTGAGACTCACGACCAATGCCACGCATGCGAAGGTTGGAACGGAAATCTTTCCGATCAGCCAACCAACGAGCGTTCCGGGGAGAAGCGCAAAGAGGAAAGCACTTCCCAGACGAAAACGAACAGCATGAGCTGTCCGATCAAGTCTGCAGGTCCCCCAAAAAGTTGCGGCCAGCCTTTGGGGGAAGGCTGGCCGCGCGCGAACCGGTCTGGGACGGGGAGGGGTGGGGATGTGACCGGGTCGCGGGTTCGTAAAATTCCTTGTCGTTAGCGATCGCGAGAACTGGCGGTGGCGACCGCGGGGCGGTTGTCACCGAGCGACACCCACAGATTCGGGTCGCTCTGCGACTGACGCTTGACGAAGCGGTAGCCGGTCTCCGTCCAGGCGAGGACGCTTTCGTTCTGGTTGTCGAGCACGAATTCGCCCTTGTCGGTTTTGACCGTGAGCACCGCGTGGCCTTCGCCCTTCTTGTCGCGCACCACCGTGATCAGCAGCGCCTCGCGCGGCCAGCCGGCGTCGATCAGCATCTTGCGCTTCAACAGCACGTAGTCCTCGCAGTCGCCGTAGCCGTCCGTCGGCAACGACCATTTCTCGATCACACCCCAATGATCCATGTCGGTGATCGGCTTGATGGTCTCGTTGACCCACTTGTTGACTCTCAGCAAATCTCGCCATGCCGTCTGCGACAGCACGATGTCCCGCGGCTGTGACGCGCCGCCGCGGCAGTCGCCGGGGTTCTCGGCGCAGAATTCAACCCAACCGATCGGCGAACGCGTGGTATCGCCAAGGCTGGCATAGAGCGCGTCACCGGCTTTCGCCTGATAACTCGTAGAGACGCTCATCCCCAGCAGGATGGCGGCAACCGCCAATCCTTTCCCCTGTCCCCTGAACAACATTGTGGCCCCCGTTTCTTGTTGGGACCATGTTTCGCACAAAGGATTTGCGCCGCCGCTAAGTCAGCCAAGTACATTTGACGCGAATACAAGTAAAAACCGCGGCGAATTCGATCTATACTTGAATAAAATTTGCCAAAAATTTGAAACAACTGCAATTGATTCAAACTTTACGCATTAACGCGCCAGGCGCTGCCGCAGTGGCACTTGTGGTTGCAAAAGCGCCCGGCGTTAACCTGTTCTGGCAGGCGTCAGAGCGCACAAAGGCGGCATCCGGCAACGCGGATACCGCCTTTTGAAGTCGATAAATCGGGGATTTTGGGCGGTTGGCGCTTTACCGCGCGCTAACCGCGTCTTCGAGCGTCTCGGCAATTTGCTCGTGGACGAACTCGAGCGCGAAGCCTTCTTCGAGATTTCGCACCACCCGGGACTGGACCTTGCCCAGCATGACAAGCGATTTCAGCGGCGGGCGGTTTTCCGCGGCAATCGCCGCACCCGACGCCGAGAGGTCGATGATCCGGCAGGTCATCTTGCTGCCGTCCTCGAGCGTGAGCAGCGCGATCGGGTTGCGCGGCACGATACGGTCGTGGCGACGGTCTTCCGGCAGATTGAGAATATCGCGGTTGGCGAGCCAGGTGAGCTGGGCGGCGAGCTTGTCGCGTTTGCGCGCGGTCGCCCCCACGGTCATGGCAAAACCATTGTCGATGATGCGGGTGATCTTGCCCTCAACCCGGCCGATATGGTCGAGATAGGCGATCACGCGGTCGCCGACATTGCCGATGCCGGGCGCCAGCAGGGCCAATCCGCCCGGCGACATATTGATGATCTGGCAGGGAAATTCACGCCGGTCCGGCAGCATGTAGCGGCCGAGCAGGTGGACTTTCACGCGCTGGAAGCGCCGTCGCTCCTGAGCAACCGGGACAGTGGATTTTTTTTGCGCAAACGACATTCTTCGCCACCCGACGTCCGGTCCTTCGGCGTCAGGAAGACCCTAAGGCCGACAGGGTTAATGATGTGTTATCGCCGGTTGCATCAAGTATGTGCATCAAGCTGTGTGTGTCCGTGCCGCCGCAATCCGGTTGAACGTCCACAGCAGCAGCGGGCACAGCAAAACCATCGCCGCGCCGAAGTCGAATGCGGTGGCAGCGGTCCCCGTCCATTTGGCGAGGCTGCCGCCGACAAACGGCCCCAGCATCATCGCCGCATAATAGACCGTGTAGAACAGGCCCATGCCGATCGCGCGGGTGGAAGGCTGCAATACCTGCGGGGGCAGGCTCATGATCGGCCCCGACGGCAGCGCGCAGACGAGGCCGAGCGCGACGACTGTCAAGAGCACCGCGCCGGAGCGTGGCAGCATCAGCATCAGCAGCGCGAACACGATGCAGCCGCCGACAAGAACAGTCTGCGGGCGCTTGGTTCGATCCGCCAGAAACCCGCCTGCCGGGCCCGCGAGCGCCGCCAGCCACAGCACGATGCTGATGGTCGATCCTGCGGCTGCGATCGACCAGCCGCGTTCGACCAGCAACAACGGTCCAAAGCTGAAGATCATCGCAAAGCCGATATTGTAGATGCCCCAGAGCAGCCCCGCGACGATCACCGCGATCAGTACGTTGCGGTCGAGACGTGCGGGAGCGCCGGAGACCGCAGCCGCTTTCGGCGGCGATCGATAGCCCGCGGCAAGCAGAACGATCCCCCATCCGATCAGGGCTGCGACCGCGAAATAGACCGCGCTCACGCCCCAGGCGATGCCGATCGCGGGCAAGGTCAGCAACGATATCGCAATGCCGGCCGGCCATGAATTGATGAAGATCGCCATCGCCGTTGCGATCTCGCGACCGGCGAACCAGTCGGCGACCATCTTGGTCATCTGGACGTTGAGCAGCACGCCGCCGGCGCCCGCGATCAGCCGTCCCGCCATCTGCACGGTCCAGGAATCCGACAGCGCCATCGCAAGGCCGCCGGTCAGCATCAGCGCGAGCGCGGCGAGCACGGTGGTCTTGTCGCCGAACCTTTGCCCGATTGCGCCGCCCGGCAACGCAATCGCCACGCCCGGCGTGAAATAAAGGCCGATCAGCAGTCCGATATCGGCAAGGCTGACGCCGAAACTGGTGCCGAGCAGCGGCGCGACCGCGGCCACGCTCTGAAACTGGAAGGCCATCGTGAGGCGAACCACGAACAGGATCGCAAGAATGCCCCAGCGATTGCGCAATGCCGCACCTTCAAGAGTTATCGATCAACCTCCGACCGCGAGCGAGCTATGTCAACGCGCGCACGGATTTCGGCCTGAACGTCGACCGGCGGTCGAAAGCTACTTCTGGACCAGCTGATTGAGATCCTGCTTGATCGAGTTGAGCAGCGATTCCAGGCGTTCCGGCCTGAATGCCGGCTGCGCTGGCAACGCCGCTTGAGCAGTCGGCTCCGCGATGGCGGTTTGAACCGGCTTCTCCGTGACGATGGGCTTCGTTGGAAAGACCGGGCGAACGGCACGCTCCGGAATGGCAGGTCGATCCGGAAATACCGGCCGGACCGGCTCTTCGCCCTGCGCGCCGGCTTCGACGAATTCGCCGTGCAAAACGTCCTCGCGCCGTCCCATCAGCCACAGGACCGCCCAATAGGAAACCGCCAGTAAAATGACGCAGAAAATAATGATCTCAAACATCGCTCACGTCCAATCCGGTCAGTATCCCGGTAAAGGCGGTTTTCGGTCAAGACCGCTGAAAGCGATTGTTTGTCAGTGCGTTGTTTCGGTACCATCATGCTTAATGTCGGGCCCGGCAGGGCCGGCCAAATTTCGGGGAGGGACGCGATGCCGGGAGTGAAGCGGGAACGCGACGATGCCGTCGGCGTGCTGACACTGGACGAGCCTGCGACGCTGAATGCGATGACGCCCGATCTGTTGGGCGATCTTGCCCTCGCGATCCGCGAGATGACCGAGGATCCCGGGGTGCGGGCGCTGGTCCTGACCGGCGCCGGCCGCGGCTT
The DNA here is from genome assembly GCF_018131065.1 of Bradyrhizobium sp. AUGA SZCCT0431. Lineage (NCBI taxonomy): Bacteria > Pseudomonadati > Pseudomonadota > Alphaproteobacteria > Hyphomicrobiales > Nitrobacteraceae > Bradyrhizobium > Bradyrhizobium sp. AUGA SZCCT0431. Next base: position 22,422 of record NZ_JAFCLR010000023.1, on the reverse strand, counting down.
CTGCTCCGGCCAGAACCTCAAGGCCGCTTCCATCCTCGGCGACGACATTGTCGATGGGGTGATGCGGTATTACTGGCCGGCCTTCAGGGCGCTGCGCGAATGCCAGGTGCCGGTCGTGGTGGCGGTCAATGGTGTTGCGGCCGGCGGCGGCTTCAGCCTCGCGATGGCGGGAGACGTGATTGTCGCGGCGCGCTCGGCGAGCTTCATTCAGGTCTTCAGCCGGATCGCGCTGGTGCCTGATCTCGGCTCGACCTGGCTGTTGCCGCGCCTCGTCGGCCGGCAGCGCGCGCTCGAACTGATGTTGATGAACGAGCCGCTATCGGCCGAGACGGCCAGGGAATGGGGACTGGTCCGGGAAGTATTCGATGATTCCGCGCTTCAGGGCGGCGCGCTGGCGCTGGCGCGCAAGCTTGCAAACGGTCCGACGCGGGCGCTGGTTGCGACACGCCGGTTGATCGAGGAGAGCGAACACGCCAGCTATGCCGATCAGTTCCGGCGCGAAATCGAGACGCAGGCCGAGATACACAGGAGCGCGGATGCGCTGGAAGGACGCAACGCGTTTCTTGAAAAGCGCGCCGCGCGGTTCAGCGGCCGGTAATTCCTTCGTAGACCATGAAGCCGCGCGCGATGGCGAGCTTGCGCAAGGCGCGGGGAACGAGTTTCTCCGGCCGGTGCAGATAGCGCCACGACGTCAGCTTGAAATCCTTCAGCGTGCCGAGATCGTCCTCGAACGGCGCCAACAGGCCGGTGACGCTGATTGGCGCGTGCGCGCGGTTGTTGAACGGCAGCAGCAGCAATTCCAGATGCGCAGTCCGGCCGTCTTCCGACGTCGCGGTGATGCCGGCGACTGCGGCCAGCATTTCTTCGGCGACGTAAGTCACGATGTCTTCGATTTCGCGGCGGCTCTCTGGTGCGAACAGCGCCGAGAAGCTGCTGTCCTTTATGTCGCGGCCGAGCAGGGCGCAGACCCGTGTTCCGGCGACGCGGAAGGGGAAGCCGGCCTCGTTTTCGTAACCCAGCACGAAGATGTCGCCGAGCAGTTCGCGTACCGCGCCGGGTTCGATCTCGCTGCGGTCAGGTGCCCGCGCGTGGCCGCGTTTTGCGTCCCAATAGGCAAAAAACTGACGGCTCGATGGATGTTTCATACGTTGGCCTTGCCTCCGCCCGTGGCTCGGCGGCACATATCTGTCCCGATTTTGCGCACGTGCTGTCCCTTCTGTGTTGTGCAGGACAGGCTGTGCAGCGTCCATGCCGTGGACGCGGTTTGGCCGCTTTGGCGGCGGCTTTGCGTTGTTAACGTTAAATTAACTATGCGATTGGCGATCCAGCTGCGGCCTGCGTAGAGTGGAACGCATCGGACCCGGCCGGCTTATCTCCGACTGACCGGCTCGGTTGGTACACAGGTGGCGTCAAACAGTTTGGTCGTCGCGCGGGAGGGGTGGGGATGTTCCCTCAAGCTCCAGGGGCGCGAAAAGATCGGCACGATGAGGGAGGATGTTCTCAGCATCCTCCCTTTTTCTTTTTTTGGCACAGCGACCCGGTCTCGTGTCTCGGCTCTGCGGAGCCATAGCGCGTCGAAGACGCGCGTAAACGCGCTAATGACACGCTGCACCGCGCCCGGGACGCGAGCGGGTCCATTCCGCGTTTTGTGCACTTGCACAGCACGGGCAAAGCCGCCTATCTGGGCCGATTATTCCCCAAAGCCACCTCTAAAGGTCTCTAAAGGTCCCTGGCCCCTTGGAATCCCAGCCTGAAACCCAGCTTGAAGCCCCGGACGGTCCGCGAGAGCCGATCCTGACCCTGCCGGGTGCGCTGACGGCCTATATCGCGCTGATCGCGGTCATTCATCTGCGGGTGCTGCTGCCGCCGGAACTCGAGAACTGGACCATCGACGTCTTCGGTTTCATTCCGAAACGCTACGATTCGACGCTGCTCAACATCGATTTTCCCGGCGGCGCGGGCGCCAAGGTCTGGACCTTCGTCACCTATTCGCTGCTGCACGCCAATCTCACCCATATCGGCTTCAACGTGCTGTGGCTGTTGCCGTTCGGCAGCGCGCTGGCGCGCCGGTTCGGCGCGGTCAGGTTTTACGTGTTCATGGCCGTGACGGCGGCGGCCGGCGCGCTTGCGCACCTGCTCACGCATGAACACGCGATCGCGCCGATGATCGGCGCGTCGGCGTCGGTGTCCGGCACCATGGCGGCCGCCATCCGCTTTGCCTTTGTGAAGGGGAGCTTCCTGTCGTTCAGCCGCGGCGACGCGGATGAAGCGGCGAAAGTGCCGGCGCTGTCGCTCGGACAGGCCTTTCGCGACACGCGCGTGCTGGGATTTCTCGGCGTCTGGTTCGGCGTCAACATCATCTTTGGCGTCGGATCGATTGCGATCGGCGCCGACGGTGGCAGCGTGGCGTGGCAAGCGCATATCGGCGGATTTCTTGCCGGCCTGATGCTGTTTTCGCTGTTCGATCCGGTGCCACGGGCGGCAACGCATGCTGCAGATGCGTCATCGCCTGACGAGGCCGACCGCGTCTGATCATCGCTTGCGGCGCACCGCGATTTCATCCATCATCTTGACAGGTGTGACACAAGACAAAGCCCGCTGCCGTGCAGGACAGCCGAGCTTGTAGACCGCGCTTGAAATGAAATCGGCGCGGAACTGTTGATTGAAGACTCGCGAACAAGTCGAACCCCCAAAAGGGGTGCGCACCGATTCAGGAGGCGGCAATGACGGTACGTGCAATTCTCGATTCCAAAGGCCATCACATCCTGAGCGTCGAGCCGGACGCCAAGCTCTCGGCCGCGGTCAAACTCCTCGGCGACCGCAAGATCGGCGCCGTGCTGGTCATGAACCAGGGACGCCTCGAAGGCATCCTGTCGGAACGCGATATCGTCCGTGTGCTCGGCGAGCGCGGCGCCAAGGTGCTGGATGAGCCGGTCAGCGCCGTGATGACGCGCAAGGTCGTCAGTTGCCGGGAGTCGGACACGGTCAGCGGCATCATGGAAATGATGACGCTGGGCAAGTTCAGGCATTTGCCTGTCGTCGAGGAGGGCAAGGTGGTCGGCCTGATCTCGATCGGCGACATCGTCAAGCGCCGTGTCCACGAATATGAAGCCGAGCAGGAAGCGCTGCGCGACTACATCAAGACCGCCTGAGCTCTATTCTTTCTCTGGTCCGGCCTTTTCGGCAGCCGCGGCGGCACCCGCCGCTGGCGGCGCCAGAATATGGATCGCTTCCTGGATGGAATCGATGGCGCGCTCGGCGGCGCGCGCGCCGTGGGCGATCAGATCGTCGGCGCGGTGAAAATCGAACCAACCGATCCGTCCGACACGGGGCGAGATCAGCAAATCCGGCGGATCACCGGCCAGCCGCGCGCGGGTGATGCGGTCCTGCATGATGTTGAAGGCGTCCACCATGACGGTGGAGATTCCCGGCCGTCCGCCGCCGCCGAAGAATTCGCGCTTCACGGTGCGCTCGGCCGAGAAAAACCTGCCGAAGCCGCGCTTTGCGGGCTCGGCTTCAGGTACTGATTCAGGTGCGACCGAGACCGTCAGGTCCGCCGCCGCGCCGTGGGAATAGATCGTCGTCGCGTGGGTGAACACGTCGCTGGAGAGATTGGCGGCGATGACGATCTCGGCGCCGAGGGCGCGCGCCGCCGACACCGGCACCGGGTTGACCAGCGCGCCGTCGACCAGCCAGCGATCGCCGATCAGGACCGGCGAGAATATTCCGGGCAGCGCATAGGAGGCGCGCATCGCGTCGATCATGCGCCCATGCGTCAGCCAGATCTCGTGGCCGGTGCGAACTTCCGTTGCAACGGTGGCGAATTTCACCGGCAGATCCTCGATCAGGCTCAGGCCCAACGTCGTCTCCAGCTCGGCAGCGAGCTTGGCGCCGCCGATCAGGCCGGAGCCGTTGAGGCGGATATCGAGATAGCCGAAGATGTTGCGCGGCTGCAGGCTGCGCGCCCACGCCTCCACTCTATCGAGTTGTCCGGAAGCGTAGCCGCCGCCGACCACGGCGCCGATCGAGGTTCCCACCACGACGTTGGGGAAGATGCCGTGCGCGACCAGGGTCTTGATGATGCCGATGTGGGCGAAGCCGCGCGCGGCGCCGCCGCCCAGCGCCAGCCCGATCACCGGCCGGCGGATACTGCCGAGCCCTACCTCGTCATGGCCGTTGGAGCCCTTTTGGCCGCGGCCCATCCAATTATCTAGCACCAAGAACTCTCCTGCGGCTCAAGCATATTCGCCGCGGCATGGCCGTGCCAGAATCACCTGATCAATTTCCCGATGCATGGTTTATGCCCCGGCCAAAGCGGCCCAGGCGGGGATTATGACTGGACCACGACCGCGGGATCAACAGTGGGTTTAGAGGCCGGTTCCTGGCCCAGGGGGTACCCGGGCCTCTGCAGGCTTGAATTTGCCGCGTTTTCAGTGAAAAGCATGGCCATGACTTGGCGAGGCAATGGCATCGGCGGGGACGGGGGCGCATGGCGGCTTTTCCCGCGGCTTCTGCTTGGCCCAATGCTTGCCTTGGTGTTGCTGGCACCTGGCCCTGCTTCGGCCCAGATGTTCTCCGATCGCCCGCCGCCGGTGCCGCCGGGTTCGATTCCGGATGCGCCGTCCGGCCCCGCGATGAACCTGGCGCCGCCCGGCTCGATTACCCTGCCGCCAACACTGACGCAGCCGACCCTGGTGCCGCCGTCGATCGCCACCGTCCCGCCGGCGGCGCCGCCGCCGGGCGCCTCGACGCCCGGCCAGGCCGTGCTGTCGTTGACGGCGCGCTACGGCAAGGATTTGCCGGTCATCAACAGCGGACTGGTGTGGCGGGTGTTCGCGGACAAGCCGGACGATAACGGCACGTTCCGCCTGATCCGCGAGGACCGCGGTGCGACCCCGAACATCGTGCTGCCGCCGGGCAATTATGTCGTGCACGTCGCGCTCGGCCTCGTCAGCGCGGTGCGGGCGGTGAGCCTGAAGTCGGAGACCGATCGCGAATCCTTCGTGCTTCCGGCCGGCGGCCTGCGCATCGAAGGCCGCGTCGGCACCTCCAAGATTCCGCCGAACCAGATTTCGTTCGCGATTTATAAAGGCAGCCAGTTCGACGGCGCCGAGCGGACGTCGCTATTGCCCAACGTCGCAGGCGGCGACGTCGCGCTGTTGCCGGAGGGGACCTACTACATCATCTCCAACTACGGCGATGCCAATTCCGTTGTTCGTTCCGACATCCGCGTGCAGGCCGGCAAGCTGACCGACGTGATCGTCACCCATCGCGCCGCCGTCATCACGCTTAAGCTGGTCAGCGACAAGGGCGGCGAGGCGCTCGCCAACACCGCGTGGTCGGTCATCACGCCGGGCGGCGACGTCATCAAGGAATCGATCGGCGCATTTCCCCGCGTCGTCCTGTCCGAAGGCGAATACCGCGCCATCGCCAAGAACGAAGGCAAGGTGTTCGAGCGCCCGTTCAACGTGGTGAACGGCGTTGACGGCGAGGTCGAGGTGGTGGCGCGGTAGGCGTTTGCGACCGCAGCTTGTAGGGCGGATTGAGCGAAGGCGTAATCCGCCATCTTTGGTCAATCGCTGCGGTTCATCGTCGTCGCCGTATTCTCTTCGCAAATTGCATAAGCGCGACGATAATTCGACATAGGGCGTCGGATAGCACACGCCGCGCTGCTATGTAGTCCTAGGTCATCGAAAAGTGGCATTGATTTAGGCAACTAAGCAAACTGATCGCGTAGCGACGAACCGCTAGTGAGATCACGGCGCTTTTTTAACCCCGGTACGTCGTTCCATTCCTTGCCGTTGAATGCGTTGACGCTCACAGAGATTGCCTCGGAGGTGCGAAAGTTACCAGCAAACCTCGGGCGATCCGCGCCGCGAGATCGCGAAACTATTTCCACGTCGTCCCGGCGAACGCCGGGACCCATACTTCGCGGCCCTTGTTGTTGAAAAAGGAAGATAACGACCAGCATGCATAAGCAATTACCGCTGGTGGTTATGGGTCCCGGCCTTCGCCGGGACGACGGCTATTGCCCCGAACCGCAATTCACATCGCGTCGCGAGATCGCGAACTTGCATATCTGGATTTGCCGATCGCTCGGCGCTTCAAGCAACTGTCACAGTCTCTAACGCGTACTAACCATCGCACAACTTAAAACTGTCATAATCGCCGCATCCGGGTGCCGCCTCCGCAATTTTTACACAGCATTAAACCTGGCGGCATTGGGATGCTGACGGGATGAAGTTTGGGTAGCGGGGGCGGTCATGGTTACGACCAACAAAAAGAAGTCGGCGGGAAAGTCGGGGAAATTCAACACCGAGATGTTCGACGACATTCCGGTGCTGCAGCGCAAATGGCAGGCCGCGTTGCGACCTGGCGAAGCACTGCCGCGGTATGAAGATGTCATGCTCGGCAGTCTCGGCCGGCTGGCCGATCATATCGTGCTGCTCAGCGAGCATAACGACGCGCTCGGCGTATCGCGCAGCGGCCGCTACATTCAGCAATGGCTCAACGACGACCGCTGGGACATTCCCTTGAGCGACTTGCCGCCGGATTGCGCGACCGCGCTCGGTGAGGCTGCGTCGAGTGCGCTTCAAAATGGTCGGCCGTATCTGGCGTCGGCGCATTGCGTGCGCGACGGGCTGGTGCGGACCTATGACGTGCTGGCGCTGCCGACTTCGTCGCGCTGGGGCGGCACGTTGGTCGGGGCCTATGTCAACGAACGCGACGCCCAGTATAATCTGCTGGACACGATCTTCTCCGCGACCGACGAGGGCGTGCTGTCACTCGCCGCCATTCGCGATGCCGCCGGCCGCCCGGCCGATTTTCAGATCGTCCACCTCAATCAGGGCGCGGCCCGGCTGCTCGAGCAGCCGCTGGCCGCGCTGTTGTGGCGCCGGCTCGGCGCCGGTGGAAACCTGTTGTGCGCGCCGGATGTGATCCGCCAGTTGCGCGACATCGTCGCCTGCGGCAATCGCGGTCAGATCGAGATCGACCTCGACGATCGCAGCCTGCGATTGGGCGTCACCGCGTTCGGCGACATGCTCTCGCTGACGGTCTCCGACGTGACCGCGCTCAAGCGAAGCGAGGTTTCGTTCCGCCTCTTGTTCGACAACAACCCGATGCCGATGTGGGTGTTCGACGCCGAGACCATGCAGTTCCTGAGCGTCAACGACGCGGCCGTGCAGCATTACGGCTACAGCCGTGAAACGTTCCTGCAAATGCAGCTGCGCCAGATCTGGCCGCAGGACGAATGGGCCACCCACAGCCAGGCGCTGCAGCAGGTCGGCGATGTCTACGATTCAGGCCGCGACTGGCGGCATCTCAAGGCCGACGGCAGCGAAATCCATGTGCTGACATTCGGACGGCGGGTCGCATTCGACGGCCGCGACGGCTATCTCGTCGCCGTGGTCGACATCACCGAGCGCCGCAAGGCCGAGGCCCGGATCGCCCACATGGCGCATCATGACGGCCTGACCAATCTGTCCAATCGGGATTTCTTCCAGGATCGGCTTCGTCTCGCGCTCGAGCGCAGCCAGCCCGCGGGCAAGCGGGTGGCGGTGCTGTGCGTCGATCTCGACCTGTTCAAGAACGTCAACGACAGTTTTGGCCATCCGATCGGCGATCGCCTGCTGAAGGCGGTGGCCGAACGGCTGCGCTCGGAAGTCCGCGGCGACAATCTCGTCGCCCGGCTTGGCGGCGACGAGTTCGCGATCGTGCTGCCGTCCGACGTCTCGCCGAACGAGGCGAGCGATTTTGCCGACCGGCTGATCGGCGTGCTGAGCGCCCGCTATGATATCGACGGGATCGAGGTCATCGTCGGCGCCAGCATCGGCATCGCGCTGTCGCCCGGTGATGGCGCGAGCTGCGAGGAATTGATGCGCAACGCCGACATGGCGCTGTACCGGGCCAAGTCCGACGGCGGCGGCGTTCACCGTTTCTTCGAGCGCGAGATGAACCAGCAGGCGCAAAAGCGCCGCGACATGGAGCGCGACCTGCGGCGCGCCTTTGCCAATGGCGAGTTCGAACTGCATTATCAGCCGCTGGTGGACATCGCCGCCAACCGGATCAGCGGCTTTGAATCGCTGCTGCGCTGGCGCCATCCGGACAAGGGCATGGTCTCGCCGGCCGAGTTCATCCCGGTCGCCGAGGACATCGGCTTGATCGTCGCACTCGGCGAGTGGGTGCTTCGGGAGGCGTGTTCGGAGGCGATGAACTGGCCGGTGGACGTCAAGGTCGCCGTCAATCTGTCGCCGGTGCAATTCCGCAGCCGCCATCTGGTTCAGGCGGTGATTTCGGCGCTGGCGCACTCCGGATTGTCGCCGCGGCGGCTCGAGCTCGAAATCACCGAGTCGGTTTTCCTCGCCGAGACCGAGGCCAATCTGGCGATCCTGCACCAGCTCCGCGAACTCGGTGTCAGCATCTCGATGGACGATTTCGGCACCGGCTATTCCAGCCTGAGCTATTTGCGGAGCTTTCCGTTCGACAAGATCAAGATCGACCGCTCCTTCGTGAAGGATCTCGCCGAGCGCAGCGACTGCGTCGCGATCGTGCGGGCGATCTCCGGCCTCGGCCGCAGCCTCAACATCACCACGACCGCCGAAGGCGTCGAGACCACCGACCAGCTCGACTGGCTGCGCGCCGAAGGCTGCAACGAGGTGCAGGGTTTTCTGTTCAGCGCGGCGAAGCCGGCGTCGGAGGTTGCGGCGCTGTTGTCCGGATTTGTTCCGCGGGCGTCGAAGGCGGCGTGAGCGATCAGAACCGCGTCACGATATCCGACAGCGCCGGGCGAGGGCGGTCTTCGGCGGGCTTCGACGGCGTGCCGATATGGATGAAGCCGGCGAGTTTCTCATCCGGCTTCACGCCGAGGCCTTCGAGCACGTCGCGGTCGAATGCGAACCAGCCGGTCAGCCAGTTGGCGCCGTAGCCGAGCGCTGTGGCCGCGGTGACGATGTTCATGGCGCTGGCGCCGGCGGACAATTCCTGCTCCCACGCCGGCACCTTGGGGTGCGGTTTCACAAAACTCACCACCGCGATGACCAGCGGCGCGTCCATCAGCCGGCGTTTCTCCATCTCGATATCGGCCGCCGGTGCGCCTGGATTCTTGCGCGCAAACACCTGCGCGATGACGTCGCCGGCGCGGGCGCGCGCGTCGCCTTCGAACACGATGAAGCGCCACGGCGTCAGCTTGCCGTGATCGGGAACCCGCGAACCGATGGTCAGGATGGTCTCGAGTTCGGCCGCCGAGGGGCCGGGGCCGCTCATCTCGCGCGGTTTGACGGAGCGGCGCAGTTTCAGGAGTTCAAGGGCATCGGGCACGAGAGTCTCTTTCGTCGGACAGGATTGGGCAATGGCCTAACACGCAGATAGGGAGGCAAGGAGGCCACCGAAAGCCAGTTTAGACCGATTGTGACGACGCTTAAGGCTTGCGGGCCGGCATCTTCGCCGCCCGCTCCAAAAGATCCTTGCCGAGGTCTTCCAGAATCTCCCGCGTCGCCAGGAACAAGCTGTGCCCCTGTTCGGTTTCGATCGCGAGCGCCACCACCGTCGGCCGGTTGGGATCCGGGATCAGCTGGTAAGCCCGGATCGGAAAAGCGGGAAGCTCCTGTTCTTCGCTCATCAGGTCTCCAGCCGCGCCCGCTTGACGTCCGGCGGGGTGGCTTCCTCGACCAGCGCCGCCAACGCCTCGTCGGTCGGCATCACCTTTTGGCCTTCGCTGCCGAGCCGGCGGACCGAGACCGAATGGGTCTCGGCTTCCTTCTTGCCGACGACGAGAAGCGCGGGGATCTTCGCCAGCGAGTGCTCGCGGACCTTGTAGTTGATCTTCTCGTTGCGCAGATCGATCTCGACGCGCAGGCCCGCGCGGCGCGCGGCGGCGGCCACCACCTTGGCGTATTCGTCGCCCTCGGAGGTGATGGTGGTGACGACGGCCTGCACCGGCGCCAGCCAGAGCGGGAAGTTGCCGGCAAAATGCTCGATCAGGATGCCGATGAAGCGCTCCATCGAGCCGCAGATCGCGCGGTGCACCATGACCGGCACCTTCTTGGAGCCGTCGGCATCGATGTAGAACGCGCCGAACCGTTCCGGCAGGTTGAAGTCGACCTGCGTGGTGCCGCACTGCCAGTCGCGGCCGATGGCGTCGCGCAGCACATATTCGAACTTCGGCCCGTAGAACGCGCCTTCGCCGGGATTGATCGCGGTCTTGATGCGGTTGCTGCCGCTGGCCTGAATTTCCGACAGCACGGTGGCCATCACGCGCTCGGCGTGATCCCACATCTCGTCGGTGCCGACGCGCTTCTCCGGCTTGGTCGAGAGTTTGATCGTCAGCTCACCCTCGAAGCCGAAATCCGCATAGGTCGACAGGATCAGGTCGTTGATCTTGAGGCACTCGTCGGCGAGCTGCGCTTCCGTGCAGAAAACATGCGCGTCGTCCTGGGTGAAGCCGCGCACGCGCATCAGGCCGTGCATCGCGCCCGACGGTTCATAGCGGTGCACCACGCCGAATTCGGCGAGCCGCAGCGGCAGGTCGCGGTAGCTCTTCAGGCCATGCTTGAAGATCTGCACATGGCCGGGGCAGTTCATCGGTTTGAGCGCAAACCAGCGCTTGTCCTCGGCCTCGTCGCCGGCCGATTGCGCCGCGAACATGTTCTCGCGGTACCAGTCCCAATGGCCTGAAGTCTCCCACAGCACCTTGTCGAGGATCTGCGGCGCGTTGACCTCGCTGTAGTCGCCGGTCAGGCGGCGGCGCATATAGGCGATCAGCGCCTGGAACACCGTCCAGCCCTTCGGGTGCCAGAACACCACGCCGGGGCCTTCCTCCTGGAAGTGGAACAGATCGAGCTCGCGGCCGAGCTTGCGGTGGTCGCGCTTCTCGGCCTCCTCGATCTGCTTCAGATAGAGGTCGAGGTCTTCCTGCTTCGCAAACGCCGTGCCGTAGATGCGCGTCAGCATCGGGTTGTTGCTGTCGCCGCGCCAATAGGCGCCCGCGACCTTCATCAGCTTGAACGCGTTGCTGACCTTGCCGGTCGAGGTCATGTGCGGCCCGCGGCAGAGATCGAACCAGTCGCCCTGGAAATAGATCTTGATCGGCTCGTCGCCGGGAATGGCGTCGACCAGCTCGACCTTGAAGGCTTCGCCCTTGTCGCGGAACACCTGTTTTGTCTTCTCGCGCGACCAGACTTCCTTGGTGAAGGGTTGGTCGCGCGCGACGATCTCGCGCATCTTCTTTTCGATCGCGGCGAAATCTTCCGGCGTGAACGGCTCGTTGCGGAAGAAGTCGTAATAGAACCCGTTCTCGATCACCGGACCGATGGTGACCTGCGTGCCCGGCCACAGCGATTGCACCGCTTCGGCGAGCACGTGGGCGGCGTCATGCCGGATCAGTTCCAGCGCGCGCGGGTCGTCGCGGCTGACGAACTCGATCCTGGCATCGCCGGCGATCGGATCGTTGAGGTCGGCGACCACGCCATCGAGCGCCATCGCCACCGTGCGCTTGGCCAGCGACGGCGAGATGCCCTTGGCGATCTCGATCCCGGTAATGTCCTGGGGAAATTCGCGCCTGGCGCCATCGGGGAAGGTGAGGGTGATTTTTTGCACGGGTTCGGCCGGTTTCAAGTTCGCAAGGCCAAATTGGAATCCCGGTGCGGGTGCATTGCTGTCAGGCATTGGCGTCTCCTAAAGCTCACTCCTGCGAACGAGCGCAGGTAAGCGGGAACAGGCGGTATAGCAGGGGATTCGGCTCCTGCAATCGGGCAATATCAAGAAAATCGGCGCCGGATCGAACCCGCACTGAACGGTCGGGACGCCACCAGTGGCCGGCATAACGAACGCCATCCATGCAATTCCACGTAGGAGACGCTCGCACCGACGCGTGCGACCCAAGCGGGCACAACGCCAAAGTTCCACACGGCGCCATCGTGACAAGACCAGGTTCGCGTGCTTCTCTCGCCGTGGGGAATCCGAGGGGGCATCGTGAGGGTAGGCAATACCGCGGCCTATGCCGCTTTCGTGGCGCTTCAGTTCGCGGCCGTGGGGCTGGCATCGCCGGACAGGGCGATGGCCCGCGAGCAGCCAAGCGGCTGCAAGGTCGGTCCGCTGAAAAGCACCAGCGAACTGGATGACCGCGTCGCCGCCTGCACGATCCTGATCGATACCAGCCGGTCCCCGGCCAAGCTGGCGCTGGCACTGTCGTACCGCGCGCAGAGCCTCCTCAACCAGAAGAAATGCGACGCCGGGTTTGCCGACCTGATGCGCGCCAAGGACGTTTCGCCCTCCAGGAAGAGCTCCGCCTATTACGATCTGCATTTGTGGATCTCGTACTACTGGCAGCACTGCAAAGGCGATTTCGATCGCGGCATCGAGGTGCTGAACGAAGCCGCTGCGATCCTGCCCCGCGATCCCGCGGTCTATAACCAGCGGGCCAACATGTTCAGCGACAAGGGTGATCACGCGGCGGCGCTTGCCGACATCAACCGCTCGATCGCCTTGATCAACAACGATCCCTATCGCGCCTCGGCCTACAACAACCGGGCGCTGATCTGGAAGACGATGGGGGAGTATGAAAAGGCGGCCGCCGATTTCGGCGTTGCGATCAAGCTCGCGCCCAAGAACGCCAAATATTATGCCAACCGCGGCGACGCCTGGCGTCGCACCGGAAACCTCGAGCGTGCGTTGCAGGACCAGGACCGCGCCATCGAGCTTTACGCCGGCGGTCCCGGCATCGCCCTTGGCCTGACGCTGCGCGGCGAGACGCTGCGTTACATGGGTGAATATGACCGGGCGCTTTCCGACTTCAACCAGGCTGTCCGGATCGAACCGGACTTCGCGCCGGCGCTCACCGGCCGCGGACTGACGTTCGAACGCACCGGCGATCTCGAGCGCGCAAAATCCGAGTTCCGCAGCGCGCTGTCGATCAGCGAGAATTCCGGCCGGGGCGACCTGTCGAAATCCGCGCGTGAAACCGCCGAGGCGCGTCTTGCGGCGCTTTCCTCTGGTGTGCCGCAGCCGACCATCCTTCCGGTCCCCATCAGGGCGGCCTCGACGAATTCGGTGCCGACCCCGGCCGTTGCGATACCCGTCGTGGCACCCGCAGCGGTCAAGGCCACGGCTGCAAAGCAAGGCCGCCGGGCCGCACTGATCATCGGCAACTCCGCCTACAAATCGGTAAGGGCGCTCGAGAACCCGGGCCGTGACGCCGAAAAAATCGCCGGCACGTTGCGCGCGATCGGCTTCGACAGCGTCACGGTCGCCATCGACGTCACGCGCGAGAAAATGACCGAGGCGCTGCGCACGTTTGCGGCGGCCGCCGACAAGTCCGACTGGGCGATGGTCTATTATGCCGGCCACGGAATCGAGGTGAATGGTGTCAATTACCTGATACCGGTCGATGCCAAACTGGCATCCGGCCGCGACGCCCTGTTCGAGGCCATGCCGCTGGATCAGGTGATGGCGGCCATCGACGGCGCGAAGAAGCTCAAGCTCGTGATGCTCGATGCCTGCCGGGACAACCCGTTTGCGAATGCATCAACGGCAACTTCGCCGCCGGTTGCCGCCGCGCCGGTGCCGGCTTCGAACGAAGGCGACACGCGCGGCGCGAAGACGCGCTCGGTCGGCCGCGGGCTTGGCGAGGTCAAGGTGCAGGGCGCGTCGCTGGTGGTTTACGCGGCCAAGCATGGCGAGACCGCGCTGGACGGCGAGGGGGATTATTCGCCGTTTGCCGTCGCGGTCGTGCAGCGGATCGCGACGCCAGGCGTCGAGATCAACAAGCTGTTCCGTCTGGTCCGCGACGACGTGATGGAGGCGACCGCGGGGCGGCAGGAGCCTTACACGTATGGTTCGCTGCCCGGACGCGAGGACTTTTTCTTCGTGAACCGATGAGTACTGCGACCGATTACCGGTTCGCGGGTGACGGCGCGCTGGCGATCCGGGTCAGCTGTGGCGAAGCCGCCATCTTGACCAGCACATCCTTGACCGGATGCTCGGTCCAGGCCTGCGTGACGTAATCGCGATGCGTGATGCCATCGCGCGTCTGCACGAACACGACGCTGCCGGGGCGCAGCGGCCCGTCCATGTTCTCGGTGACGGTGATGCCCTTGTCGCGCAGCATCTCGATCAGTTCCTGGTCACGGCGCTTGGTGTAGCGGGTGTAGGAGCTGACGAAGAAGCCGGAGCGGTTGTTCGCGATCCAGCTGGCGAACTTGTCGAGTTCGCCATAGACGGCGTCGAGCAGGAACACGCCGCGGACGCGGTTGGTCGCGCCGCCGACGTCGAGGCTCCAGGCGGTCGGCAGGAAGCCGCCGCTATAGCCGACGATGACGATCGGCATGTTGGCGAACGCCTGCGCCGATTTCGGATCGCCGGTGAGGCGGGCGAGGTGGGTCGCCGACTCGTCCATGAAGCGCTTGAAGCCGCCGGGCTGCCAGAACTTGCCGGCGCTGGAATCGGCGGCGTTCACCGCCAGCTGCGGCGCCAGCAGCACGGCGTTCACACCTGAATCCGAAATCTGCTGCGGCACCAATTGGCGGTCGCGGACGTCGCGTTCCAGCGTCGCGCCGTTGCCGTGGAAGAACACCACGATCACGCCGGGCTTGCGGACGTCGAAGGTCTCGGGGACGTGCACCAGCACGCGGCTGTCATTGTAGGTCTCATCCTGCCAATAGACCCGGCCGCCATAGGTGCGATGGCCCTTGCGATCGCCCTTGGTGATGTTGAGGAACGGCGCCTCGGAGCGTGGATTGGTGCCGAAATAGGGGAAGGCGGAGGATTTCATGCTGACCAGCGTGGTCAGTTCTTCGCGCTCGCTCTGGCGCGGAAGCGTCAGCGCGGGATTGAGCGAGGCGACCCTGACCGGCTCGGTCCGCACCTTGCGTTGAGACGGGGTTGGGGCCAGCGCAACCTGCTGCACCAGGCTCTCGCTTGGCGTCGGGAAACGGTCGGCGAATTGCCGCTGCGGGAAGCGGTCTTCAAAACTGTCGCCGGCGGTGGCGTGGGCGTTCGCGGCCAGCATGCCGGCGGGGGGCGCCTTGCCGCATTGAACCAGCACGAACGACAGGGGTACAAAAAGCGAAGCGACCGCGATCCAGTGCCACGGGCGGGGCTGGGCACGATGACGGGGCGGGGCATGGTGCTGCGTCACCGGTGAAATCACCCGGTCCGCGCGATCATTGATCTGGAATTTCGGATCTGCCCCGACCATCCACCCACTGCCCCAAGGACCACCTGAGAACCACCCAAGATCCACCCTTAACCGGCGTACCTCGATCCGTGTTTAGGCGACGTTAAGCTTCCGGAGCAAACTCCCCAGATCCGGAAGTCCGGAGGAGACCATCCAATCGTGTCCTGATTGTGAGCCCCGCCATCTTGTTCTCGCAATGTCGGGGTGCACTGCAAAGGCCAAACAAACTTCGCTAGGTATCCAGATACCTAAATCGTTATCTGATTTAAATCATTGTTAACGCTGCTTGAATTGGGTGGCTCCAGCCTGCACCATGAGGGTTCAGGCGTGCGGCGCTGAAGGTACGGTCGAAATGGCGGCATCAGAAACGGGCAGCGCGGCATGGTCCGGCCCGCGTCCTGGCGGCGGCTCGACCATTTCGGTCGTGGTAGCGATCTCCATCGTCGTTGCCGACATGGTCGGCGTTGGCGTCTTCACCAGCCTTGGCTTTCAGGTCAAGGACATCCCCTCCGGCTTCTCGATCCTGTTGCTGTGGACCGTCGGCGGTATCGTCGCGCTGTGCGGGGTGTTTGCCTATAGCGAGCTCGGGGCGATGTTTCCGCGCTCGAGCGGCGAGTACAACTTTCTCGGCCGCGCCTTTCACCCGGCCTTCGGTTTTGTGGCGGGCTGGGTGTCGGCGACCGTTGGCTTTGCGGCACCCGTCGCACTCGCCGCGATGGCGTTCGGCGAATACGGCAAATCGGTCTTTCCGGACGCGCCACCGCTGGCGCTCGCCATCGGCGTGGTCTGGCTGGTGTCGCTGGTGCAGCTCACCGGCGTCAGGCACTCCAGCACCTTCCAGTTGATCGCGACCATCCTCAAGGTGGTGCTGATCGTGGCCTTCCTGGTCGCCGGATTTCTGATGGCGACGCCGCAGCCGTTGTCGTTTGCGCCGTCCGCGTCCGACTTCTCCCACATCGTCAGCGCGCCGTTCGCGATCAGCCTCGTGTTCGTGATGTATTCGTTCTCGGGCTGGAATGCGGCGACCTACATCATCGGCGAGGTGCACGATCCGGAGCGCAACGTGCCGCGCGCGATGCTGGCGGGGACGCTGATCGTGCTGGTGCTGTATGTGGCGCTGAACGCGGTGTTCCTGCACTCGGCGCCGATCGACAAGCTGGCGGGCCAGCTCGACGTTGCCCGGGTCTCCGGCAGTTACATCTTCGGCGAGTTCGGCGGCCGCATCGTCGGTGCGATGATCTGCTTCGGGCTGATCTCCTCGATCAGCGCGATGATGTGGATCGGACCGCGCGTGATGATGACCATGGGCGAGGACATTCCGGTGCTGCGCCCGTTCGCGCGCCGGTCGACCGGCGGCGCGCCGCCCTACGCCATTCTGTTTCAGCTGACGGTGGCGAGCCTGATGCTGTTCACGCGCAGTTTTGAAGCCGTGCTCGAATTCATTCAGTTCGCATTGTTGTTCTGTTCGTTCTTCACCGTGCTCGGCGTCATCAAGCTGCGCATCACGCACCCCGACCTGCCGCGGCCCTATCGCGCCTGGGGATACCCGGTCACCCCGGTGGTTTTCCTGCTCGTGACCGGCTTCATGATGTACTATCTTTTGACCGAACAACCGCTGCGCGTGTTCCTTGGTGTTCTAATCATGCTTTCAGGACTTTTGATTTACGCCGTTTTCCGCAAGCGGGCCGATCAAGGCCCGGTGGCGGCGTCTGCGGGCAGCGAATGAAGATGCGCGCCTCGTTGAAAATTGCCGCGGTGAGAATTGCCTCGTTGAGAATCGTAGCGCTGGTGGCCGCGATGTCGTTCGTGGTGATGCTGCCCGCGCGCGCCGCCGATCCGGCGACCGCCGACGATACCGCCAAGTTTCTCGCCGGCATGATGCCCTCGGCCGACTCACCGCTGATGCCGCTGACCAGGGAGCCGGCCTGGCAGCGCCACGCCAAATTCTTCGACAATGCGTTCGCGCAGCTCGAGCAACGGCAATTGTCGAAGATCCGCGCCTGGGCGGACAGCAATCTGGCGGCCCCGCGGCCGACCATGTTCTACATGTTCTCGGGGCCGGACTTCCTCTATGCCAACGCATTCTACTCGAAGGCGACGACTTATGTGCTGAGCGCGCTCGAGCCGACGGGCTCGGTGCCGGATCTGACGAGATTGCCGCGCGGCGGCGTCGGCGCCGCGCTCCACAGCGTGGAGCGTTCGCTGAGTTCGATCCTGAGCTTCAGCTTCTTCATCACCAAACAGATGAAGACCGATCTGAGTGCCGGCCAGATCAACGGCACCTTGCCGGTCCTCTATGTGTTCCTGGCGCGCTCGGGCAAGACCATCCGCAGTGTCACGCCGGTGGCGCTGGACGACAAGGGCGCGGCCTATTTCGGCAGCGAGAACCCCGGGCCGAACGCGGTACGCGGCGCGCGCATCATCTTCGCCGGCAGCGACGGCGCGGAAAAGACGCTGTATTATTTCTCGACCGACCTTTCCAATTCCGGCGTCAAGGTCACGGGCTTCCTCAAGTTCTGTTCGACGCTGGCGCCCGGCAACAGCCTGATCAAGAGCGCGTCCTATTTGCTGCACTCCGGCAATTTCACCACGGTGCGCGATTACATCCTCGCCAACAGCGCCACCATCATCCAGGACGATTCCGGCGTTCCGCTTCACTACTACAGCCCGAAGAAATGGCGCTTCTTTCCGTTCGGCCGTTATGCCGGCCCGATCGACGAGTTCCCGGGACGATATCAGCAATCCTATGCCGAGTTGTTCAGGCGCGCGCAGCCGATGGATTTCGGTATCGGCTATCGCTGGCGCACGCATGAATCGAACTTGCTGCTGTCGGTCAGGTTGCCCGACGACGGCTCTGGCAGCCAGGAGACGACGTCATCGGCCGAGCCGCCACCACCGCCGCCACCGCGTCCCAGAAAGCCGCGTCCGCCGGCGCCTATCGAACCGCAGCCGAGAGGCGGCTTCTTCTTCTGGCGCTAGCTGGTCCGGATTAATTCACAATGTGTCGTGGTCGCCAGCGCGCAACGACGGCGCGTTGACGCCGCGCCATCGGCCGTAGCGCCACGGCAGATACCATCGCGCCCCCGGCGGTTTTGCGATCGGGACGTTGTCGATGCCGGACGTGCCCCAGGGCTGACAGCGTAATATCCGCGCCAGCGTCATCCATCCGCCGCCCCAAAGACCGAAGCGTTCGATGGCCTCGTCGCCATAGACCGAACAGGTCGGCAGATGCCGGCAATTGTAGCCGACCAGCGGCGACAGCGTGTGCCGGTAAAGCCAGATCAGCCCGCGCCCCGCGTTGCGGGGCAAGCGCCGGACCGTCGTGGCACAATCTATGCAATGTGATTTTGTGCACTGTGATGAGGGCGTGAATGACTGTTTCATGGGGCCTGCCCGAATGATCTCCGTACTCTTGCGGGGTTCCAAGGTAAGGAACTGAACATTCGCAGATATTTACGCCACACTTGGGAATTATCCGATGGTTTATTGGCGATGCAGCAAAGGTACTATGGACGCTCGCAAGGCGCACGGTTACCTTTTTGATAACGCCGGTATGACAGAATCATGTGGCGTTGAAGTGGGGCCATTGCCGTTCGCCGTTAGGGCTTGGGGGAAGGAACCAAATTGAGGTTTGTGACGTCGGCTAAAATTCGCGGTTTGGCGCTGCTCGGTGCCACCGCCCTCTGTATCGCATTGCCTGGCGCGATCACGACGCCGGTCAACTCGGCGCACGCCGGCGTTTCCCTCGAAGAACGCAAACTGCCGATGCACTTCAAGTGGGTCGCATGCCAGCCGGACTGCAAGGGCTGGGTCTCCGCCGTCGGCATCGTCACTGCGGACAGTCCCAAAGCATTCGAAGAGTTCGCGCGTGATCGCCAGCTTGGCGGCGCCACCATCGTGCTCGATTCCAGCGGCGGGTCGGTCAACGATTCCATTGCGCTCGGCCGCAGGTTCCGTGCCCTCGGCGCGCTGACGACGGTCGGAACCACCGTGCGCACGCAGACGGCGCAGGGCGAACGCGCTTATGTCGTTCCGGAAGCCTATTGCGAGTCGATGTGCGTGTTCCTGCTGCTGTCCGGCAAGACGCGTTATGTGTCGCCGGCCTCCCATGTCCGCGTGCATCAGATCTGGATGGGCGATCGCGCCGACGACGCCAAGGCGGCAAGCTACACCGCGCAGGATCTGATGATCGTGGAGCGCGACATCGGCCGGCTTGCCAAGTTCACCTTCGACATGGGCGGAACCGGCGATCTGTTGTCGCTCGCGCTCAGCGTGCCGCCGTGGGAAGATCTGCACAAATTGTCGGCGACCGAGTTGCGTCTGACCAATCTCATCACGACCGACGCCGTGGCCGACGTGCTGCCGCGTGACTCATCGACGCCGGTTGCCGAACTGAAGTCCAAGCCGACGCAGGATCGCTTCGTCAGCTCCGCGGTCGAAGAGCAGGCGCCCGTGCATCCGGCGAAGTCGACCAAGACCGCCGAAGCCGCGGTTCCCACCGGTAGCGCCGCCGCGCCCGCGCCGGCTCAGCCGCAGAAGTAACTTCTCAGCCCGCGAAGTAAGAGACAAGCTCGCCTCATAAATGGTGTCGTCGCCCGCGAAAGCGGGCGATCCAGTACGCCGCGGCTTCTCGATTCAGTTATCGGCGTCTCTGGAATACTGGGTCGCCCGGTCAAAGCCGGGCGATGACAGCTGGGGTGGGGCCGGGTCGCCAGCCCAGTATCTACTGCACCTACGCCGGCTGCTTCGCCCTGGCCTCGATCTGGCCGATCGCATCGACCACGGCATCGAAGGTCAGCATGGTTGAGGCGTGGCGGGCCTTGTAGTCGCGCACCGGCTCCAGCAGCGCAATGTCGGCCCATTTGCCCTGCGGCGGCTGGCCGTTTTCCTTCAGCATCTTGCGCACGGTCTCGCGCAACTCGCGCAGTTCGCTCGCGGTCGAGCCGATGACATGGCTTGCCATGATCGAGGAGGAGGCCTGTCCGAGGGCGCAGGCCTTCACGTCATGGGCGAAGTCGGAAACCACCGGCCCATCCATCTTGAGGTCGATCTTGACGGTGGAACCGCACAGTTTGGAATGGGCGGTGGCGCTGGCGTCGGGGTCCGGGAGGCGGCCCAGACGGGGGATATTGCCGGCCAACTCGATGATGCGCTTGTTGTAAATGTCGTTCAGCATGGAGCGAGGTCTCGGGCCCGTGGGCGGAACCGCCCTTGGCGGCAGGGTTTCACCGTCCTATATATGGACGGTCATGGCGGAAATACAGTCCGGCCATGTTGCCACGGCGGCCTGATTGGAAGCCAATTCTACCCCGGTGGTGCTAGGATCAAGGGGATTCAGGCGTCCGGCGGCGAAGCCGCCCCGTCTGCCCGGTGACACTCCGGTCTGAAGGACCGGTCGAACGGAGAAGACATGGACGCATTGATCAAATCCCTTCGCCCCAGCAAGACTGAGGTCAAATCGCCTGACGTTGCCCCGGACACCCGCCCCGCCGAACTCGATCCCGCCGAATTCCTGGCCGCTGCCGTCCGTGCCGATCAGCCGCGCCCGTCGCGCGTCGAGGCAGAGGCGGCCGTGCATACGCTGCTCAGCTATATCGGCGAAAATCCCGGCCGCGAGGGCCTTTTGGACACCCCGCGCCGGGTCGTCGAGGCCTTCGACGAACTCTACCAGGGCTATCACCAGTGCCCGGCCGAAGTGCTCGACCGCACGTTTGGTGAAACCGCGGGCTATGACGATTTCGTCCTGATCCGCGACATCGAATTCACCTCGCAATGCGAGCATCACATGATGCCGTTCTACGGCAAGGCGCATATCGCCTATACGCCGGTCGAACGGGTCGTGGGGTTGTCGAAGCTTGCGCGCCTGACCGACATCTTCGCGCGCCGCCTGCAGACGCAGGAGCATCTCACCGCGCAGATCGCAGCCGCGATCGACGAGGTGCTCAAGCCCCGCGGTGTTGCGGTCGTGATCGAGGCGGAGCATACCTGCATGTCGGTGCGCGGCGTCGCCAAGCACGGTGCGATGACCTTCACCAGCCGCTATACCGGCATGTTCCGCGACAATCCGGCGGAGCAGGCGCGTTTCCTGTCCATGGTGCGAGGACCGGCCCGGTAACCTCGCCTGAATCTTCGCGAGGCAACCCGTGTCCACATCCGCAGATATCAACGACCGCGAGGAAGGGCTGGCGTTCCAGCCCAAATTCGACGCGTCGGGTCTTTTGACCTGCGTGGCGACCGATGCTGCGACCGGCAACGTGCTGATGGTCGCGCACATGAACGACGAAGCGCTGCGCAAGACCATTGCCAGCGGCGAGGCCTGGTACTTCAGCCGCTCGCGCGGGCGCCTGTGGCGCAAGGGCGAGAGCTCCGGACACACCCAGCGCGTGGTCGAGATGCGGATGGATTGCGATCAGGACGCGATCTGGATCCGCGTCGAGCAGCACGGCGCAGCATGTCACACCGGCCGGCAGTCGTGCTTCTACCGCGCGGTGACGGCGGACGATGGCGGCACGCAGTTGTCGTTTGTCGATGCGGACCGGTTGTTCGACCCGAACGCGGTGTATCGAAAATGATCCGTTGTTGCGCAGCGAGAGACAGGAATCCATAACCACGATCGTGAGCATGGAGTTCACACATTGGGCCGCGTGCTGCGGCTAACGCTTGATCGGGTTGTGTGCCTCCGCCGCCTCGTCGATAGGCACGTTCGCGCCATGCGCGATGGCCAAACCTTCGCCCCGGGGGACCAGGACTAGCGACATGCAATCCTTGCCCGGCGGTCTCATTTCCCCATTTGGCCGTCGATAGCCGCCCATCGACCAGCGTACGACCGCAACGAAAGCCCCGCCGGGCAATGTCTCAATGCTTTCAATTTCTTCGAGTTTGCACGATCTATTCCTGAACAGTAGATCGAAAAATACCTGATGCGCTTTTTGTACTTCTGCTTTTCCACGCCAATGCATCCCGACGACGTTGACCCAATGAATGTCATCCGTCGCGAGCTGCCACATAGCGTTCATGTCCGAAGCGTTCCAGGCAGCTTCCCACCCGTCCAGCACGGCTTTGACCTCTGAGACTGCCCCGTTGTTGATTGTTGGCATTGGATCACCTCTGAGCACCGAACGAGGCATCGTAACTTCTCGGAGTGATTTGGCTAGACTGCTCGCCGTCCGTTGTGGGTCTTGGCCGTGTAAAAACACCCTTCCAAGGAAGTCGGTGAGAAGCCAGGACCGGTTCGGTCTCAGGCCGCGATC
>NZ_JAFCLR010000022.1:0-129506 GCF_018131065.1 Bradyrhizobium sp. AUGA SZCCT0431 | reverse complement strand
CCAGCAACGGGGTGTCAGGACCACGCGCCTTCGCCGTACGCCTCTGTCGCGTTACGTCTTCGCAACATCAGCGTCCACCGCAACCCGTCCAACGTCCGTGACGACGGCCGACGCCCTCTGAGTGGGACGGGATGGCCAAACATATGGCCCTGATTTGCCTTCTGGAAAAGCGAAATATTTTTTTATTTCGGGGCTTGACACGACTTCCGAAAATCGGAACTGATTTGCCCGTCGGGTTGATTTGTCGCAGTCAACCGTCATTGCGAGCGGAGCGAAGCAATCCATGGTTCGGCTTGGAGCGACATGGATTGTTTCGCTCCGCTCGCAATGACGAGAATACGGCGACTAAACATCAAATGTCATTCCGGACTCGCGCTACGCGCGCCCCGGAATGACGGCGGAGAAAGTCGAGCGATGAACGCCCTCACCCCCACGGGCCGCGCGAGGCCGAGGGGCGGCCCCACGGACCGCGGCGCGGCGTGTTGCGACCGGCGTTGACGGAAGCCGTGCCGCCCGCGCCCAACTCGGCCGCGAGCTGCTGCAACGCGGCGATGCGGTTCTCGGTCGAGGGGTGCGTCGTGAACAGATTGTCGACGCCGTGTCCCGACAGCGGGTTGATGATGAACATGTGCGCCGTCGCCGGATTGCGCTCGGCTTCCATGTTCGGCACCTGATGCGCAGCATTGGCGATTTTCGACAGTGCCGATGCAAGCCACATCGGCTGACCCACGATGCGCGCGCCGAGATCGTCGGCGGCGTATTCGCGCGTCCGGCTGATCGCCATCTGCACCAGCATGGCGCCGAGCGGGGCCAGGATCATCATCGCGATCGAGCCGATGATGCCGGGTCCGTGGTTGTTGTCGCGGTTGCCGCCGAAGAACGCGCCGAACTGCGCCACCATCGAGATGGCGCCGGCAATGGTCGCCGTGATCGTCATCAGCAACGTGTCGTGATTCTTGATGTGCGCGAGTTCGTGCGCGATCACGCCGGCCAGCTCCTCGCGGCTGAGCGAGTGCATCAGTCCGGTGGTCACGGCAACCGCCGCGTTCTGCGGGTTACGGCCGGTGGCGAACGCGTTGGGCTGCGCCTCGTCCATCACGAAGACGCGCGGCATCGGCAGGCCGGCGCGCCCGGCAAGCTCGGCCACGAGGTTGTAAAGGTCGGGCGCGGTTTGCCGGTCGACCTCGTGGGCGCCGTACATCGACAGCACCATGCGGTCCGAGTTCCAGTAGGCGAACAGATTGGTCGCGGCGGCGATCACAAGCGCGATCATGGCGCCGCCGGCGCCGCCGATCAGATAGCCGACGCCCATGAAGAGGCCGGTAAGACCGGCCAAGAGAATGGCAGTCTTGAAATAGCTCATTGTTGTCTCCCTGCCGCCGCGGCCGCATGCCGTGGCAGACATGTCAGGATGTATGGAGCCTACTGGCCTCCCTTCAAGAAGCCATGGTGCGTCGAGGCGCCGCGGATTACCCGGATGTAATCTGGCGGATAGCGCACGGGATCGATTGGTTAATGGCTTGAGCCATCCAGCAGGTATTCTGGCGAATTAGTGATCCCGCCGAGGTTCCCTTGGTGGCCGGAACGTGAGAAAATGCACGGGTGAAAATATCGTTCCATCTCGGCCGGCTGCTGGCGATCTTCCTGATCGTAGGGCTCGTGTTTGCGCCGCTTTCCCGGCCTGCCAATGCGGGCAACGGTATGGCCATGGCTGCGCCGGTGGCGGCGGAGATGGCGGAAATGGCCGCCGACATGCCCTGCTGCCCGGACAAATCCGTGCCCATGGATTGCGACCAGTGCCCGCTGATGGCGCTTTGCATGGTCACCAATTTTCACGCGCCATCGCCGGCCGGGATGATCGAAATCCGGCCCGTCACGGTCCGGCTGCTGACGCCCGGTAGCGACCCCGAGGCCGACAGCCTCGGCCAACATCCCCCGCCAAGACCTCCCCGATCCCTGGTCCGTCCGGCTTAACGCCTGATGTCGCGCGGCGCTTTGATGCGCCCGCAATCCGTGCCGCTAACGCGGCAGATCCAGGACCATCGAGGACCACAAAATGAAGACGTTCACCCACGCGCGCGCCCTCCGGGCCGCGCTGATCGCTGCCGCAATCGGGGGCGCAAGCACCGCCGCTCTCGCTGACATCAAGGACTACAAGTTCGAACTCGTCGATCAGACCGTCCAGGCCGGACCCGACAAGACCATCACGGTTCGGTTGATGAACACGAAAACCGGAAAGCCGGTACCCGATGCCGTCATCTTCGCCACCCGCCTGGACATGGCTCCGGACGGCATGCAGGAAATGGCGACCAAGATCACTCCGGTGCCGGGTGCCGAGCCAGGTACCTACAAGTTCAAGGCGACATTCGGCATGGCTGGCCGCTGGCAACTTTCGCTCGGCGCGAAGGTCCAGGGCGAGACCGGTACCGTCGACAACAAGCTTGTCATCACGGCGCAGAAATGAACCGCGCCGTCATCGCAAGCACCACCGCCGTGTTGATCGCGGCGGCGGGTGCCGGGCTCGTCCTCGCCGGCGCGCAGGGACTGCCCGCGCACACCATCGCCATGGTCACGCGCGCTGCGGCCGACGAGAGCCGCGCGCCGATCTATTTTCAGGACCCGGACGGCAGACCGTCGTACTCGCTGACGCCGAAAAAGACGCCTGACGGCCGCGACTATCGCGCCGTTCCCGCCGGAGCCGACGTCAGCTTCGACGAGGACGCTCCCGAGAAGACAGCACCGGCGGCGTCCGCCAGCGGCGCTGATCGCAAGATCAAATACTACCGCAACCCGATGGGACTGCCGGACACCTCCCCTACCCCCAAGAAGGATCCGATGGGGATGGATTACATCGCCGTCTATGAGGGCGAGGACAGCGATGACGGTTCGGTGAAACTGTCACCGGGAAAAATCCAGCGCACCGGAGTCAGGTCCGAACCTGCGGCGCCGCGCACCATCCGCAGCACGATCCACGCGCCGGGCACCATCCAGCTCGACGAGCGCCGCGTCTCCGTGATCTCGATGCGGTCCGAAAGCTATATCCAGAAGGTTGCGAACGTCACCACCGGAAGCCGCGTCGCCAAGGGCCAGCCCTTGATGGAAGTCTACAGCCCGGCGATCTCGTCGGCTGCGGCGGAATACATTTCAACCATCAACTCCAGGACGATCGGCAGCGACGCGGCCTATGGCCGGGGTTCGCGGCAGCGGGTGATGAATCTCGACGTGCCCGAAGCGGCCATCGCTGCGATGGAGAAGAGCCGGACGGTTCCGATCGGCATCGAATGGACTTCGCCGCGTGACGGCATCGTGCTCGAACGCAACGCCATCGAGGGCGCGCGCGCGCAACCGGGCGAGGTACTGTTCCGGATTGCCGACCATACGCAGCTCTGGGCCATCATCGACGTCGCCGAGCGCGACATGGGGATGCTGGCGGTGGGGCAACCGGCGACCGTAAAGGCTCGCGGCTTTCCCGGCCGCACATTCACCGGGAAAATCAACGTCATCTATCCGCAGATCAACAAGGAGACGCGTACCGGGCGCTTGCGAATCGAGCTTGCCAATCCCGATCTGGTGCTGATCCACGACATGTATGTCGATGCCGAGATCGACATCGGCAGTTCCGCGCCGGTGCTGACGATCCCGGAGAGCGCCGTGATGGACACCGGCCGGCGCCAGGCGGTGTTCGTCGACAGAGGCGAAGGCCGTTTCGAGCCGCGCGAAGTCAAGCTCGGCGATCGCGGCGATGGTTATGTGGAGGTGCGGGAGGGCGTCAGCGAAGGCGAGCCGGTGGTGGTTTCGGCAAACTTCCTGATCGATGCCGAAAGCAATCTGAAGGCCGCGCTGAAGGGCTTTGCCGACGGAGCGCAGCAATGATCGCCCGCCTGATCGCGTGGTCGGCGCGCAATCTGCTGCTGGTGCTGTTCGGCGCCGGTTTCGCCACCGCCGCCGGCCTCTATGCGCTGGCGCATCTGCCGCTGGACGCCATTCCCGACCTCTCCGACACCCAGGTGATCGTCTATACGGAGTATCCCGGCCAGGCGCCGCAGGTGATCGAGGACCAGGTCACCTACCCCTTGACCACGGCGATGCTGACGGTGCCGCGCTCAAAGGTGGTGCGCGGGTTCTCGTTCTTCGGCGTGTCGTTCGTCTATGTGATCTTCGAGGACGGCACCGATATCTACTGGGCGCGCTCGCGCGTGCTGGAATTCCTCAACAGCGCTTCGGCGCGCCTGCCCGTGGGCGTGACGCCGACGATGGGACCGGACGCCACCGGCGTCGGCTGGGTCTACCAATACGCTGTCATGTCGAAGGAGCTGAACCTCGCCGACACCCGCGCGATCCAGGACTGGAATTTGAAGTTCGCGCTTGCGAAAGCCGAAGGCGTTGCCGAGGTCGCCAGCGTCGGCGGCTTCGTCCGGCAATACAACGTCATCCTCGATCCGCAGCGCATGCGCGACCTCGGCATCACCATGCCAAGGATGCGTGACGCGATCCGCGCCAGCAATGCCGATGTCGGCGGCCGCACCGTCGAATTGTCCGAGTTCGAATACGTCATTCGCGGCAAGGGCTACATCAAGGGCATCAACGACCTCGGCAATATCGTGCTCAAGTCCAGCGCCGGCACGCCGGTGCTGCTGAAAGACGTTGCCCGCGTCGAACTCGGTCCCGACGAGCGGCGCGGCATCACCGAACTCAACGGCGAAGGCGAAGTCGCCAGCGGAATCGTGCTGCAGCGTTTCGGCGTCAATGCGCTGGACGTGATCCAGAACGTCAAGAAGCGGATTGCCGAGATCGCCAGCAGCCTGCCGAAATCGGTCGAAATCGTCGCGGTCTATGACCGCTCGGAGCTGATTAACGCCGCGATCGATACGCTCAAGCGCACCCTGTTCGAAGAGAGCGTGATCGTCGCTCTGGTATGCATCGTGTTCCTGCTGCATGTCCGCAGCGCCCTGGTCGCGATCCTGATGCTGCCGGTCGGCGTGCTGATGGCGTTCGGCGCCATGAAGCTGCTCGGCCTCGGCTCCAACATCATGAGTCTCGGCGGCATCGCGATCGCGATCGGCGCCATGGTCGATGCGGCCATCGTGATGATCGAAAACGCGCACAAGCATCTGGAGCGCGCCGAGCCTGGGCGATCGCGCATCGACGTGCTGATCGAGGCGGGGTCACAGGTGGGACCCGCGCTGTTCTTCAGCCTTATGATCATCACCGTGTCGTTTATGCCGATATTTACGCTGGAATCGCAGGAGGGCCGGCTGTTCAGCCCGCTCGCCTTCACCAAGACCTTTGCAATGGCGGCGGCGGCCTTGTTGTCGGTAACACTGGTGCCGGCGTTGATGGTGATCTTCGTGCGCGGCAAGATCATTGCCGAGCACAGGAACCCGATCAACCGCTTCCTGATCTGGGTCTATCGTCCCGTCATCAAGGCCGTGATGCGCGCCAAGGTGCTGGTGATCCTTCTGGCGGTGGCAGTGCTCGCCGTGACGATCTGGCCGGCGCGGCAGCTCGGCACCGAGTTCATGCCGAACCTCAACGAAGGCACTTTGCTCTACATGCCGACGACACTGCCCGGCATATCCGTCACCAAGGCCGGTGAATTGCTGCAGACCCAGGACCGGATCATCCGAAGTTTTCCGGAGGTGGCTTCCGTGTACGGCAAGGCCGGACGCGCCCTAACGGCGACCGATCCCGCCCCCTCCGAAATGTTCGAGACCGTGATCAATCTCAAACCAAAGGCGGAATGGCGGGCCGGCGTCACCGTGGAGAGCCTGACCGCCGAGATGGACCGGGCGCTGCAGTTTCCCGGCGTTTCCAACGCCTGGACCCAGCCGATCAAGGCGCGCATCGACATGCTGTCGACCGGCATCCGAACGCCGATCGGCGTCAAGGTGATCGGCACGGACCTCAACGAGATCGACCGGCTCGCAAAACAGATCGAGCAGGTGCTCAAGGCGGTGCCCGGCACGTCATCAGCGTATGCCGAACGCGGCATCGGCGGCTATTACCTCGACATCGTCCCCGACCGCGCGGCGCTGGCGCGCTACGGCATCATGGTGCAGGACGTCAACGACGTGATCGCGACCGCGCTTGGCGGCCAGACCGTCACCACGACCGTCGAGGGGCGTCAGCGCTTCGGCGTCAACATGCGCTATCCCCGCGATCTGCGCGGCGATACGCAATCCATCATCCGCGACGTGCTGGTGCCGATGCCGGGCGGCGGAGCGGTGCCGCTCGGCGAAGTCGCCAAGGTCGCACCATCGCGTGGGCCGACCTCGATCCGTACCGAGAACGGGCAGCTCGCGGTCTACATCTATGTCGATATCCGCGACCGCGACATCGGCAGCTACGTCGCCGACGCGCAGGCCGCGGTGAAGGCCAGCATCCAGTTCCCGCCGGGCGCTTACGTGATGTGGAGCGGGAGTTACGAATATCTCGAACGCGCCACCGCGCGGCTGAAGATCGTGGTGCCGGTGACGCTGATGATCATCTTCCTGCTGCTCTACCTCAACTTCCGCTCGCTGACCGAAACCATGATCGTGATGCTGTCGCTGCCGTTCGCGCTGGTTGGCGGGCTCTGGCTGATGTGGTGGCTGGGCTTCAACCTGTCGGTCGCCGTCGTCGTCGGCTTCATCGCGCTTGCCGGCGTCGCCGCCGAGACCGGCGTCGTGATGCTGATCTATCTCAACCAGGCGCTCGACGAGATCAGGGCGCGCCGGGCTGCCGAGGGCCGCGCCACGACGAAGCAGGACCTTTACGATGCGATCATGGAGGGCGCCGTCGAGCGGGTGCGGCCGAAAATGATGACGGTCGTCGCCATCATGGCGGGGCTATTGCCGATCATGTGGAGCACGGGCACGGGTTCTGAGATCATGCAGCGCATCGCGGTGCCGATGATCGGCGGCATGATTTCATCGACGTTGCTGACCTTGATCGTGATTCCCGCGATCTATGCGCTGGTCAAAGGCGCGCGGCTGGAACGGATTCTCCACCCGGCGATAAATCTTGATGGCAAGCCAGGCGAGGCCGGAATAGGATAGCCAGGGTGGTTTCAAACACCGTGCGATTCACCCTGATGTGAGTCTGCGGGGCTGCCGTCGCCGCTTCTGCGGGGACCGATCGGCCGTCTGGATTGCCGGCCAACGGGTCGAGGCGGTTCCGCGCCAGCGCTCAATTCGAGGCGATGTTCCAGTCTGGTGCTTTGATGCGTCCGACGAATACGGCGGGGCTGGCCGGATTCGGCTTGTAGACAAACGCCTCAGCCTCCCCGACATCGCCGGCTTCCTTTCCAAACGCGTCGGCGAAGTTGGTCTTGTGGGTGACCAGCAAATTGTTCGTGCCGGGAACGGGCACCGCATTGACCAGCTCACGCATGGCGAGGCCAGCCTTCGCGTTGGCGCCGGTGGGATTGGCCATCGACGACGCGCTGCCGGCACCGCTGTCCGTCAGAACATCCACGGCGCGGACTTCCTTGCCTGACAATATCTGTCCGGTCTCAACCGCCCGGTTGAGCCTGCTGGTGTAGACGTCGCCGACCGGCACGCCCTGCGCCTTGAGCGCGGCACCGATCTGGCGGGCGGCTTCTCTGCCCTTCTCGCTCAATTGCCGTTGCGCTTTCATATCGTCGAATTTGAAGGGGTATATATCTTTCTGGCTGTCGTCGGTCGCACCATGGCGGAAGATGATGACGTAGTTCCCCTGCTTCAGAAGCGCGAGCAGCTCGCGCGAATCCGCAGCAAAGGTCTGCGCGCTTCCGGGAAATAAAAGCAGGACTCCAAGGAGGAGTGGTATCCTCTTCATGTTGGCTCCTTGTTTTGGTCGCCGACGTCGGCGATTGTTTATGGTTTTGGTGATCAAGCGGAAACGCAGACTAGAACAATGAGAACGCGGCTATTCCAGCCCCGCATTATTTGCGGCAAGCCGTGGCTATATTTAGGCTACGCGTTGTTCCTCGGCCCTGCGGACTATTGCCGCGGACGGCAGGAACAACCACCTTCAGTTGGCCCCCCCGCAGCGCAGAGGAGAACGCGATGGAAAGCGAAAGCCGCCAGGCGCACTGGGAGAAAGTCTACACCAGCAAACGCGAGAACGAGGTCAGCTGGTTTCAGGAGAGCCCTGCCCCGTCGCTGGCGCTGATCGCCGAGATCGGGGCTACGCCCCGTTCGGCGATCATCGACATCGGCGGCGGCGCGTCACGGCTGGTCGATCACCTCATCGATCAGGGATTTTGCGATGTCACCGTGCTCGATCTATCCGCGGCGGCATTGGAGGCCGCCAAAGCCCGTCTCGGCGAACGCGCCTCACGCCCGCATTGGCTTGTGGCCGACGCCACCACATGGAAGCCGTCGCGGGCGTATGACATCTGGCATGACCGGGCGGCGTTTCACTTTCTGACCGAGGAGAGTGACCGCGCGGGCTACATCGCGCGGTTCAAGCAGGGTTTGAAGATCGGCGGTCACGCCATCATCGCGACCTTCGCGCTGGACGGACCCGAGAAATGCAGCGGCCTGCCGGTGATGCGTTACGATGCGGCGCGGCTCGGGCAGACGCTGGGACCGGGGTTCAAGCTGCTGCAAAGCCAGCGCAACGACCATGCCACGCCCTGGGGATCGCAACAGCGCTTTCAATTCAGCGTCTTTCAGCGCGTGGAGTGATCCTTTTCGTCATTGCGAGCCAACGGGTCGCGCGAATGCGCGCCCGATGCCAGGCTCCGCGAAGCAATCCATAGTGCGAAGGAAAGAATGGATTGCTTCGTTGCTTCGCTCCCTTGCACAAACGCTTCGCGTTTGTCGCAGGCAATGACGTCGCTCTGACGGAACCTTGATGTGCACGCGTCATCCGGATCGATAAGATCGGAACATCACAGCAGGAGAATTTCATGAAAATCGTTGCCGCCGCCATCACCATCCTCGCCCTAACCTCGACCGCCGCAATGGCGCAGTCGCCCTATGCGGGGATGCAGGGCCGCTCGATCAAGGCGCTGTCCGCGCAGCAGATCGATGATCTCAAGGCCGGCAGGGGCATGGGCCTGGCGCTGGCGGCCGAACTGAACGGCTACCCCGGCCCGATGCACGTGCTGGAATTGTCCGACAGACTGGCGCTGTCGGCGGCGCAGAAGCAACGGATTCAAACACTGTTTGAAACAATGAAAGCGGAAGCGACGCCGATCGGTCTCAGCCTGATCGAGCAGGAAAGCGCGCTCGACCGGCAATTCGCCGGCCGTTCGATCACGCCTGACGCGCTGAGGGACGCGACGACGAAGATCGGCCAGACGCAGGCGGAACTGCGCAACGCGCATCTGAAATATCACCTCGAAACGGCGCAAATCCTGTCGGCCGATCAGATGAAGCAATATGCCCACCTGCGGGGATACGCATCCGATTCCCCGGCGCGGCATCACCGCATGCATTAGCGGCAGGGCGCTGCGCGCGGACCCTCGCCCCGCTTGTGCTGGGACCGCGCAGGCGTCTAGATTGCGGCCCAACAGGCGCGTTCCAACGATTATCCGCAGAATGGAAAACGCCGAATGGGAGGACCCTGATGAAGCACGCCTACATCCCGCGAACGACGACCTACAACCTCAATCCGGGCGAAGAGCTCAATGATCTCCGGATGTCGGACGAGGTCCGTCCGCTCTACGAGCACGTCAAGAAGTTCATCCGCGAGACCGTCGACCCGATGTCGGTCGAATTCGCAAAGCTTGGCGAGAAAAAGACCGACCGCTGGAGCTTTACGCCGGAACAGCTTGCGTGCCTGCAGAAGGCCAAGGACAAGGCCAAGGAAGTCGGCTTGTGGAACTTCTTCCTGCCCGACGACGAGACCGGCCAGGGCCTCAAAAACCTCGACTACGCCTATATCGCGGTTGAGCTCGCGAAAAATCCGATGGCGTCGGAGACCATGAACTGCTCGGCGCCCGACACCGGCAACATGGAAGTGCTGGAACGCGTCGGCACCAAGGCGCAGAAGGAGAAGTGGCTGAAGCCGTTGCTGGCCGGTGAAATCCGCTCGGCCTATGCGATGACCGAGCCGAATGTCGCCTCCTCCGACGCCAAGAACATCTCGACCTCGGCAAAACTCGTCGGCGACGAATGGGTGATCAACGGCGAGAAGTACTATATCTCCGGCGCCGGCGATCCGCGCTGCAAGATCATGATCGTGATGGTGAAGACCAATCCGGACGCGCCGCCGAGCAAGCAGCAGTCGCAGATCCTGGTGCCGATCGACACCCCCGGCGTCGAGATCCTGGGCCCGATGCACGTGTTCGGCCACGACCACGCGCCGCGCGGCCACATGCATCTGCGCTTCAACAATTGCCGGGTGCCGAAGGAGAACATGCTGCTCGGCGAAGGCCGCGGCTTTGAGATTTCGCAGGTTCGCCTCGGGCCGGGCCGCATCCATCACTGCATGCGCACCATCGGCAAGGCGGAAAAGGCGCTCGACCTGATGGTGTCGCGCGGCCTCACCCGCGAGGCCTTCGGCAAGAAGATCGCCCATCTCGGCGGCAATCTGCAGATCATCGCCCAGGCGCGCTGCGAAATCGAGGCGATGCGGCTGATGGTGCTCAAGGCCGCCAAGGCGATGGACGTGCTCGGCAACAAGGAAGCGCGGATCTGGGTCAGCATGGTGAAAGCCATGGTGCCCGAGCGCACCTGCAAGATCATCGACCAGGCGATCCAGATGCACGGCGCCACAGGTATTTCGCAATGGAGCCAGCTCGGCGAGATGTACCAGGACGTGCGGCATCTGCGCTTCGCCGACGGTCCGGATGAGGTGCACTGGATGGTGGTCGGAAGGCATGAACTGAGCATGCCGTAGGGGCTGTTGGGGGCGCGTTATCGGGAGTCCCCGAGCCGCGCCCCCACCCCGCCCTCCCCCGCAAGCGCGGGAGAGGGAGACGCGCGCGGCGTGTGACAAGCAGTGCGCTCAACCTCGACCATTGTTATTCTCGATCGCTCAACGAACACCGATGCGCCCCCCTCTCCCGCTTGCGGGGGTCGAGACGAGCGAAGCTCGCTCTTGGGTTGGGGTGGGGGTGCCTCCGCAAATTCGTCCGCAGTGAGTCCCTTCACCCGCCAGCACGCGAAACAGGAAATGCAGAATGGAATACGCGCCTGAAGACCTCAACCCGCGCGACCGCTACAAGGTGCTCGCCGGGTTCGTGCTGCCGCGGCCGATCGCCTGGGTGACGACGATTGGCCCGACCGGTGTGGTCAACGCCGCGCCCTACAGTTTCTTCAACGTGTTCTGCGAGGATCCGCCGCTGTGCATGTTCGCGGTCAATTTGCGGCCCGACGGGCGCGTCAAGGACACGCTGGTCAACATCCAGCGCACCGGCGAGTTCGTGGTCAACCTCACCGACGAGCCGCTGGCCCGCGCAATGCACGATTCCAGCGGCGACTTTCCGCCTGATATCGGCGAGCCGAATTACCTCGGCCTGAAGCTGGCGCCCTCGTCAAAAGTCGCGGTGCCGCGGCTGGCCGACGCGCCCTGGGCGATGGAGTGCAAGGTCTGGAAGACCATGGATGTGAAGGGCGTCCGGCAGCTGATCATGGGCGAAGGCATCAACTTCTACATCCGCGACGAATTGTGGGATACGCAGACCATGCGCGTGCACATGGAGCGCTACCACCCGATCGGCCGCATGTTCGCCGACCGCTATTGCCGCACCGACGACCGCGTCGTGTTCCCGCCGGCGCCGGAAGTGCCCGCAACATAAGAGCTCTCACATGACCGAGCATTTTCGCGATAACGAAACCGGCAACCGGTTTGAACTCGACGTCGATGGTACGATCGCCTTCGTCACCTATCGCAAATCACCGGGCACAATCACGCTCGAACACACCGTGGTGCCGCCGGAACTGGGTGGCAAAGGCATCGGCTCAAAGCTGGCGCGCGCGACGCTCGATGCGGTGCGGGCGCAGGGACGCAAGCTCACGGTCGAATGCGAGTTCATCCAGGGCTATATGAAGAAGCATCCGGAGGATAACGATTTGCTGACCGCTTCGTAGGGTGGGCAAAGGCGCGCTTGCGCCGTGCCCACCATCTTCATTCGACACGCGGTTGAAATGGTGGGCACGCTTCGCTTTGCCCACCCTACACGCTACGCACCACGACGTCTATGCCGCCACGGGCCGGTGCGCGCGCAGGAACGAGCGGATCTGGCGCACCGCCAGCGGAATCCGCTCCTTGGGCTCCTTCCACGGAAACATGCTGACTTCGGCGTTCGGCGCCAGCATCGCCGACTCCATCGCGACCGCGTAAGGGTGCGCCGGAATATCGTCGGGCAAGATCAGCACCGGCGTCCGGCACTGGCGCACGAAGTCGCGCGTCACCGTGAAGACGAAATCGGGATTGGTGCGGTACATTTTGGTCAGGAATTTATCTGTTGTTTCCACGGTGATGTCGGGCCGCTGCTTCAGGAGCTCCGGCGCCCAGCCCTTGGTGTTGTTGTCGTAGAACAAATCGCGCATCTCGGGACGCGAGCCTGACGGTTGCGCCAGCACGGCGGCAACGATGCGGTCCGGCGCGCGCTTCAGGAGATTCCAGATCAGGGGGCCGCCGATGCAAAACCCGAGCACCATGAACTTGTCGATGCGAAGATGATCCATCAGGCCGAGATGGTCGTCGGTGTGGGAATCCCAGGGCCGGTCGATTTCGAGCGGGCCGGAAGACTGCCCGGTATTGGCGTTGCGCAAATCGGCCGCGATGCAGCGGTACTCGCCCTTGAACTCCTCGAATGAATCGAACGGCGGGTAACTGCCCGACAGGCCCGCGATCGTCGAGTTCAATCCACCGCCGGCGATCATCAGTAGCGGATAGCCGGAGCCGGCCTCCTCGTAATGGATACGAACGGCGCCTTTTTCGAAAGTCGGCATGCGGTTTCCTCGGTTCGGATTTTTTGGTTTGTAGGGTGGGCAGAGGCGCGCTTGCGCCGTGCCCACCAATCTCTTGCGGAACGTTGTTGAATGGTGGGCACGCTTCGCTTTGCCCACCCTACGGACTAGGTCGGTGCGCTGCTCGGCTCGCCGATCTTGTCCTGCGTGTTGGTGTCGAAATCGCCGGCCTCATGCCGCTCGTGCAACTGGCTGGCCGGATCGCCCGAGATCCGGTTGACCATGCGGCCGCGCTTCACCGCCGGGCGTTTGGCGATCGCGTCGGTCCAGCGCTGCACGTTCTTGTATTCGTGCACCGACAGGAATTCGCCGGCGCCGTAGACGAGACCCTTCGCCAGCGCGCCGTACCATGGCCAGGTGGCCATGTCGGCAATCGTGTATTCGCTGCCGGCGAGATATTCATTGTCGGCAAGCCGCCGGTCGAGCACGTCGAGCTGACGCTTCACTTCCATGGCGTAGCGGTCGATCGCGTATTCGATCTTGGTCGGCGCGTAGGCATAGAAATGGCCGAAGCCGCCGCCGAGAAACGGCGCGCTGCCCATCTGCCAGAACAGCCATGACAGGCATTCCGCCCGCGCCTCGCCGCCGGCCGGCAGAAAGGCCCCGAACTTTTCAGCCAGATGCATCAGGATCGCACCGGACTCGAACAGCCGGATCGGCGTCGGACCGCTGCGATCCATCAGTGCCGGGATTTTGGAGTTCGGATTGACCGCGACAAAGCCGCTGCCGAACTGGTTGCCGTCGATCTTGATCAACCAGGCGTCATACTCGGCGCCGCTGTGACCGGCGGCCAGCAGCTCCTCGAACATGACGGTGACTTTCACGCCGTTCGGCGTCGCCAGCGAATAGAGCTGAAACGGATGCCGGCCGACCGGCAGCTCCTTGTCATGCGTGGGGCCTGCGATCGGGCGGTTGATGCTGGCGAAGCGGCCGCCGCTTTCTTTATTCCAGGTCCAGACTTTCGGCGGCACATAGGCGGTGGGGTCGGTAACAACGTCGTTCATTCGTGTTGGCTCCAGGCTTCTTTCGGCCGTGTGATCGAGGCGATCTGCCGCGCGGCGGAATTACAATGCGTGAGTCTGGTATACCTTGGGGCTGTCGCCGCCAACCGCAAGATGCTGCATGGCAGCCCAACAATTCCCGTGGCGGTTTGCCGCGAGACCATGTTACGATTTCAGATCGGCACCGCAAGACAACGACGAGCCGACCGAGGGGCTCGCCCCAAAACTGGCCGAACAGGTCGGCACCCTGCTCGACGAAATCGCGCGCCGCGGCACCGCTATTCTGTTGGTGGAGCAGAAGCTCACCATCGCGCTGAAGATTTCCCGCCGCCTCTATGTGATGGGCCACGGCCGCATCGTGTTCGAGGGAACGCCGGCGGAGCTTGCCGCCAATGCCGGCGTGCGCAAGGAGTGGCTGGAGGTTTAGGGAGCAGCTTCCCGCCGGCCGGATTATCCGAACAGCCAGGACCTCGGATTAGCGATCGGTTTGTGCTCGATGCTCAACAGGCCGCCCTTGACGATGCGGATGAGTGACCAGATGAACCACCAGGCAAGAATCGGAAGGCCGATCAGCACCAAGGACAACGGAATGCCGATCGCAAGGTACAGCAGTCCGATCCAGAAGGTCCTGATCTGAAACCGGAAATGTGACTGCATCACTGGGTCAGTATCGTCGACTTTCACATACGCGATGATGACGCCCA
Source organism: Bradyrhizobium sp. AUGA SZCCT0431 (assembly GCF_018131065.1). Classification (NCBI taxonomy): domain Bacteria; kingdom Pseudomonadati; phylum Pseudomonadota; class Alphaproteobacteria; order Hyphomicrobiales; family Nitrobacteraceae; genus Bradyrhizobium; species Bradyrhizobium sp. AUGA SZCCT0431. The sequence continues at coordinate 114,911 of NZ_JAFCLR010000022.1, read as the reverse complement.
TCAGCGCAGTAACCCCGGTGAAATAACCCACGCCGTAAAGCACGTACACAGCGCCGGCGAGGATATTGTCCGAGGCGATGGGTCGTTGGGTTTCGTAAGAAAGTGACATGGCCGCCTCTGTTGCCACGGAGATCGTGGAGCTCTGCGAACGCCCTTTGGTCGCTCCTGACACAATCCAGGTTCAACAAATCGTAGCGCCAAAAGGGATCATGAGGCGCGGCTGAGTTGTACTCGGAGCAATGCCTTTATGGCTGGCCCGGCCGGGATCGGCCATAATGGACGGGTCACCACAAGAGAGATCATCCGAAATGCTTGCCTCGCAGCGCGCCCTGTTCGAGATACCTCGCCAGGTTTGCTACCTCAACGCCGCCTCCTACAGCCCCTTGCCGATCCGGACCCTGGAAGCCGGCCGCGCCGCGGTCGGGCGCAAGGGCACGCCATGGACGCTGCCGGCTTCCTTTGCCAGCCAGCAGAATGAGCGCGCGCGGATTGCCGCCGCCCGGCTGATCAACGCCGAGGCGGCCGACGTCGCGCTGACCCCCTCGATCAGCTACGGCGTCGCGACGGCGGCGAAGCTTTTGACGATTCCCCGCGGCACGCGCGTGATCGTGCTGGAAAGCGATCATTCCTCCCCGGTGCTCGAATGGCACGCGCGCGCCGAAGCACAGGGGTTCACGGTCGAGACCGTCCGACAACCCGAAGACGGCGACTGGACGTCGGCGGTGCTGGCTGCGATCGAACGATCGGGCGCGCCACAGGTCAGCCTCGCCTCGATCTCCTCGGTGCACTGGTCGGATGGCGGGCTGATCGATGTCGACAAAGTGAGCTCGGCGCTCAAGGCGCGCGGCGCGATGTTCCTGATCGACGCCACGCAGGGCGTCGGTGTGCTGGCGATGGACGTGAAGCGTCTCGATCCGGATTTCCTGCTGTTTCCGACCTACAAATGGGTGCTCGGGCCTTACGGCCGCGCCTTTCTCTATGTTGCAAAACGCCATCAGAACGGCATTCCGCTGGAGCAGACCTCAGCCGGCCGCCGCGACGTGCGCGCCGAGAACGCGGTCTATTTCACCGATCTCAGTTACGTGCCCGATGCGCGCCGCTTCGACATGGGCGAGCGCGATTATTTCATCTCGATGGAGATGGCGTCCATTGGCATGGAAATGCTGGCCGAATGGGGCGCAGCGGCCGTGGTGCAGCGGCTCGCGATGCTGACGGAACGGATTGCGGAAGGCGTGCGCGGCATCGGCGTCAGCGTGCCGGATGCGCGGCTGCGCGCGCCGCATATTCTGAGCCTGGCGTTCAAGGGCGGCATGCCGGCGGGACTCGTCGAGGGGCTGGCGAACGACGGCGTCTACGTCGCGCCGCGTTTGGGGCGGCTGCGGGTATCGCCGCATGTTTACAATGATGAGGCGGATGCGGATCGGTTCGTTGAGGTGTTGGGCAGGCGTTTGCGCTCGTAGGGTGGGCAAAGGCGCGCTTGCGCCGTGCCCACCATCTTTCGTGTCACGCAGCGAGGTGGTGGGCACGCTTCGCTTTGCCCACCCTACGAAGCATCGTCATTGCGAGCGAAGCGAAGCAATCCATGGTGCCGCAAGCGGAGAGATGGATTGCTTCGTCGCTACGCTCCCGTGCGCAAACGCTTCGCGTTTGTCGCAGGCAATGACGGCGATCGCAAATGACGGCGCTACGACGCCGCCATCTTCCTTGGCTGCTCCGCACCCGTCATCGCAAAACCCTCATAGCCCTTGGCCGCCACGTCGTCGCAGATCTGCCGGTACGGCCCGACGCCGCCGATATAGGGCATGAAGATCCGCGGCTTGCCGGGGACGTTGGCCCCCATGTACCAGGAATTGGCCTGCGGATAGAGCGTGGTGTAGGCGACCTCGTTGACGTGGGCGACCCAATTGTCCTCGGCGTCCTTTTTGGCTTCCATGGCCTCAAGGCCACGGTCGCGCATATAGGTCACGCAGTCGGTGATCCAGTCGACATGCTGCTCGATCGAGACGATCATGTTCGACAGCACCGACGGGCTGCCGGGACCGGTGATGACGAAAAGATTGGGGAAGCCGACGCTCATCAAGCCGAGATAGGTGCGTGGACCCTCCGCCCATTTCTGGTTCAACGTCTGGCCGTTGCGGCCGCGAATGTCGATCTTGGCGACCGACCCGGTCATCGCGTCGAAGCCGGTCGCCAGCACCAGCGCGTCGACTTCGTAGTCCTTGCCGCCGGTGCGCACGGCATTGGCCGTGATCTCCTCGATCGGGTTGGCCTTGATGTCGACCAGCGTCACGTTCGGGCGGTTGAAGGTCGAAAAATATTCGGTGTCGATGCAGATGCGTTTTGAGCCGATCGGATGGTTGTTCGGCTGCAGCAATCTTGCCTTCTCGGGATCCTTGACGATTTCGGCGATCTTTTCGCGGACGAAATCGGCGGCGGTATCGTTGGCGGCCTCGTCGAGCGCGAGGTTGTTGTAAACCGACATGAAGGTGAGCCCGCCGCGAGTCCAGCGCGCCTCGTACTTCGAACGGCGCTCGTTGTCGCCATCGTCAAGCGCGCCGCGATCGGGCATTTCGGTATAGATGCCGTTGCGCGATTCCGTGCGCGCGAATTGCCTGACTTCCGGATATTTGGCGCGGAATGCCTGCCGCTCTTCCTCGGTCAGCATGGCGTTGCGGGCGGGAATCGAAAAGTTCGCGGTGCGCTGAAACACCGTGAGGTGGCTGGCCTGCTCGGCGATCACAGGCACCGACTGGATGCCCGACGATCCCGTGCCGATCACGCCGACGCGCTGGCCGGTGAAATCGACCGTTTCATGCGGCCAGTGACCGGTGTGATAGACCTTGCCCTCAAAACTATCGAGACCCTTGATCTCCGGCATCCGTGCGTTCGACAGGCAGCCGGTGGCGAGCACGACGAATTTTGCGGTCACGGTCCTGCCGTCGGAGAGCGCGACCGACCACGAGTTGGTGCGCTCATCGAACTCCGCGCGTTCGACGACGGTGTTGAACTGGATGTCGGGACGAAGACCAAAACGGTCGGCGACGTGGTTGGCGTATTTCAAGATCTCCGGCTGCGGCGCGTAGCGCTCGCTCCAGTCCCATTCCTGCTGCAGCTCTTCAGAGAACGAATAGGAATATTGCATGCTCTCGACATCGCAGCGCGCGCCGGGATAGCGGTTCCAGTACCAGGTGCCGCCGACGCCATCGCCCTGCTCATAGACCCGCGCTGAAAAGCCCTGCCCGCGCAGTTTATGCAGCATGTACATACCGGCAAAGCCTGCGCCGACCACGACGACGTCGTAGCTCTCGGAAGCTTTTCCGGTAACGGATGGCGATGCGGACATGGAAACTCCCTTGAGAATTCTTGATTTGCCGGACAGCATTCTCTCGATAGCGCCAAAGCGCAAGACACAAATCGGCGGCCTTGCTTTGCATATTTTGTGACGTGGAATGTTCGTCCCTCATGATCGAAGAGCGCTTGGCATCCCAGCCTCCGATGGGCTAGCGTCGGGCAACACGGCAAACAAAAAACCAACAACGAGCGGCGCCAAAGCCGCCCCAGGGAACGGACACGACCATGAAATCCCCGATCTGCGACATGCTGGGAATCGAGTTTCCGCTGCTGGCCTTCAGCCATTGCCGCGACGTGGTGGCGGCGGTCAGCCGCGCCGGCGGCTTTGGCGTGCTGGGAGCGACCCGTTTCTTGCCGGAGACGCTGGAGCAGGAATTGAAATGGATCGACGACCACGTCGACGGCAAGCCTTACGGCATCGATGTGCTGATCCCGGAAAACATTTCGACCGCTGGTGAGAAGAACCTCACCTGGAAAAGCCTGGAGAAGCGGGTTTCGCAAGAGCACCGTGATTTCACCCGCAACCTTCTGAAGAAATACAACATCGAACTCACGACGGAGAGTGTCGCCGACAACCAGCCACAGCCGTTTGACGCCGAGATCGCGCTGGAGCTGCTCGACGTATCCTTCCGCCATCCGATCAGGCTGATCGCCAACGCGCTCGGGGTGCCGCCGAAGGCGATGATCGAGATGGGCCGCAAGCACGACGTGCCGGTCGCCGCCCTCATCGGCTCCAAGGAGCACGCGCTGCGCCAGGTCGCGGCCGGCGTCGATATTCTGGTGGCGCAGGGCACCGAAGCCGGCGGCCATTGCGGCGAGGTTTCCACCATGGTGCTGGTGCCCGAGGTGATCAAGGCGATCAAGCCGATCCGCAAAGTGCCGGTGCTGGCGGCGGGCGGCATCATGACCGGGCATCAGATGGCGGCCTGCATGGCGATGGGCGCGGCCGGTGTCTGGACCGGCTCGGTGTGGCTGGCCACCGTGGAATCCGAGACCACCGAAATTTTTCGCGAGAAGATGATCGCGGCGTCCTCCCGCGACGCCGTCCGCTCCAAAGGCCGTACCGGCAAGCCGGCGCGGCAGCTGCGCTCGGTATGGACTGATGCCTGGGACCGCGGACCTGACAGCCCCGGCGCGCTGCCGATGCCGCTGCAAAGCATCATCAGCCGCGACGCCTTCAACTCGATCGACCGCGCCGCGGCGGCCGGCAACGTGCAGGCGCGCGACCTCGTCAGTTACTTTGTCGGCCAGGGCGTCGGCCTGATCGACAGCGTCAAATCCGCCGGCGCCGTGGTGCAGGAATTCAAGGAAGATTTTGTCGACGCGGTCGAGCATATGAACGCGTTGATGGAGGAGTAGGCTTCTCCTCCGTCATTGCGAGCGAAGCGAAGCAATCCATCGCGCCGCGGAAAGAAAGAATGGATTGCTTCGTCGCAAGCGCTCCTCGCAATGACGGGGATAGAGTGAAAACGCCTAACGTGATACCCAGCAAGAGAAACAAGAAGAAATGACATCCCTTCCCGAAGACCGCATTCCCGTCATCGTCGGCGTCGGCGAAATCGTCGACCGGCCAAAGGACATCGCCGCCGGACTCGAACCGCTCGCCCTGCTGGAACAGGCGCTGAAGCGCGCGGAGGCGGACAGTGGCGCAAAACTGCTCGGCGAACTCGGCTCGCTCGACGTCGTGAATTTCCTGAGCTGGCGCTACCGCGATCCCGAAAAACGGCTGGCTGAACGGCTCGGCGTCCAGCCGGCGCATTGCTATTACGGCCCGGTCGGCGGCGAGAGCCCGATCCGCTATCTGCATGAAGCGGCAAAACGCATCGCGCGCGGCGAATGCAGCGTGGCGGCGGTGTGCGGCGCCGAGGCGCAATCGACCGCGACCAAGGCGCAGCGGTCCGGTATCGATCTGCCATGGACGCCGTTTGCCCACGACGTCGAGGAGCCGAAGCGTGGCGCAGCGTTCCAGAAGCCGATGGCGGTGACGCTCGGTGTGTTCCGTCCCATCACAGTCTATCCGCTGTATGAGTCCGCGACCTCAGCGCATTGGGGCCAGACCCCGCGCGAGGCGCTGGCCGAATCCGGCCAGCTTTGGTCGATCTATGCAAACGTGGCGTCGGAGAATCCCAATTCCTGGCTGAAGAAGCAGTTCACGCCGGACGAGATCACAACGCCGACGCCGGAAAACCGGCTGATCGCCTGGCCCTACACCAAGCTGATGGTGGCCAACCCGACCGTCAACATGGGCGGCGCGATCCTGATGACGTCGCTGGCAAAGGCCCGCGCCGCCGGCGTGCCCGAGGACCGGTTGATCTACCCTCTCGGCGGCGCATCTGCTGAAGAGCCGCGCGACTATCTGCTGCGCGATCAGTTTTTTGAGAGCCATCCGCAGAATGCCGTGCTCGGAGCCGTGATGGATCTCGTCGAGGGCGACGGCAGGAAGTTCGATGCGATCGAGTTGTACAGCTGCTTTCCCTGCGTGCCCAAGATGGCGCGGCGGACGCTCGGCCTCGGCCCCGACGTCAGGCCAACCGTCACCGGCGGCCTCACATTCTTCGGCGCGCCGCTCAACACCTATATGACGCACGCCGCCTGCGCGATGGTGAGGAAGCTGCGCGAGGGCGGCACGCTTGGCCTGCTCTATGGTCAGGGCGGTTTTGTCACCAAGCATCATGGGCTGGTGCTGTCGCGGCAAGCGCCGAAGCAAGCTCTGACGCAGGACACCAGCGTCCAGGCCGAAGCCGACCGCCGCAAGGGCGCCGTGCCCGAATTCGTCACGGAAGCCAGCGGCAAGGGCAAGGTCGAGAGCTTTACCGTGATCTATGGCGGCAAGGGCGACGTCGAGCACGGCGTGGTAATGATGCGCACGGCGGATGACGCGCGTGCTCTGGCGCGGGTGCCGGCGAACGACAGCGCGACGCTGGCGCACCTGCGCAACATGGACCGCACACCGGTGGGTTCGGTTGGGGAGATCGTCACGGCCGGCGATGGTGTGCTGGAGTGGCGGGTGGGGTAAGCGACCGTCGTCATCCCCGGGATGAACGCAATTGCGTTCACCCGTAGGTGCGCGCTCTTGCGCGCCTCGAAGGATGTGCCCAGCATTCATCCTTCGAGGCTCGCCAAGGGGCTCGCACCTCAGGATGACGGTGTCGGGTGTGGCCCTCCCCCTACCCCTTCGCATTCTGCTTTTCCGACGACGCGGAAGGCGACCAAATGCAAAAAGCCCGGCCCCTTCCGGAGGCCGGGCTTTCATATTGTCATCCCGTTATGGTCAGGCCGCGCGCACCGAGTCGAGGAACTTGCCGACCTCTTGCTTGAGGCGGTTGCTGTCGCCCGACAATGATTGCGCGGCGGAGAGAACCTGCGTGGAGGCGGAGCCGGTCTCGGAGGCGCCGCGCTGCACATCGGTGATGTTGGAGGACACCTGCTGGGTGCCGTGGGCGGCCTGCTGCACGTTGCGGGAGATTTCCTGCGTCGCAGCACCCTGCTCTTCCACGGCTGCGGCAATGGTCGAGGAGATCTCCGACAGCTTTTCGATGGTGCCGCTGATTTCCTTGATCGCGTTCACGGAGTCCTGGGTCGCCGCCTGGATGCCTGTGATCTGCTGGCCGATCTCGCCGGTGGCCTTGGAGGTCTGCTCGGCCAGCGCCTTCACTTCCGACGCCACGACCGCGAAGCCACGGCCGGCATCGCCGGCGCGCGCCGCTTCGATGGTGGCGTTGAGCGCCAAAAGATTGGTCTGCTCGGCAATGGTGTTGATCAGCTCGACGACGTCGCCGATCCGGCTCGCCGCCTTCGACAATTGGCTGACGCGGTCGTTGGTGGAGCGGGCCTGGTCGACGGCCGCAGCGGCCATCCGCGCCGATTCCTGCACCTGACGGCTGATCTCGTTGACCGAGGAGGACAACTCTTCGGTCGCCGACGCCACCGACTGCACGTTGGTGGAGGCTTCCTCGGAGGCCGCCGCCACCATCGTGGTCAACTCCTGGGCGCGCTCGGCGTTCGACGTCAGCGTCCCGGCGGAGGCTTCCAGTTCGGTAGAGGCCGACGACACTGTCTCGACGATCTCGCCGACCGCCGTCTCGAAAGTATCAGCAAGCTTGATCATGTCGTCCTTGCGCTGCCGGGCGGCGATCAGGTCCTGCTTGACCTTGGCCTCGGCTTCGTCGCGGGCCTTCTGCTCGGCATTCTCTCTGATGATCGTCACCGTCTTGGCGAGGTCGCCGATTTCGTCACCGCGCCTGGCGCCGGGGATCACGACGTCGAGGTTGCCGCCGGCCATCTCACCCAGCGCACCGTTCAGGCGCATCATCGGACGCGAGATCCCAAGGAAGGAGAACACCATCGATGCGAACAGCGCGATAATCACCACGATACCCATGGCGAGGCTGACCGTGCTGGCTCGCTCGGTCTCGGCGGCGGCTTCCTCCTTCGATGTGGCGTAGTTCTTTCGCGCGATGTCGACCAGGCTATCCATCTGCGTGCCCGCCTCCTGGGCAAACTTGACGGTGCGGTTGGCGACAATGTCCGCCTTCAATTCCTCGATCTTGACCGCTTCGTCATTGGCGGCCAGGAAACGTTTGACGATCGAATCCAGCGTGCTGACCACCACCAGCAAATCGCGGTCATCGGCCTCGCCCCGCAACAGGTTGAAATTGGCCTTGAGCGCGGCCTGGGTCTTCGCGATCTGGGCGATCAGACCGACATCGCCGGTGGCGCCCAGCCGCCACACCATGGCCCGCAGCGCGTTGACCTTGGCATCGGCCATATGCAGCAGCTTTTCGATTTCGAGCTTGTTGTCGAGCTTGGCCAGCGCGGGCGACGCCAATTGGGTCTCGATCGCCTTGGTCCATTCGGCCGAAATCGCCGAGCGCTTGTCGATCACCGCGAGGAGATTGAGCTGTGTCTTCGCAAGCTCATCGACGCCAGTCGTGTAGGAAGTCATCAGCGACTTGATTTTCTCCAGGCGCTGCTTGATATCCGGTATCGTCGCAATCGCCTGCGCATCATCCAACGCCTTGGTTTCGGCGGCCTTGAATCGATTGAGGTCCGCTGCGTTCCTTTCGACGTCGGCGGCCTTTGTCGCCAGCCTGACGTTGCGCGCGGCAAGCTCGATCTGCCGTCCGTTCAGGTTCGCTGAGATCGCGGCATCGATGACCCGCTGCGAGCGATCGGCGCGGCTGTTTGCCGCCTCAATCGCCCGTTCCGACATCATCTGGTTGGCTACCATGCCGCCCGCCAGCAATATGCCGACCGCGCCAGCCAGGCCCAGTTTATACCCGATGCGATTGAGCTTGATCATTGTCAGCGAACCCCAAATTTCCCCAAACCGCGCAGTCGGCGATGGCCAGCGGGAACCACCGAACAGCGCGCGCGCCGTAAAGATGGTGCTCTTGTAAACAAGACTGGTTAATTTTAGCTCAGTAGAGGCTACCGAGTAGCCCAATTGGATTTCGCTGCAGGGTTGCAAACGCAAAAGCCCGGCTCCTGTTGGGAGCCGGGCTCTTCGCCGGTGATCGGCCGGGTGTCAGGCTGCCCGGACCGAATCCAGGAACTTGCCGACTTCGAGCTTGAGGCGGTTGCTGTCGCCAGACAGCGACTGCGCCGCCGACAGCACCTGCGAGGAGGCCGAGCCGGTCTCGGTCGCGCCGCGCTGGACGTCGGTGATGTTGGCGGAGACCTGCTGGGTGCCTTGCGCCGCCTGCTGCACGTTGCGGGAGATTTCCTGTGTCGCGGCACCCTGCTCTTCCACCGCGGCGGCGATGGTCGAAGAGATTTCCGACAGCCGCTCGATGGTGCCGCTGATTTCCTGGATTGCGTTGACCGACTCCTGGGTCGCGGCCTGGATGCCTGATATCTGCTGGCCGATCTCGCCGGTGGCTTTCGCGGTCTGCTCGGCCAGCGCCTTCACTTCCGACGCCACGACGGCGAAGCCGCGGCCGGCTTCGCCGGCGCGCGCCGCCTCGATGGTGGCATTGAGCGCCAGCAAGTTGGTCTGGCCTGCGATGGTGTTGATCAATTCGACGACGTCGCCGATCCGGCTCGCCGCCTTCGACAATTCGCTGACCCGGTCGTTGGTGACGCGGGCCTGGCCGACGGCGTCGGTCGCCATGCGCGCCGATTCCTGCACCTGGCGGCTGATCTCGTTGACCGACGACGACAGTTCTTCGGTCGCTGACGCCACCGACTGCACGTTGGTGGAAGCTTCCTCGGAAGCCGCCGCCACCGCTGTCGTCAGCGACTGCGAACGCTCGGCGGTCGCCGACAGCGTGCCGGCCGAGGCTTCGAGCTGCGTCGAAGCGGATGACACGGTCTGGACGATCTCGCCGATCATCGATTCGAAATTGCGGGTGATGCCGTCGACCCGGCGGCCGCGCTCGATCTTGGCTTCGGCGTCGAGGGCCGCAGCCTCATCGGCGGCCTTCTTCGCGATCAGCGCCTGCTTGAACACCTGCAAGGTGTCTGCCATGGCGCCGATTTCGGTCTTCTCGCCCTGATGCGGAACTTCCGCGCTGAGGTCGCCTTTGCCCAGCGCCTGCATCGGGGTAACGATGGAAGCGATGCCGCTCGAGACGTCGCGAACCAGATAGATGCCGACGGCAATGCCGATGATGACGGAGGCGCCGAGAATCACGGCCAGCATCATGAAGGCGGACGCGTAGCTGTCAGCCGCACTCTGGGCAGCCTTGTCGGCTCCGGCATTGTTGAGGTCGATGCTCTTCTTCAGGACGGCGTCGGCCTCGAGCCCGATCTTGTTGACCGTCTTCGAGTTCATCTCATGCGCCTCGAGTGGAACCTTGCCGACGGAGTTGCGCGACAGCGCCATTACTTCCTCGGTGCCCTTCTTGTATCTGTCCCAGAGGTCGGACCATTCCTTGTAGAGCGCACGCTCCTCCGGGGAGGCGATCATCGGCTCGTAGAGCGCGCGGATCTTGTTGTTGTTCTCGACCACGCTCGCCAGGGTTTTTTCCTGGGCCTGCTTTCCTTCCAGCGTCCCGACCAGCATGTGCTCGCGGATCACGTTGCGGTAGGTGATGACGCCGGCGCGCAGGTCGCCGAGCACGCGAACGCTCGGCATCCAGTTGGTCGTGATGTCCACAGTGTCGGCGTTCATCGCCCGCATGTCGCGGACCGCCAGCAGGCCCATACCCGTCATCGCGGCCAGCAGGAAGGCAACGACAGTAATGATTTTGGCGCGGATCGAGTACTTGGCAAGCATGGGTTGGAATCTCTTGGTTTTGGGCGCGCGGAAGACGCGCCGGTTGCGACGGGCGGGCTAAGTCGATGCCCTTGCACGCACCAGAATCTTATTCGTTCTCAGGTTGTGTTAATTTGGCGCACCGTAAAAATACGGTACGCGACAGAAGTCTCTGAGAAATGAGTGGCGTAGGACGATCAGCGCATCAGCTTGAGCGCGTCGGAAAAGAATTCGGCGCCACCGAAATTGCCCGATTTCAGTGCAAGCAGCATCTCGCCATTTTTCGCGCCCACCGCGCGCAGAACCGGCACGCCTGCAGCGATTTCTGCGCCAACGAGGAAGCCGGGAATCCCCAGGCGATCGACCACGGCGCCTGAAGTTTCACCACCTGCGACGACCAACCGGCGCACGCCGGACTGCACCAATCCGTCCGCGATGTCCGCCATCGCCTGCTCGATGGCATGCCCGGCTGCATCGCGGCCATGCCGGGATTGCAGGGCTGCGACCTGATCCGGCGTCGAGCTGCTCGCGATCAGAAGCGGGCCGTCACCGATCCGCTCCTTCGCCCACACGAGCGCACGCCGCGCTTCATCCGGGCCGGCAACGATGCGGTCGGGATCGAGATGAAGCACCGGCATCGCCTTTTCGGCATTGGCAATTTGCTGCAGCGTTGCCTGCGAACAACTGCCGGCCAGGCACGCGGCCGGTCCGCCGACCGGCGCATCGGCGTTCGCCTTCGTCACGTTCGACTTAGCCTTGCCGGAAGCGACCAGTGCCCGCGCGAGGCCGAGCCCGATGCCGGAGGCGCCGACCGACAATCGATGATCGAGCGCGACGTTGCCGATGGTTTCCAGATCGCGGTCGAACACCGCGTCGATGATGGCCGCACCAATGCCCTTGCCGGCGAGATCGGCGAGGCGCGCGCGCACAGAAGCTTCACCGCGCGCGAGCGTTGCAAGATCGACCAGCCCGACCTTCGTCTTGCTCTGGCGCGCCAGCACCCGCACCAGATTGGAATCATGCATCGGGTTGAGCGGATGATCCTTCAGCGGGCTTTCGTTCAGCGGCACGGCGCCGACGAACAGATTGCCCTGATAGACGGTGCGGCCGGTTTCCGGAAAGGCCGGCGTCACCAGCACGATGGCATCGCCGGAATCGTCGCGCAGCGCATCCATCACCGGGCCGATATTGCCGGCGTCGGTGGAATCGAAGGTCGAGCAGACCTTGAACAGCACGTGATCAGCGCCGCGGCCGCGCAGCCATTTTTCCGCCGACCGCGAGCGCGTGACGGCCAGGCCCGCCTCGATCGAGCGGCTCTTCAGCGACACCACCACCGCGTCGACTTCCGGCAGCGCCAAATCGTCAGAAGGCACGCCGATGGTCTGCACCGTGCGCAGGCCGCAGCGCGTCAGCGTGTTGGCGAGATCAGAGGCGCCGGTGTAGTCGTCGGCAATGCAGCCCAAAGACAATTTCACGATTTTGCTCCGGCGTAGGGTTTGAACCAGCCGAGGCCGTCGGTGGTGTTGCCGCGCGGGTTATATTCGCAGCCGACAAAGCCGTCATAGCCGAGCCGGTCGAGCTCAGCGAACAGGAACGGATAGTTCAGCTCCTCGCCGTCGGGTTCGTTGCGCGAGGGGATGCTGGCGATCTGGATATGGCCTGTTATCGGCATCATCTCGCGCAGCCGCATGGTGACGTCGCCATGGATGATCTGGCAGTGGTAGATGTCGAACTGCAGCTTCAGGTTGGGAATCTTCAACTCAGTGATGAGATCGCGTGCGAACAGGAAGTCGTTGAGGAAATAGCCGGGCACGTTGCGCGCGTTGATCGGCTCGATCACCACGTCGATGCCGTGGGGTGCAAGAAACTCGGCGGTCCACACGACGGATTTGTGAAACCCGACCACCGCGTGGGGATCGCTGCGGTCGGCAATCCCAGCCATCAAATGCAGCCGCTTGACGCCAGTCGCCTTGGCATAGGGGAGCGCGGTGTGCAGGCTCTGCTGCAGATCGGCAAAGCGTTCCGGCAACGCAGCAAAACCCTTCTCGCCGGCGTTCCAGTCGCCCGGCGGCAGGTTGAACAGCGCCTGCGTCAACCCGGCGCCCTTGAGCCGCTTGCCGACTTCGTCGGCCGGATGCTCATAGGGAAACAGGAATTCCACGGCGGTGAATCCCGCCTTCGCGGCGGCGTCGAAGCGGTCGAGGAACGGGACCTCGTTGAACATCATCGAGAGATTGGCGGCAAAGCGGGGCATCGACTGACCTCTTTTGTTTGATGAACCTTTTGTCTTGACGCGTCTTTATGCGAACCGGGTTCCACTTCGCTCGAAAACGCCATGTTGGCTCGCGATTATTTCGGCTCGCCCGGCAAATGCGTGCCGGTGACGCGGGCATACATCCGCGCCACCGAGGCGTCGTCGTCGCGGCCCATGCCGGAGGCCGCCGTCATCAGGAACATCTGCAACGCGGCGGCGGCGACCGGCACCGGGAATTTCGCCGTGCGCGCCATGTCCTGGATGATGCCGAGGTCTTTCACGAAAATCTCCACCGCGCTGCGCGGCGCGTAATCGCCATCGAGCACGTGCGGCATGCGGTTCTCGAACATCCAGGAATTGCCGGCGGAGGCCGTGATCACTTCATAGACTTTTTTGATGTCGAGGCCCTGCTTGGCGGCAAACGTAATCGCTTCGGAAGCCGCGGCGATGTGCACGCCGGCCAATAGCTGGTTGATCATCTTGAACGCGGCGCCCTGCCCCGCAGCATCGCCGAGTTCATAAAGCTTCGCCGCCATCGCATCCAGTGCCGGACGCGCCTTGGCGAACGCGGCCGCACTGCCCGAGGCCAGAATGGTGAGTTCGCCCAGCGCCGCGCGCTGCGCACCGCCGGAGATCGGCGCGTCCAGATAAAGCCGCCCCGTGGCCTCCAGCTGTTTGGCCAGCCGCCGCGCCACATCGGGGTCCATGGTGGCGGAGGAGATGAACACTGCGCCCTGCCCCAAGGTTTCGGCAACTCCGTCAGCGCCAAACAGGATGGCTTCGGTTTGCGCGGCATTGACGACGACGCTGACGACGATATCGGCCGCCTTGGCGGCTTCCGCCGGGGTTTTGGCACCGGTGCCGCCGTCGGCCACGAAGCGCGCGACGGACTCGGCCGAGACATCGCACCCGGTCACCTCGAACCCGGCGCGGCGCAGCGAGGTGGCCATGCCGAAGCCCATCGAGCCCAGCCCGATGACGGCGGCGCGCAGTTTTGCGGATTCTGGCATTGTGGCGTTTCCTTGTGCTCTTGGAGTCTGACCCTTGCGGCTTTGCCTCTGGGTATCACGGCTTGGCCGCGCTGCCAAAGCGTGAGAAAAGGCTCGCGAAACGGGGTTTTGGCCATGAGCGAGACAAGGATTCGCGAGGAAATCTGCCGCCTCGGCCGCTCGCTGTTCGAGCGCGGGCTGACGCCGGGCTCCTCGGGCAATATCAGCGTCAGGCTCGACGATGGCGGCTGGCTGGTGACCCCGACCAACGCCTCGCTCGGCTCGCTGGATGCGGCCCGGCTGTCGCGGCTGGGAGCCGACGGCCAACTCGTCTCGGGCGACGCCCCGACCAAGGAAGTGCCGCTGCACACCGCCCTCTATCAGACCCGCAACGCGGCGCGCGCGGTCGTGCACCTGCATTCGACCCATTCGGTGGCGCTCTCGATGCTGCCGGAGATCGATCCCCGCGCCGCATTACCGCCGATGACGCCCTATTACCTGATGAAATGCGGCCAGACCGCGTTGGTGCCGTATTTCCGGCCCGGCGATCCCGCGGTGGCGGACGCCATCAAGGGACTGGCGGGCAAATATTCATCCGTGCTGCTCGCCAACCACGGCCCGGTGGTATCGGGCGACACGCTGGAAGCGGCGGTGTTCGCGATCGAGGAACTGGAAGAAACCGCGAAATTGTATCTGCTGCTGCGCGGGCTGAACCCGCGGTATCTGTCGCCGGAACAGGTCAAGGATTTGACTAAAACGTTTGGATTGACGCTACCGGACCACAGTCACTGATAATGCGCGGAGGATGCACATGTTCAAACTCATTGGTTTCGCTTTCGGACTTCTGTTCGTGATTGGCCTGTCGGATTCGACAGCGCTGGCGCAAGAGACGGCGCAGAGCATGCTGGCGGTACAGATCCGCTCGCAGGGCTATACCTGCGACAAGACGCTCGGCGCCGTACGGGACGCCAAGCGTTCGAAACCGGACTACGAGGTGTGGGTTCTCAGGTGTAGCAACGCGACCTACCGCGTAGGCCGGTGGCCGGACATGGCGGCGAAGGTCGAGGTCATCCGGTAGCTGCCGTAGGGTGGGTTAGGCGAAGCCGTAACCCACCACTTTTGTCGAGAGCGAGCGGTGGATTACGCCTTCGGCTAATCCACCCTACAAAGCCTACAATCCCAGATACGCCTTGCGCACGTCCGGATTGGTCCTGATGTCAGCCGCGCTGCCCTGCATCAACACCCGGCCGGTTTGCAGGATGTAGGCGCGGTCGGCGATCTCGAGGCACTCCGCCATTCGCTGCTCGACGATCAAGACGGTCATCCCGGTGTCGCGGATGCGTTTGACGGCCTGGAAGATTTCGTCGACCAGTTTCGGCATGATGCCCTGCGAGGGCTCGTCGAGCATCAACAGCCGCGGCCGCGTCATCAGCGCGCGGCCGATCGCCAGCATCTGCTGCTCGCCGCCGGACAGCGTTTCGGCGCGCTGATCCAGCCGCTCCGACAGCCGCGGGAACAGCTTGAACACCAGATCCATCGGCGCTTCGCGGTCGGCTTCGCCGCGATAGAGGTAGCTGCCGAGCCGCAGATTGTCGCGCACCGATAGCCGCGGAAACAGCCGGCGGTTTTCCGGCACATAGGCGATGCCGCGCGAAGTAATGACATGCTGCGCCAGGCCGTCGATCCGCTCGCCGTCGAAGGTGACGGTGCCGGAACGCGGACGCTCGGCGCCGGCGATCGATTTCAGCAGCGTCGACTTGCCGGCCCCGTTGGCGCCGGCGACGCAGACGACTTCGCCCTTGGCGACCTCGATCGTCACCGCCGAGATCGCGACCAGCCCCTGATAGGCGGTGGTGACTTCATGCACCGACAGCATGACGGTCTCCCAAATAGGCGGTGATGACTTTCGGATCGCGAACGACGTCGGCGGGCTTGCCCTCGACCAGCACCTTGCCGAGATCGAGCACGATGGCGCGGTCGACCAGCGGCATCACGATTTCCATGACGTGCTCGACCATCAGAATGGTAACGCCGGTGTCGCGCACCTTGCGCACCAGTTCGACGCCGGTCTGCGCCTCGAGCGGGGTCAGGCCAGTCAGGCATTCGTCGAGCAGCAACAGTTTCGGTTCGGTCGCCAGCGCACGCGCCACTTCGAGGCGGCGCTTTTCCGACGGGACCAGATCGCTGGCGAGCACATTGGCGCGTGCCGCAAGGCCGCAGAACTCCAGCACTTCATGGGCTTTCTGCCGCGCCACGCGCATCACGGTGTTTCGCATCAGCGCGCCGACGATGACGTTGTCGATCACGGTCATGGTCTCGAAACTCTTTACGACCTGAAAAGTCCGGGCGACGCCGCGGACGCAGCGCTCGGCAGCCGGGAGCGCGGTGACGTCTTCGCCGTCGAACCAGATCGTGCCTTGGGTCGGCGGCAGCACGCCCGCGATCAGATTGAACAGCGTCGATTTGCCGGCGCCGTTCGGCCCGATCAGGCCGACGATTTCGCCACGTCCGACCGAGATCGAGACGTCGCTGTTGGCGACGAGGCCGCCGAAGCGTTGCCAGACGCCGCGGGTTTCCAGCAGGGGCGTGCTCATCGCGTCGCCTCCTTGCGCTTCGGCGTAAACAGGGAGACCAGGCCTTGCGGCCGCGCCAGCGAGATCGCGATGATCAGGCCGCCATAGACGATCAGGTCGACGCCGCGGCCGGAACCGCCGGCGTAGGACCGCGTCAATTCCGTGATCGGAATCAGGATGACGGCGCCCAGCATCGGCCCCCACAGCGTGCCGATGCCTCCCAACACCGCGGGCAGCGCCATCAGCAGCGAGATGTGAAAGCCCATGATGCTCTCGGGATCGATATAGGAGACGAACTGCGCATAGAAGCTGCCGCCGACCGCGACCAGAAACGCCGAGACCGCGGCGGCGCCCATCTTGGAATTGAACACGACGACACCAAGGCTTTCAGCGGCCTCCGGATTGTCCTTCACCGCGCGCCACCAATAGCCCCATTTGGAATCCTCCAGCCACCAGGTGACGAACCAGGCGACGCAGGCCAGCGCCAGCGCAAAGTAGAAATACGGCAGCTTGCTGCGCGCGAACTGGAATTTGAGCCAGCTGTCGCCGCGCACGGGAATCTCGATGCCCAATGCCGCGCCCGCCCAATCCCAGTTGTGGAACAGCAAGAGCCCGATCTCGGCAATGACGATGGTGGCGATCGCGAAGTAATGCCCGCGCAGGCGGAAGCAGGGATAGCCCAGCCCCATCGCGATGACAGCCGATATCAGGCCGCCGCCGAGCATACCGAACCACGGCAAGATGCCGAACTTGGTGAACAGCAGCGTCGTGGTATAGGCGCCGAGCCCGAAATACAGCGCGTGACCGAGCGAGATCTGTCCGCAATAGCCGGAGAGGATATTCCAGCTCTGCGACAGCGCCGCCCACATCAGCGTCAGCACCATGATGTTCTGGACGTAGGAGTCCTTGACGAACAGCGGCACCACGGCAGCGATGGCGGCGAGGCAGAATGCGACGATCAGGTCGCGGCGACGGCGTTTTGCGAAATCCGTATCCATCACATCGACCCGAACAGACCGCGCGGCCGCACGAACACGACCAGGAGATAAACCGCGTAGATACCAACCGATTTCAGTGACGGCGGCAGGATCAACGCGGTGGTGGCTTCGACCAGGCCGACGATGATGCCGCCGGCAAAGGCGCCGAACACACTGCCGAAGCCACCGAGCGCCACCGTGACGTAGGCAATCAGCGCAAACGACGCACCGACATCGGGATAAATGTAAAAGAAGATCGACATGATGGCGCCGGCGAGACCCACCAGCGCCGCACCGAGCCCCCAGCCGAGCGCGAACACGCGGTTCTTGTCGATACCGACCAGCGCCACGGCGCCGGCATCCTCGCGGGTGGCTTCGAGCGCGCGGCCGAAATCGGTGCGGTTGATGAAGAAGTAGAGTCCGCCGAAAGCCGCCATCGCCACCGCCGCGCCGATCAGTTGCGGCTGGGGCAGGAAGATACCGCCGATCGAGATGGTTTTGCCGCCGAGCCATGAATGGGTGACGCTGCGGTAATCCGGCGTGAAGAAGAACTGCGCCGCGCCGCGCATCACGATCGCAAGCCCGAAGGTGGAGAAGATCTGCACCATGCCGGCATTGGCCTTTGCCCTGACCGCGAAGCGTACAATCAGGAGATAGACCACGGCGCCAAAGACGAACAACGCCGCCGCAACCAGCGGCGCCGCCAACAATGGATCGATCGCGAAGAACGCGAACAGGAAGAACGACGCGTACATCGCGATCATCAGGAATTCGCCATGGGCGAAATTCACGACGTCCATCAGGCCGAAGATCAGCGCGAGGCCGACCGCAATCAGCCCGTAGAGCAGCCCCATCAGGAGGCCGCTCGCCAGGCTCTGGATAATGGTCTCGGCTGTCATGCCCCCGCTCCCGTGCCCGGCCGTTACTTCATCGGCCAGACGGCCTCGGCAACCGCGCCTTGCGGCGGCGAGATGGTGACGAACTTGCCGCCGATATATTGCAGCAGCACCGGATCGGCGTCGTTGTTCTGGCCCAGTTCGTCGAACTTCACGCGCTTCCACGGCATGATGGTCTGCTCGCCCGGGATTTCGGTCGCGGCCAGCGCCGCGCGGATCTTTTCGCCGTCGGTCGACTTGGCGCGATTGATGGCGTCCGCCAGCACGATCAGGCCCATGAACTCGCGCGAGGTGTTGTCGTTCAGGTCCTTGCCCGACTTCGCCTTGAACAATTCGTTGATCTTGCCGACCATCGGCCGCTTGGCCGCGAGATCGAGCGAGAAGCTGCCGCGGGTGATGACGCCCTCGAGCTTGTCGCCGACCGCGTCGTACAGCGCCTTCTCGGAAAAGCCCGCGGCCTGCGCCACGATGGCTTTCGGCTTGTAGCCGAGCTCGGCCATGGTCTTGACCAGCATGATGCCGTCGGTGGTGTAGCTCGAGGGCATCAGCACGTCGGCATTCGCCGACTTGAGCTGCTGGACCTCCGCCGACAGCGACGGCGAATTGGAGCGGTACTTGATGTCGGCAACGATCTTGTAGCCGCGCTCATTCGCAAGCTTGATCTGCGCGTTCGCGGAGTCGGTTCCGAAGATGGTGTCCTCGTGGAACAGGGCCAGCGTCTCGATCTTGGTGCCCTTCTTCTTCAAGGCGTCGTAGAAGTCGAACATCGCTTTGGTGAACATTTCGTCGTGAGGCGCGGCGCGGAAGAAGAATTTCAGGCCACGGGTATGCAGGCTCGGCGACGAGTTGTCGGCCGAGACAAACGGGGTCTGATAGCGCTCGCAGATCTGGCTGATGGTGACCGCCACCGAGCTCTGGTAGCTGCCGATGATGGCGCAGACTTTCTCCTGCGTGATCAGGCGCTCGGCTTCGGCGCGGCCCTTCTGGGGATCGCCCTGATGGTCGGCGAACACGAGGCGAATCTTGGCACCGCCGAGGCCGGGCAATCCGGCATCCTTTGCCAGCGGCAGATCGAAATCATGCTTGTTGTTGATGATGTCGGTGGCGGTCACATAAGCGTGCTGCGCGTCGACGCCGATCTGGGCATTGGCGCCGGACATCGGATAGGTGACGCCGATCACCACTTCGGACGTTTGCGCGCGGGCCGCGATCGGCGCGAGAGCGGCGGCAGCGGTGGCTCCAAGCAATACATTGCGGCGCGTGATCGTCATTGCAAATCCCCTTTTGAACGGCGGTTATCGATGAAGCGGTTGGCGGTTACGGTAAAGCCTCAATGATCGGCACGAGTTGCATCAAAGCACGGCAAGCGCCTTGTTCTGCAAATCGGTCACCAGCATCAATCCGGGCGCGTGCGTGATCGCAAACGGCAGCCTGGCGGCCGCGATTACCGATTGCGGCGTCACACCGCAGGCCCAGAACACCGGAATCTCGTCGTCCCCGACCGGCACCGCGTCGCCGTAGTCGGGCTTGTTGATATCGGCGATCCCGATCGAATGCGGATGACCGAGATGAACCGGCGCACCGTGCACGGAAGGAAAGCGCGAGGTGATCTGCACCGCGCGGATCGCATCCGCCGGTTTGAACGGCCGCATCGACACCACCATTGGACCTGCGAACGGGCCCGCCGCGCCGCAGGCGATGTTGGTGCGGTACATCGGCACGCGCAGCTTGCGCTCGATGTGGCGGATCGGCAAGCCGTCCGCCAGCAACGCTTCCTCGAATGAATAGGAGCATCCGATCACGAACGCCACCAGGTCGTCGCGCCAATGCGCGGTAATGTCGGTCGGCTCGTCCACCACTTCGCCGTCGCGCCAGACGCGGTAGCGCGGCAGGTCGGTGCGGATGTCGAGGTCGAGGCCGAGCGAGGGAATTCTGAAATCACCGACATCGGACATGCCGATGATCGGGCACGGTTTGGGATTGAGCTGGCAGAACCGGTGAAACGACGCCGCGAGCTTTTCCGGCAGGATCACCAGATTGCCCTGCACGAAGCCGTTGGCGACGCCGGCCGTGGTGGTGGCCATACCGGTCCGGCAGGCATGCCGGGCGGCGACACCAGGCGATAAATTCGCCGTATCGAGACCGGGTCGTTCCGTCTTTGCCAAGCTGGTCATCGTTGCAACAGCTCCAATCAGGTCGACATCTACTCCCGCATATGGCTATTATAATGTCTAATCGTCATTTTTAATCAAGATCGATAAAATTAATTTATCGATATGCGGGCAGAGGGTGCATGGTTGATTTCAAGGCAATCGAGACCTTCATGTGGGTGGTGACGCTCGGCAGCTTTCGCGGTGCCGCGCAGAAGCTCAACACCACCCAGCCCGCGATCTCGCAGCGGATCGCCCAGCTCGAACGCGAGGTGGGCGTGAGATTGCTACAGCGCGAGCGCCGCATGGTGATGCCGACACCGAGCGGCCGGCAATTGCTGGTCTATGCCGAGAAACTGATCGGGCTGCGCTCCGAAATGCTCGCCGTGGTCGGCGACCACTCGGCGATGCGCGGCGTGCTGCGGCTCGGCGTCGCCGAGACCATCGTTCACACGTTCCTGACGCAGCTGATCAAGAGCGTCAATCACACCTATCCCAACCTCTCGCTCGAGATCGAAGTCGACATCACCTCGAATTTGCGCAACCGGCTGCTGGCGCAGGAGATCGAACTGGCGTTCCTGCTCGGACCGGTGACGGGGCCCACCATCAGCAACCGGGTGCTGTGCGACTATTCGGTTGGATTCCTTGCCAGTCCTTCGCTCGGGCTAGGCAAGGAACGGCTGTCGGTGCATGACCTCGCCAAATTTCCCATCATCACCTTTCCACGCAAGACGCCGCCTTACGAAATCGTGCGCTCGCTGTTCAACCGGCCCGACCTGCCACCGATGCGCCTGCACGCCAGCGCCTCGCTGGGTACGGTTAAACATATGGCGATCGAAGGCCTCGGCATTGCCGTTATTCCGACAGCGATTGTCGAAAGCGAAATCGCGGATGGCAGGCTGCAATTGCTGTCGACCAACCTGCAGATGCCACTGTTGACGTTTTCGGCGAGCTGGCTGGCTTCTCCGGACACCATCGCGGTCGAACGGGTGGCTGAACTGGCGGCCTCGCTCGCGCAGGGCGGCGTCGTTGTTGACGCGCCGCTGCAGGCGCGTCATTGAAGCGGATCGGGTGAGCATCAATCAAGACCGGAATGGCAGAATGACCAAGATCGCATCCAACCTGCAAATCGATTCCGCCCGGCTGTGGGACACCATTCACGAAACCGCCAAATTCGGCGCAACGCCGAAAGGCGGCGTGCGGCGGCTGACGCTCGGACCTGAGGACAAGCAGGTCCGCGACTGGTTCCGGAAAGCCTGCGAAGCCGCCGGCCTCGAGTGTCACGTCGACGCGCTCGGCTCGATGTTCGGCCTGCGCAAGGGGCGCGACATGTCGAAGGCGCCGATCGGGGTCGGTTCCCACCTCGACACCCAGCCAACCGGCGGCAAGTTCGACGGCATACTCGGCACGCTCGCCGCGCTTGAAGTGGTTCGCACCCTCAACGACGCCGGTATCGAGACCGAGACGCCGATCTGCATCTGCAACTGGACCAATGAGGAAGGCTCGCGTTTTGCGCCGGCGATGATGGCGTCGGCCGCCTATGTCGGTGATTTCACCACCGACGACATTCTGTCGCGGAAGGATGCCGAGGGCGTCACAGTGGCGGAGGCGCTCGACAGCATCGGCTATCGCGGCGAGAGCCCGGTCGGCCGGCAGAAATTCTCCAGCTTCGTCGAACTGCATATCGAGCAAGGCCCGATCCTCGAAGCCGAGAACAAGACCATCGGCGTGGTCGATTCCGGCCAGGGCGTGCTGTGGTACGACGGCAAGATCACCGGGTTCGAAAGCCATGCCGGCTCGACGCCGATGCCGCTGCGGCGCGACGCACTGGCGACGCTTTCGGAAATCGTGCTGGCGATGGAAGCAACCGCCAGGAAGCACGGCCCGAAGGCGGTCGGCACCATCGGCGAGGCCGTGATCGCCAATCCCTCGCGCAACGTCATTCCCGGCGAAATCGCCTTCACGATGGATTGCCGCAGCGCGGACGTCGCGATCATGGACGCGTTGGACAGGGATTTGCGCGCGGCGATCACCGAGATCGCGGCGCGGCGCAAGGTCGACGCCAAACTCGATCTGGTCTGGCGCAAGCCACCGACCCATTTCGATCCAAAACTCGTCGACGCCGTCGAGAACGCCGCCACCGCGCTGGGCTATTCGCATCGCCGCATCACCTCCGGCGCCGGCCACGATGCCTGCAACCTCAATACGGTAATGCCGGCGGCGATGGTGTTCGTGCCCTGCAAGGACGGTATCAGCCACAACGAACTGGAAGACGCCACGCAGGCCGATTGCACCGCGGGCGCCAACGTCCTGATGCATACCGTGCTGGCGCTTGCCGGCGTGGCGTCATAAAATAATCAAAAGCGGAGGGACTGCCGTGCGCGGTGTTTTTGTCGATGCCAATGAATCGCTGGCCGTGATCTTCGAGCGGCTGGAACAAACCGGTGACCCCGAGGTCCGTATCAACAGGAATCCCGACATCACCCCGGATCAGTATCCGGCCCTGCTCGACGGTGCTGAAATCGCTATCGTCGATCATACTGCGCTGCCGACCGAGATTGCGAAGAAGTGCACCGGGCTGAAGCACGTGGTGTTCCTCGGCACCGGCGCGCGCAGCTACATGAATCCGGAAGAGCTTGCCGAACTCGGCATCGAAGTGCACCTGATCAAGGGCTATGGCGATACGGCGGTGGCCGAATGTGCCATCGCGCTGATGTGGGAAGGCGCGCGCGGCCTCGCCAGCATGGATCGCGGGATCCGCGCCGGCAACTGGCTGCGCGATGACGCCATGCAACTGACCGGCAAGACGCTGGGGCTGATCGGCTACGGCGGCATCGCCGCCGAAGTCGCGCGGATCGCGCTCGGCAGCGGCATGCGCGTGATCGCCTGGAACCGGTCGCCCAAGAAGCATCCGAAGGTCGAGTTCGTCGAACTCGATGAGCTCTTGACCGAAAGCGACGTCATCTCGATCCACCTGCTGCTCAACGACGAGACGCGCGGGATGGTTTCGCGTGCCTGTATCGAGGCGATGAAGCTCGGCGTCATCCTCGTCAACACCGCGCGCGGCGCCATCGTCGACGAGGACGCGATGATCGAGGCCCTGAAATCAGGCCAGATCCGTCATGCCGGCCTCGACGTCTTCAACATCGAGCCGCTGCCGGCGGATCATCCCTTGACCAAGCTGCCCAACGTCACGCTGTCGGCGCATTCCGCATTCCGCACGCCGGAGGCAAGCGAGAACCTGATCGGCGCGGCGTTGGCCCATTGCCGGCGGATCGCGAAGGGGAAGTAGGATTTATCCCCGTCGTCCCGGCGAACGCCGGGACCCATACCGCGTTGTGCTATCGGCGAAAGCAAGGTGGCCGACACCTGCTACAATCACAACCGCCGCGGCGTATGGGTCCCGGCGTTCGCCGGGACGACGATCGAGTCTGTGATCGCTCCCTACTCCACCATATCCGCGACCGCCTTGCCACAGGCGGTCGTGTCGGCGTTGCCGCCGAGGTCGCGGGTGCGCAGCGTGCGTTCGCCGAGCGTGCGCTCGATGGCGCCGACGATCGATTGCGCCGCTTCCTTCTCGCCGAGATGCTCAAGCATCATCGCGCCCGACCAGATCATGCCGATCGGGTTGGCGATGCCCTGCCCGGCAATGTCAGGCGCCGAGCCGTGCACCGGCTCGAACACCGACGGGAAATTGCCTTCCGGGTTGATATTGCCTGACGGCGCGATGCCGATGGTGCCGGTGCAGGCCGGGCCGAGATCGGA
The DNA here is from genome assembly GCF_018131065.1 of Bradyrhizobium sp. AUGA SZCCT0431. Classification (NCBI taxonomy): domain Bacteria; kingdom Pseudomonadati; phylum Pseudomonadota; class Alphaproteobacteria; order Hyphomicrobiales; family Nitrobacteraceae; genus Bradyrhizobium; species Bradyrhizobium sp. AUGA SZCCT0431. The sequence goes on along the minus strand of NZ_JAFCLR010000022.1, from coordinate 90,758 downwards.
AAGAATATCGCCGAACAAATTGGAGCCGACCACGACGTCGAACCAGTCCGGATGCAGCACGAAATTCGCGGTGAGAATATCGATGTGGTACTTGTCCCACTTGACCTTGGGATAGTTCTTCGCCATCGCCTCCACGCGCTCGTCCCAATAGGGCATCGTGATCGAGATGCCGTTGGATTTGGTCGCCGAGGTCAGATGCTGCTTCGGGCGTGACGCTGCGAGATCGAATGCGAATTTGAGAATGCGATCGACGCCGACGCGCGTCATCACGGTCTGCTGGGTGACGAATTCACGGTCGGTATCCGGGAACATGCGTCCGCCGACGGAAGAATATTCGCCCTCGGTATTTTCGCGCACCACCCAGAAATCGATATCGCCGGGCTTGCGGTTCGCGAGCGGCGACGGCACGCCGGGCATCAGGCGCACCGGGCGCAGATTGACGTACTGGTCGAACTCCCTGCGGAATTTGATCAGCGAGCCCCACAAGGAAATGTGATCGGGGATTTTTGCCGGCCAGCCCACCGCGCCGAAGTAGATCGCGTCGTGCTTGCCGATCTGGGCCTTCCAGTCCTCCGGCATCATCTCGCCGTGCTTTTCGTAATAGTCCCAGGAGGCAAAGTCGAAATGGTCGAAATGCACGGCCACGCCGTGCTTTTTCGCGGCTGCCTCAAGAACGCGCAGGCCCTCCGGCACCACTTCCTTGCCGATGCCGTCGCCGGGAATGACCGCGATCCGATAGGTTTTCTTGCTCATCCTTGAAATCCTTGGGTGGCTTGCTCTTTGGGTCGTGCGCCATGCCCCAGACACGGCCTGTTGATGGCTTTGCAATGGACCAAACCGCGCGCGGGTGCAACGCTGCAGTGCAATGTTGACCGCGGCGGGGCCGACCGCCTACCAATTTCGCCGGACACTGCCTCCGATATCCCCTCCTGAAGCGAGAATTCCAATGGATCTGCACTTGCGCGGTAAGCGCGTCCTGATCACCGGCGCCTCCAAGGGCATTGGCGCCGCGGCAGCCGAAGCATTCGCCGAGGAAGGCTGCGACATCAGGCTGGCCGCCCGCAACGGCGAGCAATTGAAGGCACTGGCCGATCGGCTGCGCTCGGCCCACCAGATCGACGCCTCGGTGCATGTCGTCGATCTGCGTAAGCCGGCGGACATCGAAAAGCTGGTGAAGGATACCGCCGACATCGACATCCTCGTCAACAATGCCGGCGATATTCCGGGCGGCTCGATCGACAAGATCGACGAGGCCACCTGGCGTCACGCCTGGGAACTGAAAGTGTTCGGCTACATCAACCTCACCCGCGCGGTCTATGCGCAGATGAAAGCGCGCGGCCATGGCGTCATCGTCAACGACATCGGTGCGGCCGGTGAAAAATTCGACGCGAATTATATCTGCGGCAGCGCCGGCAACGCCGCCTTGATGGCGTTCACGCGTGCATTAGGCGGCAAGAGCCTCGCCGACAATATCCGCGTGATCGGCATCAATCCCGGCCCCGTCGGCACCGACCGCCACGTCACGCTGCTGAAGACCCGCGCCAAAAACCAGTTCGGCGACGAGAACCGCTACAAGGAATTCCAGAAGGGCCTGCCGCTCGGCCGCCCCGCCCATGCGCGCGAAATCGGCGACCTGATGGCGTTCTTGGCGTCGGACCGTTCGGGGTATACGTCGGGCGTGATTTATACGGTCGATGGCGGGATCAGTGCGGGGTGGGGTTAGGCTGACCTGCCACCACCGTCATTGCGAGGAGCCAACGGGTCGCGCGAATGCGCGCCCGATGACAGGCTCCGCGACGTAGCAATCCATTCTTTCTTTGCGCGGCGCTATGGATTGCTTCGCTTCGCTTCGCTTCGCTCGCAATGACGATAGTTAGACCGTCCTTTCAAACAACTGCCTTATCAGCGTCGTGATCCTCCCGTCGGCGACATCATCTCGTGCATGATCGAAAAATGGTCGGCGCCGGGAATTTCCTCATAGGTCACCGGCATCGCGCGCCAGTCCAGCGCAGATCACAATGCCGGCATTCCAAATCTCCAGTGCAGCCACGACGTGGGCGCGTTTCCACTTTGCCAAAAAATGTTCTACAGCACCATTCACGACCAAGAAACCGCGGAGAACAAAGTGGCTGATCAGGAGCTGGTGCGAGAGACGGCGTGTGCCATCGTTGGCAAACTGAGAGCGGGTGAAGTCACGCCACTCGATCTGCTCGACGTGCTGGAAAAGCGGATCGCCGAAGTCGACGGCCCCGTCAACGCGCTGCCGACGCTGTGCTTCGACCGCGCCCGCGACCGTGCCAGGGCTCTGATGAAAAAGCCGGTCGGCGAGCGCGGCCTGCTCGCAGGCCTGCCGATCCCGATCAAGGACCTCACGGCGGTCGAGGGCGTGCTGACCACGCAGGGCTCGCCGATCTACCGGAACAACATCCCGGCGCGGTCGGACATTCTGGTCGAGCATCTCGAAAACAATGGCGGCGTGATCTACGCCAAGTCCAACACGCCGGAATTCGGCGCCGGCGCCAACACGTTCAACGAAGTGTTCGGCGCGACGCGCAATCCCTGGGACACCTCCCGCTCCGCCGCCGGCTCCTCGGGCGGTGCGGCGGTGGCGCTCGCCACCGGAACAGCCTGGCTCGCCCACGGCTCCGACATGGGCGGTAGCTTACGCAACCCCGCAAGCTTCTGCGGCATCGTCGGGCTGCGGCCGAGCATCGGTCGTGTCGCGCATACCATCGCGGCCGCGATCGACCGCAACCTCGGCGTCCAGGGCCCGATGGCGCGCAACGTCGAGGACGTCGCCTTGCTGCTCGATGCGATGAGCGGCGAACACCCCGGCGATCCCTTGTCGCTGCCGGTGCTGCCGAATTCGTTCCTGTCCGCCGTGCGCGCCGGCAGCAAGCCGAAGCGCATCGCCTATTCGCCCGATCTCGGCATCACGCCGGTCGATCCCGAGGTTGCGGCCGTCACCCGCAAGGCGGCGCAGCGTTTCGCCGAGCTCGGGGTCATCGTCGAGGAAGCCCATCCGGATCTGCGCGAAGCCCATGAATGCTTCCACGTGCTGCGCGCGTTCGACTTCGCGCTGAGCAAGGCGCAGCTGCTGCGCACCAAGCGCGACCAGCTCAAGCCCGAAGTGATCTGGAACATCGAGGAAGGCCTCAAGCTGACCGTCGAGCAGCTCGAGCGCGCCGAAGCGCAGCGCGTCGCGATGACCGCGCGTACGCTGGAATTCTTCGACAAGTACGATCTGCTGCTGGCGCCCGCCACCATCGTGGCGCCGTTTCCGGTCGAGAACCGTTACGTCGCCGAATGCGCCGGCAAAAAGTTCGACAATTACGTCGAGTGGCTCGGCATCGTCTACGCGATCACGCTGGTGTGTTGCCCCGCGTTGTCACTGCCGTGCGGTTTTACGGCCTCGGGCCTGCCGGTCGGACTGCAGATGGTGGCCCCGCCGCGCGGCGAGGCAAAACTTCTCGCCGGCGCCAAGCTGCTGGAAGACATTCTGGGCGTGCGCGGCACCACGCCGATCGAGCCGCGCTCGCCGAAGTAAAGGTCCACTTACCGTGGCATCGCCATGCAAGTGCTTTGCGCCGTATCGAATGAAACCGTGCGCGGCCACCGGCAGTTACCGGTGCTGTTCGGAAGGACACGCTGAACCGGGATAGCCGGGGTTTACAGCTACGTACTTGGAGACCAAGCATGACAGATCAAGTCATCAAAGCCACTGGCGACCATCTCGACATCGCCGACGTGGAGCGGCGGATCAAGGCGATCTTCATCGGCTCGATCGGCAATCTCGTCGAATGGTACGATTTCTACGCCTACACCGCCTTTGCGCTGTACTTCGCGCCGGCGTTTTTCCCCAACAGCGATCCCGTGGTGCAGCAGCTCAACGCCGCGGTGCTGTTCGCCGCGACCTTCCTGATGCGGCCGCTCGGCGGCTGGCTGTTCGGCTACATCGCCGACCGCTACGGACGACGGTTGTCGCTGACGCTGTCGGTGGTCTGCATGTGCTTCGGCTCGCTGATAATAGCTGTGACGCCGACCTACGCCTCGATCGGCATCCTGGCACCCTGCATCCTCGCATTGGCGCGCATCATCGAAGGCCTCAGCCTGGGTGGCGAATACGGCGCCAGCGCCACTTACCTCAGCGAGGTCGCCGACCCCAAGCATCGCGGATTCTATTCGAGCTTCCAATACGTCACGCTGATCGGCGGCCAGCTCACCGCGATCATCGTACTGTTGCTGCTGCAAAAGGTGTTCCTGACGCCGGAAGAACTAAGGAATTGGGGCTGGCGAATCCCCTTTGTGATCGGCGCCCTGCTCGCGATCTTCGCCGCTGTGATGCGGCGGGGCCTGCACGAGACCGAGGCGTTCGAGGAAGCCAAGAAGGTCAGCAAGCCTTCCGGCTCGATCACCGGCCTCTTGAAATACCCACGCGAGCTGTTGCTGGTGGTCGGCCTCACCGCCGGCGGCACCGCGGCGTTCTACACCTTCACGACTTACATGCAGACCTTCGTCAAGCTGTCGGTCGGGCTCACCGAGGACCAGACCACGTTCGTGATCTTCGGCTCGCTGATCTTCGCGACGCTGTTGCAGCCGATCTATGGCGCGTTGTCCGACCGCATCGGCCGCAAGCCGCTGCTGATCTTCTTCGGCGTCGTCGGCACGCTGGCGACGGTTCCGATCCTGACCACGCTGAAAGAGACCAAGTCGCCGTTCATGGCGTTCCTGCTGATCTGCGCCGCCTGGATCTTCGTCGCCGGCTACACCTCGATCAACGCGATCGTGAAGGCCGAGCTGTTCCCGACCAATGTCCGTGCGCTCGGCGTTGGGCTACCCTATGCGATCACGGTGTCCGTGTTCGGCGGCACGGCACCCGCGGTGGCACTCTACTTCAAGAGCCTCGGACATGAGGACTGGTTTTACTACTATCTCAGCGGCATGATCTTTCTCTCGCTGATCATCTATGCGACGATGCGCGACACCAAACATGAATCGGCGATGCATCGTCACGAATGACAGGTCCTGACATGACCGACGACCTCGAGCCGCCGCCGGAGAGCAAGCTGACGCGCAGCAAGGAACGCTGGGCGCGCGAGGGAAAGTTCCTCACCGGCAAAGTTACCCGTCCCGAGGACCAGCGCTTGCCGCCCGGCCAGCATCTGACGCGCGACTGGCCGGTGCTCGATCTCGGCCTGACGCCGAGCATTTCGCGCGAGCGCTGGCGGCTCGACGTCTACGGCGCGGTCGAAGACCCGATCTTCTGGAATTTTGCCGAGTTCACCGCGCAGCCGCAGACGCAATTCCTCTCCGATATTCATTGCGTCACGACCTGGTCGCGCTACGACAATCAATGGGAGGGTCTTTCGACCCGCGACCTCCTGATGGCGTGCCGGCCGCGCGACGAGGCGCGGTTCGTGGTGCTGCATTCGCATGACGGCTACACCACCAACCTTGCGCTGGAGGATTTCGCCGCGGAAGACGCCCTGCTCGCCCACAGGTGGTCCGGCCAGCCGCTGGAGCAGGACCATGGCGGCCCGGTGCGACTGGTGGTGCCGCATCTCTATTTCTGGAAGAGCGCCAAATGGCTGCAGAGCATCGAATTCCTCGATAAGGATGCGCCGGGCTATTGGGAAGTCCGCGGCTATCACAACCGCGGCGACCCGTGGGCGGAGCAGCGTTATTCCAGCGACTGACGCCTTAGTGAGCCAAGGGAGAACGCCCGTGCCGACCGAACGCTTTCAATTCACCGGTGAAGGCGGCCATCAGCTTGCCGCGGCGCTGGACAAGCCCGACGGCGCAATCCACGCCTATGCGTTGTTCGCCCATTGTTTCACCTGCGGCAAGGATGTGCTGGCGGCCAAACGCATCGCGACCGCGCTAACCGCTCGCGGCATCGCGGTGCTGCGGTTCGACTTCACGGGCCTAGGCTCCAGCGAAGGCGATTTCGCCAACTCGACCTTTACGTCGAATGTCGCCGACCTCGTCCACGCCGCCGATCACCTACGCGAAACCCGAACATCGCCGACGATCCTGATCGGCCACAGCCTCGGCGGTGCGGCGATCCTCGCCGCTGCCGGGCGAATCCCCGATGCCAAGGCGGTCGTCACCATCGCCGCGCCCTCCGACCCCGCCCATGTCACGCATTTGTTTGGGGATCGCATCGAGGACATTCGCACCCAAGGCAAGGTCGAGGTTCAGCTCGCCGGACGCCCCTTTCACATCAAACGTGAGTTCCTCGACGACATCGCCGAACATGGCCTGATGGTGCATGTCGCCAAATTGCACAAGGCGCTGTTGATCATGCATTCGCCGACCGACGACACCGTCGGGATCGACAATGCGACGAATATTTTCGTTGCTGCCAAGCATCCGAAGAGTTTCGTTTCGCTGTCCGGCGCCGATCATCTGCTCAGCAACAAGCGCGATTCCACTTATGTCGCCGACGTCATTGCCGCATGGGCCGAACGCTATGTCGAACCGCTTCCGGCCCAGACAGCCGCCGAACTCGGCGAGGTACCGCGCAATGTCGTGGTGCGCGAGACCCGCGCCAGCAAATTCCAGCAGACCGTCACGTCTGGGCCGCATCAGATGCTTGCCGATGAACCCGTTGCCGCCGGCGGCCAGGACTCTGGGCCCGGGCCGTATGACTTCGTGCTGGCGGGCCTTGGCGCCTGCACCTCAATGACGATGCGGATGTATGCCGACCGCAAAGCGCTGCCGCTCGATCGCGTCACGGTGACGCTGCAGCACAAGAAGATCCATGCGGAAGACTGCGCCGAATGCGAAACCCGCGTCGGCATGCTCGACCAGATCGAGCGCGTGATCTCGATCGAGGGCGCGCTCGACGCCGATCAACGCAAACGATTGATGGAGATTGCCGACAAGTGCCCGGTGCACCGGACGCTGACGTCGGAAATCCGGATCGTGACCAAAGCTGCGGAGTGAAGCAAACTCGTCGTCCCGGCCTTGAGCCGGGACCCATACTCCGCGGCTTTAGTTGATTAAGAAGGTATCTAACGCCGGTACTCTCACCGAGGGGACACGGCGTATGGGTCCCCCGATGCGCAATTGCGCATCTGAGCTCAAGGCCGGGGCGACGTCAAACTTCAAGCCGTTGCCAGCGGACGAACGCGCAGCGCGCCGCGCAGACCGATGGCCGTACCGGCCATGATGCCGGCAACCGCGATCAGCGAGGCGAGCGCCAGGGTCGAAAAACCGGACAGGCCCTGCCCGATCGAGCAGCCGAACGCCATCACGCCGCCGGCGCCCATCAGCGCCGCGCCGCCGGCCGAGCGCAGCATGTGGCGCGGCGACTGATAACCCTCGAGATGAAAACGCCCGGTCGCCAGCGCCGTGATCAGGCTGCCGGCGAGCACGCCGCCGACGGTGGCAATGCCGAAATTCAGCGTCGATCCCGTCGACAGCATGACATATTGCAAGGCATCCGCGATCGGCGCGATGAAGGTCAGCGACACCACCGGTGTCGGATTGAAGTCGTCGGCGCCGAGATAGCCGCTGGCAAACCAGCCCCCCGCCACCAGAAGGCCGATCACCAGACCGGCGGCGACCTGGCCCGGCGATTTCCGGAACGGCGCGTGCGCGAAGGCGAAGATGATCAGCGCGGCGCTGACGGCGGACGCCGCCAGCATGCGCGCCGTGATTTCGCTGAGGCCGAACGCCGACAGCAGCGCCGGGACGGAATTGACTGTCGTCGTGGTCTGCGAGGCCTGCACCATCGCGATGCGCGCCGGCGCGATCAGGCCCTTCAGCGTCATCATCGCAAAAATGCCGAGCACGATCACCACCACGAAGGAGCGAAGATTGCCGCGCCCGAGCAGCACCAGCGCGCGCGAGCCGCAGCCGTTCGACATCACCATGCCATAGCCGAACAGCAAGCCACCGAAGAACATCAGCGGCACCGAAAATGATGGTTGCAGGTAAATCGACTTGCCGAGATCGACGAGGCCGGCGGCCGCCAGCAATTGCGTCGATGCCACCGCGACGCCGATCGCGAGCGCGTAGGTGCGGACCAGACGGCCATCGCCTTCCGCCCACCAGCCGCGCAGGCTCGAGAGCATGCAAAAGCCGCTCAACAGGCCGACCGCGCCGTAAACGAGACCGATCAGCAGTCCGCTCAGCACAATGATGTTCGCAGGGCCCTGCACGGCATTTTCCTCAAGCGTTCGGCGATATCAGCCGCGACAGCATAAATATGCTACAGATTTCACCCTGCTATAGCGGCGCATGCACGGGGGCGTCCACGGCAGGGGAGAACAAAGAATGAAGCTTCCGCGCAGCGTGACAATGAGAGAATAAAACAATCGATCCCAACCGGAATGCGATTGGTTTCGTTCCCGCTGCAACGAGGAAAAAGTTCTGTCCGAGAGGATTTACACCGGCCGCAGGATCACGCGGTCACGCGACGAACCCGCCACCGCGATGAAAGCGGCCCTGGCCTGTTCCAGCGGATAGATCGCGGCCGGCTTGATCGGGAACGGCTTCAGGTGGCCGCTCGCAAAGCCCGGGCCCAATTCCGTGAGCACCGCGCCGGTTGCGACCGACGACAGGCCGAGCGTATCGATGCCGACATAGGTGTGCTGGCCGCGATAGAACTCCAGAATGTTGAACTGCACGATGCGGTCGACCGCGGCGATCAGGATCTGGCGCCCGCGCAACGCCAGCGATTTGTGCGCCGCCTGGAAATAGGGATCGCCGACGGTGTTGAAGACGATGTCGGCGCCCCTGCCGTCGGTGAGTTCGCGCACACGCGCCGCGACATCGGTCGCGGAGGCATTGACGACGTCGACCTTCGAATTGGCGTGGCCTTCATAAAGTTCGTCCTTGCGGACGACGCCGATCACGCGCGCGCCGTGCCAGCTCGCGATCTGCACCGCCGCCTGCCCGACCTTGCCGTTGACGCCCATGACCAGCACGGTCTCGCCGGCTTTTGGAATGCCGGCGCGGCGCAGGCCTTCCATCGCGGTCACAAAGGGAACGCCGATACCGGCGGCCTCCTCCCACGAAATGCTTTTGGGCTTCTCCACCACGGCATCGGCTTCGACCACGAGATGCGAGGCGTGGGTGCCGTCGCGGCGAATGCCGAGATCGCCGGACGAGCCGAACACTTCGCGTCCGATCGACCCCGCCGGGCCGTCGATCACGACGCCCGCATAGTCGCGGCCCGGCGTGCGCGGAAACACCGCATAGGACATCAGGCCGGTCGCGGCCTTCACATCCGATGGATTGACCGCCGCCGCCCTGACCTCGATCAACAGCTCGTTTTCGGCACGCGACAACGCCCGCGTCTCGACCACGGGCGCAAGCGAAGCCGGGTTCTCGGCCTTCGCCGCCAGCCGGACGCAGCGCGCTTCAACTGTCTGACCAGGTGGTGTGGAGACCGGCTTCATCGATATTCCCTGTGATGTGGGCTTCCAGCGCGATTTGACGCCCGCAGGGATCGTTACACCGTCGCGGCTTCGCCCCATGACTAGCGGACTGCCCGCTGAGTTCAAGGGGCTTGTTGAAGGAAGCCGGCTAGATCTTCGGCGGCGGCGCCGAACCCAGAATGGCTTCGATCGCAAGGCCGAGCCCAAGCAATTTTGTATCGCTGCCGACGGGACCATCGATCTCGAGTCCGACCGGCAGTCCCCCCGGCGTCATTCCGGCGTAGAGCGACAGGCCGGGAAGGCCGGCATTGCTGCCGGGATCGGTATTGCGGATCATGGTGTCGAATGTCGGCACCGGCGTGCCGCCGTTGATCGACATCTCGCCGGACCCCTTGGCGGCATCGATCAAGGGCGCCGGTGCGATGGTGGTCGGAAACAGAATGCAGTCCAGATTATTGTCGCGGAAGTACGCCTCGTACATTTTCTGCAGCGCGGGGCGATGCACCGTGATGGCATCCTGATAGGCCGCACCGAAGGCGTCGGCGGTGATGGCGCCAAACACGCCCTTGACATCGGGACTGGCGATCCCGGCCACGATGTCGGCCAGCGTGACGTCCGTGATGCCGCTCGCCTCGAGATAAGCGGGGATGTCGGCGATCGGTTCGTGCAGCGCCACCGGGAACGACACCTTTGCATCCAGCTCGAACAGGCCGGGCATATCGACATCAACCAGAACGACGCCGGCGTCGGCAAGTTTTGCACGCGCAGTCCTGGTCACGGTTTCGAGCTGACGGTCGAGCCCGCTCCAGAACGCCGCCGGGATGCCGAACCGCTTGCCGCGCAACGGCTCGATCTTTGCCATCGGCGTGGCGGTGATGACGGAATCGAGCAGCGCCACATCCGCGACCGTACGGCCCATCGGGCCCACGGTGTCGCGGGTGTGGCTGATCGGAACCACCAGATTGGCGTCGTCGTAGCGGCGCTGTGCGCCGCCATTGCCGACCGACGGTCGCAGTCCGACGATGCCGCAAAGCGCTGCCGGCACGCGCGTCGAACCACCGGTATCGGATCCCAATCCGCAGCTGACGATACCGGCGGCAATCGCCGCGGCTGTTCCACCTGAGGAGCCGCCCGGGATCCGCGTCGTGTCATAGGGATTCTTCACCGGCCCCGCAAAGGACGCAAGGTTGGTGCTGGTGATGCCGAACGCCAGCTCGTGCATGTTGGCCTTGCCGATCATGATGGCGCCGGCCTTCAAGAGCCGGTCCCACGACGGTGCGTTGCGGCTCGTCCGCGCGTTCTGCAGCGCCGGCGTGCCAGCCGATGTCGGTATGTCTGTCGTGTTGATGTTGTCCTTGACGACGATCGGAAGCCCTGCAAGCGGGAGTGCGCCGCGCGACCCCTCATCGATTTCCGCCGCCGCTGCGATGGCCGGATCCTTGTTCAGAACAATCAGCGCGTTCAGATCCCGGACCTGTTCGGCGCGCGCGATCGCGGCCTTGGTCACATCGACAGCCCTGATCTTCTTGTCCCTGATTGCGGCGACGATGTCGGCCGCGGTGGTCGGGTTGGAATCAGCCATGGCGGAACTCACATCTCCGAGAGAAGAAAGCGCCGGCCACAATGCCGGCCGACGAGTTCAGATATCACGGCGAGACGGATCGGGCATGAACACATTTTCAGCTATCTGATGCTATCCCTTCGGCCGCTTGTCGAACACGCGTTTGGCCTTTCCCAGCGATCGCTCCAGGGTCTCGGGGGCGACGGCTTTGATGCGGGCGGTGATGCCGATGGTGTTCTTGATGAAGGTTGCGACTTTTTCCGTGTGCGTGGGCAGACCGCTGCCGTCCCAATGTTCGGGGCGGGCCTCCGCCAGCACGGTCATTTCGTCCATGCGGCCTTCGCGGGTGAGTTCGATGATGAAATGTCCGCCGCACCAGTCGGTTGCGAGCAAAGCTTCCTCGATCTGGGTCGGGAACACATTGACCCCGCGCAGGATGATCATGTCGTCGGAACGACCCGTGACCTTTTCCATCCGCCGCATGCCCGGCCGCGCCGTGCCCGGCAGCAGCCGCGTCAGGTCGCGGGTGCGGTAGCGGATGATCGGAAAGGCTTCCTTGGTCAGCGAGGTGAACACCAGTTCGCCCTTTTCGCCATCGGGCAGCACCGCGCCGGTCTCGGGGTCGATCACTTCGGGGTAGAAATGATCCTCCCAGATATGCAGGCCGTCCTTGGTCTCCACGCATTCCTGCGCGACGCCAGGGCCGATCACTTCCGAGAGCCCGTAAATATCGGTCGCATCCATGTCGAAGGCCTGTTCGATCTCGACGCGCATCGCGTTGGTCCAGGGCTCGGCGCCGAAGATGCCGAACTTGAGCGAGGATGCGCGAGGGTCGAGCTTCTGCTTCTTGAACTCGTCCAGGATCGCCAGCATGTAGCTCGGCGTCACCGTGATGATGTCGGGCTTGAAATCGTTGATCAGTTGCACCTGCCGTTCGGTCATGCCGCCGGACACGGGCACCACGGTGCAGCCGAGTTTCTCGGCACCGTAATGCGCGCCTAACCCGCCGGTGAACAGGCCGTAGCCATAGGCGTTGTGCATGATCATGCCGGTGCGGCCGCCGGCGGCGCGGATCGAACGCGCCATCACATCCGCCCACAGGTCGATATCGGCCTGGGTATAGCCGACCACGATCGGCTTGCCGGTCGTGCCTGACGAAGCATGGACGCGGACCATCTTCTCGCGCGGCACCGCGAACATGTTGAACGGGTAATTGTCGCGCAGGTCGGTCTTGACCGTGAACGGAAATTTGGCGAGATCGGAAAGCTGCTTGAAATCGCCGGGGTGCACGCCGGCCTTGTCGAAGGCCTTCTTGTAGTGTGCGACGTTGTCGTAGGCATGCGCCAGCGACCAGGCGAGGCGTTTTGTTTGCAGCGCCATGATCTCGTCGCGGGAGGCGCGCTCCGCGGCGTCCAACTCGGCGCGGTAGCCGCCTGCACTGGATTGAAGCTTGGTCGAAGCCATCGGGCGTTTCCTCAAAGATCGTTTTGTTTTATTTTATCGCGGTACCGGGCAGCCACGCACCACCGATGGTGCGGGAATGACCGCGGAATTCCGCGATCACAACGTCACCAGCGGTGACCTGCACATCGTAGATGCCCGATCTGCCGCTGCGGGAGATCTCGCGCGCGCTCGCCACCAGCACATCGCCGAGCTTGCCGGGCCGGATGAAGGTGACATGGCACTGCGCCGCGACTGCGCGCTCGTTATGGGTGTTGCAGGCAAAAGCAAAAGTGGAATCCGCCAGCGTAAAGATGAAGCCGCCATGGGCGATGCGCTGGCCGTTGACCATCTCCGGCCTGACCGTCATCGAAAGCGTCGCCCGGCCCGGCCCGATCTCGACGATCTGCATGCCGAGGTCCTTGCTGGCGTCGTCCTCCTTCCACATCGCGTCCGCACAGGCGCGCGCGAGGTCGTCGGGCGAAAGCGTGGCATTGACGTTCACTGCGGTCTCCCTGTCGTCGGGCCTGTTGCAACCGGCCTCTTAATACGCGTTAGTGTTGGAGCGGAGCACCCGGGGTGTCAACGCTCCCTCCGTCATTCTCCGATGCGCAATTGCGCATCGTAGATGGTCCGCAGGACCAGACCCGGAATCTCGAGATTCCGGGTTCGATGCTTCGCATCGCCCCGGAATGACGCTCAAACGTGGTCGTAATCCACCACGACCCTGTCCGACACCGGCCGCGCCTGGCAGGTGAGGATGAACCCCGCCTTCAGTTCCCACGGCTCCAGCGAATAATTCACTTCCATCTGTGCGTCGCCCTCGACCAGCTTGGCGCGGCAAGTCGAGCACATGCCGCCCTTGCAGGCGAACGGCAGGTCCATTCCGGCGCGCAAAGCGGCATCGAGAATGGATTCATCCTCGGCCACCGGCACCTCGCGGCGCTTGCCGTCGATCACGAGCGCGGCCACCGCCTTCGGCGGCGCGGATGTCTCGACGATCTTTTTGGCGCGCGGCTTGCCGCCAAACTCGGAGACGAAGCGCTCGACGTGAATGCGATCCTCGGCAATGCCGATCTCGCGGCAGGTGTTTTCGATATCCTCGCTCATGCCCAGGGGGCCGCAAACGAAGACGTGATCAACACTCGACGCCGGCACCAGCGAACGCAGCAACACGCGAACCTTTTCGCCGTCGAGCCGGCCGTGCAGGATCGGGATGTCCTGCTCCTCGCCGGAGATCACGTGAAAGACGGAGAACCGCTGCATGAAGCGGTCTTTCAGTTCCTCCAGCGCCTCGCGGAACAGCATGCTCGATGTCGAGCGGTTGCCGTAGAACAGGAAGAAGCGGCTATTCGGTTCGCGCGCCAGCACGCCCTTGACGATCGACAGGATCGGCGTGATGCCGGAGCCCGCGGCAAAGCCGACATAGACCCGCGCCTGATCGGGCGCATGCGCGACGCCGAAGCGCCCCGTCGGCGTCATCACGTCGAGTTCGTCGCCGGCCTTCAGTTCGTCCGCAGCCCAATTCGAAAACGCGCCGCCATCGACCTTCTTCACCGCGATGCGCAATTCGCCGTCGTCGGGGCCGGAACAGATCGAATAGGAACGGCGCACTTCCTCGCCGTCCATGGTCGTGCGCAGGGTCAGATATTGACCTGGTGTAAAACTGTAGTCGCCTGATAGCTCCGCAGGTATCGCAAAGCTCAGCGATACCGCATCCGGCGCTTCGCGGCGCAGGTCGTTGACGGCGAGACGGTGGAAACGGGGAGCTAATGACATCGAAATTCTCGGTTTTTCACCGTCATTGCCTGCGACAAACGCGAAGCGTTTGCGCAAGGGAGCGAAGCGACGAAGCAATCCATTCTATCCTTTCGCGGCGGCATGGATTGCTTCGCTCCGCTCGCAATGACGGCCTCAGTGACACTTGAAATAGTCGAACGGCTCGCGGCAGCTCTTGCAGCGCCACAGCGCCTTGCAGGAGGTCGAACCGAACTCGGAAAGGACTTCGGTATTCCCGGAGCCGCATTGCGGACAGGCCACCTGCTGCTCACCGAACAGCGCGCGGCGCGAGCCTGACGCCTGCGGCGGCGCGATGCCGTATTCGCGGAGCTTGCGGCGGCCGTCTTCGCTCATCCAGTCGGTGGTCCAGGCCGGTGACAGCACCGTGCGGATTTTGGGCCGCGCGATGCCGGCGCGCTCCAGCGCCAGTTCGATCTCCAGCGCGATCATGTTCATCGCGGGGCAGCCGGAATAGGTCGGCGTGATCGCGACCTCGACATGGCCGTCGCTGACGGCAACGTCGCGCAGCACGCCGAGATCGGCGATGGTCAGCACCGGAATCTCGGGATCGACCACTTGGGCGGCCGCATCCCAGGCGCGCCGGCGCAGATCGGCATCGCTGAGCAAGGCGGTTACCATGTCGCCCCCGGAAAGGTTCGCGGCATCGACTGCAATTCGCTGAGGAGATGGCCGAGATGTTCGCTGTGCCGGCCGTCGCGGCCGCCCTGCTGCATCCAGTTGTTGTCAGGCAAGGCCAGTGTCGCCTCATTAACGACGCCGGACACCGTCTTGAGCCATGGCGCGTGCAATTTGGCCGGATCGACCGCGATGCCGGCGTCGATCAGGCCGCGCTCGCTGTCGTCGAGATGGAACATCTCGCCGGTATAGGCCCAGAGATCGTCGATCGCGCTCTGCGCGCGGCGGTGGCTCTCCTCGGTGCCGTCGCCGAGTCGCACCATCCATTCCGACGAATGCCTGACGTGATAGGCGCTTTCTTTTTCGGACTTCGCCGCGATCGCAGCCAGGGTCGGATCGCTCGATTGCATCATCGCGCGCCAATAGAGATCGGCAAAGGCCGCGTAGAAGAACTGTCGCACCATGGTGCGAGCGAAATCGCCGTTCGGCTGTTCCAGCAGCAGCAGATTGCGGTACTGCCGGACATCGCGCAGATAGGCGAACTTGTCCTCGTCGTTATCCCGGCCTTCGACCTTGGCGGCGTAAGCATAAAGCTCGCGCGCCTGCCCGAGCAGATCGAGGCCCATATTGGCGAGCGCCATGTCCTCTTCCATCATCGGCGCGTGGCCGCACCATTCCGACAGCCGATGGCCCAGAATCAGCGCATCGTCGGCGCGGCGCAGGGTGTAGAGCACCAGCGGGGTTTCGGAGACCTGGATCGAGGCGACAGCCATTTTGCCTATCCTGCTTGCGCCAAGTTCTCCTCGTCGTTGCGAGGAGCGAAGCGACGACTTGTCCGCCGTAGCTCGAAGAGCGAAGGCGGAAGCAATCCATTCTATCTTTATGCGGCGCGATGGATTGCTTCGCTGCGCTCGCAATGACGGATGAAAATCACATATGCCCGACTTCGTCAGGCACGTCGTAGAAGGTCGGATGCCGGTAGATCTTGGATTCCGCGGGCTCGAACATCATGCCCTTCTCGGAGGGATCGGATGCCGTGATCGCGTTTGACGGCACCACCCAGATCGAGAGGCCTTCGCCGCGGCGGGTGTAGATGTCGCGCGCGGCCTGCAGCGCCAGCGTGGTGTCGGCGGCGTGCAGCGAGCCGACATGCTTGTGCGCGAGCCCGTTGCGGCTGCGGATGAACACTTCCCAGAGCGGCATGTTCGGCGTGGCCATGGCGATCTCCCTATTCCGCCGCTTGCGCGTGCTGGCGCTGCTTGCGCTTCTCGGCGTAAGCCAGCGCCGCCTCGCGCACCCAGGCGCCGGCGTCATGCGCCTTGCGCCGCGCCGCCAGCCGGTCGCGGTTGCAGGGGCCGTTGCCGGCGAGCACCTGATTGAACTCTTCCCAGTCGATCGCGCTGTATTCCCAGTTGCCGTTGGCGTTCTGCTTCATGCCAGGATCGGGAATCGTCAGCCCGAGGAATTGCGCCTGCGGCACCGTGGCATCGACGAATTTCTGGCGCAGCTCGTCGTTCGAAAAGCGCTTGATCTTCCATTTGGTCGAGGTGTCCGAGTGCTGGCTTGCCTTGTCGGGCGGGCCGAACATCATCAGCACCGGCCACCACCAGCGATCGAGCGCGCTCTGCGCCATCGCCTTCTGCTCTTCGGTCCCCTTCGACAGCGTCACCATGATCTCAAAACCCTGGCGCTGGTGGAAGGATTCTTCCTTGCAGACGCGGATCATCGCGCGCGCATAGGGTCCGTAGGAACAGCGGCACAGCGGAATCTGGTTCATGATCGCAGCACCATCGACCAGCCAGCCGATTGCGCCGATGTCGGCCCAGGTCAGTGTCGGATAATTGAAGATCGAGGAATATTTTGCTTTCCCCGCCAGCATCAAATCGACCAACTCTTCGCGCGAGGTGCCGAGCGTCTCGGCCGCGGCATAGAGATAAAGCCCGTGGCCGCATTCGTCCTGCACCTTGGCGAGCAATGCGGCCTTGCGGCGCAGCGACGGCGCGCGGGTGATCCAGTTGCCTTCGGGCAGCATGCCGACGATTTCGGAATGGGCGTGCTGGGAAATCTGCCGCGTCAGCGTCTTGCGATAGGCCGCCGGCATCCAGTCGTTGGGCTCGATGCGCTCGTCGGCATCGATGCGCGCCTGGAACTGTGCGGAACGTGCGGCGTCCTCGATGTGGCTGTTATCGCCATCGGACGTATTGAGCGCCTGCGTGTACATAGCCGACCTCCCCGTTCTTTCCTCCAACATATAACATAAAAATACTAATGCAAGTTATTTTTGTAACATGTTTACGTCCCATCGAACCGGCGCGCCAGCGCCCCGCCCGGCTTCGGCAACGGCCCGTTTTCGTTGGTCGCATGGTCGTCAAGCCATTGTTCCGACGCAGGAAGCAGCCCGCGATAGATCTCGCCGCACAGCTGTCTTGCCGCCCTGCCCGGCCAGTCCCGGGGCAATAGCGGCGCCGGCAGCAACGGGTCGCGCAGCACGACGCGGCGGTAATGGTGGATCAGCAGGATCCGCGCGGTGAAGGCATCCGTGTCGGAGAGGATTTCGCCGCGGCCGAGCGAGGCGCGGAGCGGCTCGAACGTCTTCATGAATTTCAGATAGGCGTCGGCGGTGCGCTGCAGCGGCCAGCTTTCGCTGAGCAGACGCCGGCCGCTGTCGTCCTCGGCGGAGACTTCGAGACGGATCGCGCCTGCCGCCTCCTCCGGAACGGGCACGCCTGAGGGCGCGACCCAGACGCCCGGGAGCGGACTGCCGAAGCCGGCATTCTTCAGGGCATCGCGCGATGCATCGCGGTCCCCGCCATTGCCGATCAGCAGCAGCTCAAACCGCCCGGTCCAGTCGGACGGCGGCGGATCGTAGATGTGTTTGGTGGCGGTATCGAAGGTTTGCCGCCCCTTCTTGTCGAGCCGGTAAAAGCTGTTGCGGCCGACCTTATTGCGCTCGAGCCAGCCGTCGCTCGCGAGCCGCGACATCGCGGTGCGCACGACGCCGCTGTCGATGTCGATCGCGGCAAAGAATTCCAGCAGCGTACCGAGCCAGACCGAACCGCCGCGCGGCACGATGGCATCGCCGAACACGGTGATGACGATCGAGCCGGTGCGCGAGGGTTCGCGCTTGAGCTGTTCGACGATGCGGGCGAGCGGCTGCGGCATACGTCAACGCATACCGCGTTTTGCGGATTCACGAAAACGCCGGCGCGAGGCCGGCGTTCTGAATTAGCTATCGGTAACCCGATTACCGGTTCGGATTGGGATACACCATGCTGCGCCAGCCGCTGCGATCGAACGGGGCCCATTTGCCTTCCGGCTGGGCCAGACGGTCGGCGACCGCATAGACCGCAGCGGGGTGATGGCCCATGCCGCAATGGCTGCTTTCGACCTCGATGCTCTCCGACGTCGCGGTGGTCTGCTCCATGCAGCCCTGCCAGGCGCAGATGCCGTCGGTACGGCTGAAGATCGCGGTGGTTGGCACCGGCGGCGTGCCCGCCAGCGACCCGCCGAAGCGCCCGTCATCTTCGTCGGCGCGGCGGCCGCTCGCCATTTCATAGACGCGCCAGGCGTTGGTCGCCTTCGGTCCGGATGCGAACGGACTGCCAAGCGTGATCACCGAGCGCACGCGCTCCGGCATCATCTTGGCGAGCTGACGCGCATAAAGACCGCCAAGGCTCCAGCCGACGAGGCTGACCTTCCGGCCATGGGTGTCGTTCAATTCGTGGACGAGATCGACCATCGCGTGCTGCACGCCCTGGCGCAGACCGAGATTGCGGCCCTGGCGCCAGCCGCTGACGGCATAGCCGCGGCCCTTGAGGAAGCTGCGCAGCGGACGCGTCGAGGTGTCGGAAGCCACGAGACCGGGCAATACCAGCACCGGATGTCCGTCGCCTCTCGGCGCCAGACTCAGGAGCGGCAAGGCACCAAGAAAAGCGCCCAGTTCTGAAATCGCCCGCCCCTCCAGAAACATCAGGGTTCTGGACGGCGGGCGAAGCGTCTGCGTAGCAACGGACATCATATCTCCTCTCGGGCTCGGCCCCTTAAGTTGCGGCAGCCGGCCACTGGTTTCATTGGGAAGACGCAAGCCTGTTAGAATCGTTCCGCAACGCAACATTATTTCGTAAAAAGCTAAGGAACCGGAATTCTTCTTTCAACGGCCCACTTCACACTTGTGACAATTAAAAGCGCAGACGTGATGAAATAGTCACACGAGCCGCAGCAGATACTCGAGGGTGTAAAGCACCAATCCTGCAAGCCCGCCGATCAGCGAGCCGTTGAAACGGATGTATTGCAGGTCGCGGCCAATGTTGATTTCGATCAGCGCGATCAACTGCCCCATGTCCCAGGATTTGACCTGATCGGAGATGAAGGTCGAGACGCCGCTCTTCTGTTCGGCAACGACGCTGCGCAGCACGGCGACCAGACCCTGGTTGATTTCGGCGCGCATCTCGGCGTCGGCGGCCAGCGCCTCGGCTGCCGTTACGAACATGCGCACGAGATATTGCTCCAACACCTGCGTCTCGCCTGACGCGCTGCGCTCGAAGAAGGAGCGCGCATTCTCCCAGATATGGCGCGCGAGGCTGTTCAGTTCGGGGCGCGCCAAGAGATCGCGCTTCAGCCCTTGGATGCGCTCGGCATAGACCGGATCGCTGCCGAGCCGGTCGACGAAGGTCAGCACCATGCGGTCGAACTCGTCGCGGAACGGATGCTTGGGATCGTTGCGGACTTCCTCGAAGAACGCGCTGGCGGACGCCACGATCTTGTTCACCAGGAACCTGTCGGCGCGATAGAGTTTTAGCAGTGTCGGCAATTCGTCGCGGATCTTCTCGCGGATCATCGCCATGGTCTCGGCCTGTGTCAGCGATTGATGCACCGCGCGCATGATGTCGTCGAGCAGGCCCTGGTGCCGGCCTTCCTTCACGAAGGTGCGCAGCGTGCCAGCCGCGAGCGGCGCAAGATCAATCGACATCAATTGCGAGGTGATGCGGCGGCTGACAAAGGTCATCAGGCCGGAGTTCTCGGTCGCGGCGACAGCTTCCGGCAGCAGCCGCAGTGCGAAGCGCGCCAGATCCTCGCTGCGCTTGCGGTCGCGCAGCCAGTCGGCGATGAACGAGCCGAAATCGATCTGCCGCAATTTTGCTTCGACCGGGGCCGCTTCCAGAAAATGCTGCTCGATGAATTCGCCGAGCTTGTCGGCGATGCGGTGCTGGTTGCTCTGGATGATCGCGGTGTGCGGGATCGGCAGACCCAAAGGCCTGCGAAACAAGGCAACCACCGCATACCAGTCGGCCAGCCCGCCGATCGTGGCGGCTTCCGCAAAGGCTGCGACGAAGCCGAACGCCGGGTGGATCGGCAGCAGCGCCCTCGCCGCAATGAAGATCGCAAACGTCGCCGCCAGCACCAGCGTCGCCAACAGTTTGACGCGCCGCAGTTCGGCAGAGCGCTGCGCGTCGGCAGGCGTGTCTACGACGAATGTGCGGGGGACGGTCATGGCGGCTTTCGGAAGACTCCTCGGGATCGAGGATAGCAGCTTCCGTCATTGCGAGCGCAGCGAAGCAATCCACGCCTGCGCAAAACGAGGAATGGATTGCTTCGTCGCTTCGCTCCTCGCAATGACGGAGGAGAGACCATTGATTTATGGAGGCTTCAGACAAAAAGAAGGCCCGCCTAAGCGGGCCTTCCAAAAGGGCAGTTGGCAGATCGCGATCAGGCAGTCTTGCTGTAGACCTTGGAGAAATTGTCCTGAGCGGTCTTGGCGCTGTCGGCGACGAGCTTGCCGAGATATTCGGTGGTGGCCTTCGCCCGCGAGACGAACACTTCGCCACGCGCACGGACCATGTCCGACTGGATCTGGGCGGCTTCGCTAAGCGACTTGGCCGAAGCGAGCTTGTCGATGCCGGCGAAGAACGCTTCCGCGTCCTGATAAAACGCCTGCTGGATGTTGCGGCTGATCTTGGCAGCCTCGGAAACCGAACCGGCAACGGCGGTCTCGATGGCAGCGGTCACCTTCTCGGAACCGGCATGCATGTCGGCGGCGCGAACCTTCGCGGTCTCGGCCTGCTTCTTCACGAACTCACGGGCAGCTTCCGGAACTTCCAGGTTCTGGAGCTTGGTGAACGCCTCGGTGACGGGCGCGAAGGCTTCCTTGACGGTGTTCAGCACGGAATTGGTTTCGGTGGTCATGGGGGTCTCTCCATCCTCAGGTTTGAGCTATGGGCTCACCCCGTCCGGAGTGGCCCGGGGCGAGATCGTTGTGCCATAGTTAATGGTGCGACGCAACATCTATGTTGCATCGCGACATCACGAATGCGTGATCCGCCTCGATGATGGGCGACTTGCCTATGGAACCGGCAAAAGTTCCACTTTCGTCTAATGCCAGACGGGTAGCCGAGTGCCCACCCTTACTTTGCATGGGGTTGTTTTCGGGATTTTGAGTCCGGCTGGACGGCGGGCTTAGTGCCAGACGGCTGGCTCAGTGCTGGACGGCGCCTGGAAGCCCGTAGGCCTCCAGCTGGGCCCGCACCTGCGCCACATTGTGTCCGAGCACGACAATGTCGTGCTTCTTGCCGCCGACGTCCCGGACATGGTCGCGCAGCAGGGCCTCGGCCTTGAAACCGAGGCTCTCGAACAGCGCGATCGCCGCCTGCTGGTCGACCGTCATCTGCACCGAGAGCTTTTCCAGCCCGGCGCCCAGCGCCAGCGCGAAGGTCTCTTGCGACAACGCCCGGCCGACGCCCTGCCCGCGCACGTCCTGCGACACCACCATCCGGATCTCGCCGACATGCGGCGACCAGGAGTGCGGGTCGCGCACCAGCGTGCCGCAACCGACTACCGCGTCGCCCTTCAACGCCAGCAGGCTCGTGATCTGTCCGCGCTCGATCTCGTTGATCCAGGCCGACAGCACCTTGGGCTGGCTGATGTTGCGTGGCAGAAAAAGCAGATCATGGGTCGGCAGTTTTTGCGCGAAGGCAAGCACCGCGGCCTCGTCGGCGCGGGACATCAGGCGGAATTCGATCTCGCCGGCGTCGGTCTTGGCGTGGCGCGGATAGGAACGTGTTTCACTCATGTTGATCTCTTACCTAACCAGTTGTCCAGTTTCGGCCATAGCCGCTTGATCGCATTGGCGCCGGCGACGACGCTGACATGGCCGCCCTTCAGGACCACCTCTTCCTTGTCGGACGAGCCGACCTTGGCGATCAGGTGCTTGGCCGCGTCATAGGGCACGATGTGATCGTGTTCGGCGACCGCATGCAGGATCGGCACCTTGATGTTGGCAATATTCGCCGCCCGGCCGCCAACCGACATGGTGTCGTTATAGAGCTTGTTGTCCCACATCAGGTCCTTGGTAATGGTGCGAAAATACTCGCCCGCCAGCGGCAAGGTGTCGGTGCCCCAGCGATCCATCATCCGGTAGGCCTTGACGTATTCGTCGTTCCAGATGTTCTCCCACAAATTCACCTGGCTGGCCGCGCGCGACGCCGGCCGCAGCATTTCGAAAGAAGACAGGATCATTTCCGGCGGCACATTGCCGACGCTGTCGACGAGGCGGTCGACGTCGAAATAGCGCCGGTCCGAGAAATTCGAGAACAGCTTCATCTCGCGAAAATCGATCGGCGTCGTGAAGCAGATCAGATTCTTCATCGGTCCGTCGTTGAAGATCGAGCCGTACAGCAGCGACAGCACGCCGCCGAAGCAATAGCCGATCACGGTGACGTCTTTTTCGCCGGAATCCTGCTGCACGCGGCGGACGCAATCCGGGATGAAGTCGAGGACGTAATCCTCCATCCGCAGCGATTTTTCCTCCGGCTTCGGCGCGGTCCAGTCCATCATGTAGACGTCGTAGCCGCGCTTGAGCAGAAACTCGATAAAACTCTGGCCCGGCACCATGTCGAGGATGTAGCCGCGGTTGGTGGTCGCCATCACGATCAGGATCGGCACGCGGTAGATTTCGTCCGCGATCGGGCGGTAGTGATAGAGGTTCAGCGTGCCGCGGCTGAGCAACACGTCCTTCGGCGTCGAACCCAGCGCGGGGCCCGACGAGGAGATGTATTCGACGCCCTTGATGCTGCGCTGAATCGCGCGCTGCACCTCGGACTGGATCCGCTCGGGAATCGATGCCAGATCGAGGGCTGCTGCGGGCGCGTTCATTTTTGCTCTCCCTCCGACGGGGGACGCTTGGTGCGCGGCGGCCGCGCCGCGCCATAGCCGCCTTCAGGCGCCAGCGAATTGTGATGGATCTGGTGCAGCATCGCCTTGATCTCGTTGAGCTGGCCTTCGATTCCCTGGATGCGTTCGGCCATGCCGACCATTTGCGCCCGGCTCGGCAGGTTCATGCTGACAAGATATTTCTCCATCAGCTCGCCGAGCTGCTTCTGCGCGCCCGCCGTGGCGCCGCCGACCTGATTCATCACCTTGGAGAATTCGGGCGAAGCCATCGCCTGGTTGGCAAAGGAGTTGAACCCCTTCTCCATCTCACCGATCATCGTCTGCCAGATCACGGCAGGATCATTGCCCTTGTCGGCCATAGGCGCCCTCCCTTGGTTACGAGCGCTTTGCCACGCCTCGGATATTATTCCGCCATACCACACCGTTGCGGCGTGCCGGTCAACCGGGCGACATAGCGTTTTCAAGCGGGTAGCGGTTCGCGTCTGGAAAACGCGTCAAAACAAGGGACTGGTTAACAGTGAGCTGCAAAGCCTTCTGCGATGCGGTAAACCGTGCCATACAAGACCCCATCAAGGTACCATCGCAGGACTGATCCAAAGGACCGCCAACGTGACGCTTGCCCATCAGCCGCCGCAGATCGCCCACGCGAATGGCATCGACATTTGCTACGAAAGCTTCGGCGATCCCGGCGCGGAACCGTTGCTGCTGATCATGGGTCTCGGCGCCCAGATGATCCATTGGGACGATGATTTCTGCCGCCAGCTTGCCGCGCGCGGTTTTCGCGTCATTCGTTTCGACAACCGCGACATCGGCAAATCCTCCCGCATGACCGGCGGCAAGCGTCTGACCGCGCTCGAACTGCTCAAGCTGAAATTCCTGAAGATCCCGGTCGCTGCGCCCTACAAACTGATCGACATGGCCAAGGATACGGTCGGCCTGATGGACGTGCTCGGCATCAAGTCGGCGCATCTGGTCGGCGCATCGATGGGCGGCATGATCGCGCAGGAAGTCGCGATCTCGTTTCCGGCGCGGGTGCGCTCGCTCACCTCGATCATGTCGACGACGGGCAGTCCCAAGGTGCCGGGGCCGACACGGGAAGCGGCCGCCATGCTGATGGCGCCGCCGCCCGCGACCAAGGAAGAATATTTCGAGCGGTTTGCGAAAACCTGGAAAATCCTGCGCGTCGGCTCATTCCCGGAAGACGAAGCGCTCGACCGCTCGCGCGCCGAACGCACCTTTGAACGCGGCCTCAACCCGGCCGGCGTCGGCCGCCAGCTGCGCGCGGTGCTCGCCTCCGGCAGCCGCAAGGAACGGCTCAGTGCCGTGAAGGCGCCGACGCTGGTCATCCACGGCACCGTCGATCCGCTGGTGCGGATTGAAGGCGGCAAGGACACAGCGGCCTCCATTCCCGGCGCAAAGCTTGTGATGATCGACGGGATGGGCCACGCGCTGCCGATCCCGATGTGGCCGCAAATCATCGACGCCATCGACAAGCACGCCCATGGTGCGGCGGCGAAGGCGGCTTGATCAGGTTACCTCGAGGTGACTTCGTGAGCGTCAGGTGCCCTCTTCCGACCGGCGCGGTCGAGCACTATAGACGGCACACCGATATCGACGGATGGAGCCCGAACATGGATTTTGTATTCCGGCCACGCATCGCCCTGGCCGCGGTCGTCCTGTTAGCCCTCGCCTCTCCGAGCGCCTACGCCGCCTCCGCGGCGCAGCAGGAAGCCAACAGAAAAGCGGTGCTCGAGTTCTATGAGAAGGGGCTAAACCAAAAAGATGCCGACGGCGCGATCGCCTATATGGGCGACCGCTATGTCCAGCACAATCCGAATGCCGCGGATGGTCCCGAGGGCTTCCGCAAGTTCATTGGATTCCTGCGCGAAAAATTCCCGAACTCCCGCAGCGAGATCAAGCGTTCGTTCGTGGACGGCGATTACGTCATCCTGCATGTCCACGCCGTTCGCGAGCCCGGCACGAGGGGGAGCGCGATCATCGACGTCTTCAAGCTCGAGAACGGCAAGATCGTCGAGCATTGGGACGTCGTCCAGCCGATCCCCGAGAATCCGGCGAACAGCAACACGATGTTCTGAGGCATCGTCCGGGCTTCAAAGACACGCGGAGCAGCGTGACGCACTACGCGCGTGTTGCGATCCAGATGACATGGCGCGCGCCGCCGCCTCTGCCGGTGGCGCGCACGGCAACCTCGTTCACATCGAAACCGGCGGCGCGCAGCCGTTTTGAGAACGGTGCATTGGGACCTGACGACCAGACAGCCAGGACGCCGCCGGGACGAAGCGCGGTATGTGCCGCGCCCAATCCGGCTGAACTGTAGAGCCCATCATTGGCCTTCCGCGTCAGGCCTTCGGGGCCGTTGTCGACGTCGAGCAGAATGGCATCGAATTTCGATCGCGAAGACCGGATGATTTCGGTGACGTCCACTTCCTGAATACTGACGCGCGTATCGTTCAGGCTGCCGCCAACAATCTCGGCCATCGGGCCTCGCCCCCAGGCAACGACGGCCGGCACCAGTTCAGCCACCACGATCCGCGCACCCGCGCCAAGCACCGCAAGCGCAGCCCGCAGCGTAAAGCCCATGCCCAATCCGCCGATCAGCAGATGCGGCTTCTTATTCGCTTCCAGCTTCTTGACCGCGAGGGTGGCGAGCGCGGCTTCCGAGCCCGAGAGCCGGCTGTTCATCAGCTCATTGGTGCCGAGCATGATGGAGAACTCGGCGCCACGC
The DNA here is from genome assembly GCF_018131065.1 of Bradyrhizobium sp. AUGA SZCCT0431. Lineage (NCBI taxonomy): Bacteria > Pseudomonadati > Pseudomonadota > Alphaproteobacteria > Hyphomicrobiales > Nitrobacteraceae > Bradyrhizobium > Bradyrhizobium sp. AUGA SZCCT0431. Next base: position 65,041 of record NZ_JAFCLR010000022.1, on the reverse strand, counting down.
CGCATCAAGCGCAGTTCCGCGTCGGTGCCGGGAACACGCGCGGTATCGATTTTTTCCCAGGGAATCATGTGGGGGTTCTAGCATGATCGGCTTTTCGTCGTCCCGGCGAAGGCCGGGACCCATAACCACAAGTGCTTGCGGTTACGAAGACTCGTCGAACAGCTTTTTCAAACCGATAGATCACGCGGTATGGGTCCCGGCGTTCGCCGGGACGACGGATGAAAAACTATCCCCCCGCCCACACATCCAGCACGTAGCGGTTCCTGGCGCCGAGATCGTCGATCCAGCGGAGGCCTGATGCTTCGTCCGCGCCGGTGCGTTCGCGATAGATCGACACCAGCGCTGCCTTGACGTCCGGCTCCATCTTGCCGCCGTCGCCGCAGACATAGACGATCGCGCCCTTCTCGATCAGGTTCCACACCTGATCCTTTTGCGCCGCGACCAGATGCTGCACATAAGTCTTTGGCCCGTCGGCGCGCGAGAACGCGGTGTGCAGTTCGGTGATGCCGTTGGCGGCGAACGCCTTCAGTTCTTCGGCGTAGAGAAAGTCCTGCTCGGGATGGCGGCAGCCGAAGAACAGAATCGCTTGCCCTAAGCTCGCGCCCTTGGCCTTGCGGTCGGCGCGCTCCTGCAGGAAGCCGCGGAACGGCGCCAGCCCCGTGCCGGGGCCGATCATGATGATCGGCACCGACGCATCGTCCGGCAGGCGGAAGCCGGCCTTGGTCTCGCGCACCGTGGCGTGGATGGTGTCGCCGGCGCGGCGGCCGGCAAGATAGTTCGAGCAGACGCCCTTGTAGACGCCGCGGCCGGAGCTTGCGGGCGCTTCGACCACGCCGACGGTGACGCTGCAGCGCGAGGCGTCGCCCGCCGGTGACGACGAGATCGAATAATAGCGCGGCGCCAGCAGCGACAGCATTTCGAGATAGGCGTGGAACGGCAGTTCACAGGCCGGATATTCCTCCAGCAGGTCGAACACCGATTTGCGCTTTCCGAGAACATCGCTCCGATAAAGCTCGGTCGACGCGGCGTCATCGCCGACATAGGCCAGCAGCTTCGGCTTGGTCATCGGACAGCGCGTCTGTTCCGACATGATCTGGATCTGCTTGCGGGTCGCGATCTGCTGCAACTCGACGAATTCGGTGAGCAGCCGCCCGACCGACACGGCGTCGCCGGTCGGCAGCTGCGCGCGGCGGCCTTCGGCGACCGCGAGCCTGATCTGGTCGGCGGGCAGGAAGCCGAACCGGCGCGCGACGGAATCGACCAGCGCCGGATCATTGCGCGGCACCACGCTGAGGTGATCGCCGACGCGATAGGAAACGCCCGGCGGCAGTTGCACTTCGATATGCCGCGTCGAGCGGTCGGACGGATTGGCGCCGGCCTTGTGCTGCAGCTCGGAGTTAAGCTGCACCTTCATCGGCGAAACGCCGCCCTGCGCCACGATCACGTTGACGGCGGTCGGCGCCACCGGCTCGATCGTGTAGAGCGGCGCATCGTCGGCGCTGCGGGTGAAGGTCGACGCGAGACCGAACTCCTTGGTTGCCGCGGCGGCGGCGGCGGCAAACCATTTTTCGAACTGGCCGTCGAGATCGCTGCGGGCATCGCCCTCGCCGCGCCCATGGACGCTGCGCGCGCCATGCGCGGCCATTTGTTCGTCGATCATGCGCGGCACCGACTGATAGGTCGCCGCCCAGTCGCTGTTGCCGCAGCCGAACACCGCGTAGCGGACTTTGGCCAGCGCATCCTTGGGCAAGCCGCTGTCCAGCCATTTGACGAATTGCGTGGCGTTGTCGGGGGCGGCGCCATTATAGGAGGCGCAGAAGATCAGGACGCCGCCCTGCTCCGGCAGCTTGCCGACGTAGTCATCGAGCGCGCCGAGTTTGGTCGCAAATCCGTTGACCTCGGCAAGGTCGGCAACGCGGGTGGCGAGTTCTTCGGCGGTGCCGAGGTTGGAGCCGTAGAGCACCAGCAGCGGCGTGTTGTGACCGGGACGGTTGCGGGCCGGTGCCGCGGCTGTGTTCGAGGCCGCCACCGCGGCAGCCGCGCGACCGGCGAACGCGCCGCGCTCCTTGTCGGCGCGCGGGCGCACCTTGATCTTGAAGCCGTCCGGCTTGATCGTCAGCGTCTCTTTCAAATGCATCTGGTAGCGATTGACGTCGATCAGCTTGAAGCGCTGCAGGATCATGCCAATCGCCAGCGCCGCCTCGTGCATCGCAAATCCACGCCCGATACAGGCGCGCTGGCCGTTGCCGAACGGTTTCCAGGCGTTGACCGGGCGCTTGGCCTCGGCCTCGCGGCTGAAATTCTCCGGGTCGAACGCGTCAGGATTCGGGCCCCACACGCTGGGATCGCGGTGCAGCGCCATCACCAGAACGGTGACGAAAGTGTTCTTCTTCAGCTTGTATTTGCCGCCGATGGTCTCGTCCTGGAGCGGGGCGATGCCATAGGCCGGCGCCGGCGGCCACAGCCGCAGCGCCTCCTTCAGAATCTGCGTGATGTAGGTCAGCTGCGTGACCTGCTGATAGGTCGGCCGCGCGTCGATATCGGGACCGAGCACGCGGTCGACTTCCTCATAGGCCTTCTTCAGCACATCGGGATGCTTGAGCAACGCATAGAGCGTGCAGGACAAGAGGCCGCTGGTGGTCTCATGGCCCGCGATCAGGAAGGTGTTGATCTGGTAGCGGATGTTGACGTCGTCGAGCTGCTCGCCGGTGGCACGGTCGACGCCGGTCATCATGGCGCCGAGCATGTCCTTCTTGCCCTCGGCGGCTTCCGCGTTGCCGCGGCGCTCGGCGATGATCTCGTCGACCATCTTGTTCATGAAGGCGACGTCCAGCGCCAAATCCTTGCGGCGCTTCTGCAGCCACAGGCCCTCGAGCGGGATGCCGCGGGTCATCATGATGGTCTCGAGCGAGCGCACCAGCGATTCCACGAACGGATGATAGTCGCGCCGATAGAACGAATTGAAACGGTAGTCGAAGCCGCAGAGGCCGATGGTGTCGAGCGTCAGCGCGGTCATGTCATGGACGACGTCGATTTCCTCGTCGCCGTTCAGCCGCTCCCATTTCTTGACCAGCTGTTCGGCGATATCGACCATGCTGGGGTGATAGGACGTCATCGCGCGGTTGCCGAACGGCTGCAGCAGGATGTTGTGCGCCTTGCTCCAGTTCGGCTCTGACGTATCGGCGGTGAAAAGACCGTCGCCGCCGACCGCGCGCACCCGGCGTAGCGAGCCGCGCACCGCCTTGTCGAAGCGCTTCTCATCGGACAGTTCGTCGATCAGATCGTGGCCCGACACGATCACCAGCGGCGCACCCATCATGTCGAGCCAGAAGATCGGCCCGAGCTCCTTGGTCAGCCGCACCAGATGCTGAACGGGCGCGTTCGGATCCAGCGACAGCATGTTGCCGACAACGGGCTTTTTCGGCGGATGCGGGATCGGACTGAGTTTGTTCGGTGACGCCATTGTCGAATTGTCTCCTGCCTTGGTCCGATTCTTTGTATCAGCCCGTCATTGTATCAACCCGTCATTGCGAGCGAAGCGAAGCAATCCATCTCGCCTTGAAAAGAAAGAATGGATTGCTTCGTCGCTTCGCTCCTCGCAATGACGATGAGGTGACTTCTGCTTTAGCCAAACCGCTTCCTGCGCCATTCGATCAGTTTGGCGCTGACCTCGTCCGGCTTTTCCTGTTGCGTCCAATGGCCGCTGTCGCGCACCAGATATTTTTCGAGATCGGGAACGAGCTTTTCCATGCCATCAGCCGACGACGGCGGCAGCACATGGTCGTTCTCGGCCATGATCATCAGCGCCGGTACGTTCACCGTGTGATCGATCCCGGCCGAACGCTGCCAGTTGCGCGACATGTTGCGGTACCAGTTGATGCCGCCGGTGAAACCTGACTTCGTGAATGTATCGACGAATACCTTCTTCTCTTCCGGCGACAGGATTGGTGTCCGCGGATCATGCTTGGCGTCGTAACCCGCAATCATCTGCGGAAACGCCAAATTGAGTCGCGGTGAAGCACCGACGCCGGCAACCACCTGCTCGGCGGGTGTGTCGGCGGGCCGCGGCACCGGCTTGCGCATGAAGGCGTCAAATGTCTGCTCGACCCGGCTGCCGAAGATCCTGTCGGGCTCGCGGGCCGGATCCTGGAACTGCACGATGTACATGCTGTCGCCGAACCTTTTGCGGAACAGCTCGATCGGATCGGCCGGCGGGCGATCGTGATGCGGCGTGTTGATGCCTACCACGCCGGCAACGCGGTCAATGTGGCGGAGCGGCATCTGCCAGATGATGAAGCCGCCCCAGTCGTGGCCGACGAAGATCGCCTTGTCGATCTTCAGATGGTCCATCAGGCCGACGAGATCGCCGGTCAGGTGCTCGATGTCGTAGGCCTCGACCGGCTCGGGCCGGTCAGTCGAACCATAGCCGCGCTGATCCGGCGCGATCACCCGGATCCCGGCCTCGCTCAGCGCCTTGATCTGGTGACGCCAGGAGAACGCGATCTCCGGCCAGCCGTGGCACAGGATGACTGGCGGCTTGTCGGTCTTCGGCCCGGCCTCGTAGTAACCCATGCGAATGCCGTTCGTCTCGGCGAACTGCAGCGGCGGCATTTCAATCATCGCAAAACCCTATTCAGCCGCGCTGGTCATGTTCGGCGGCGGCGCATAGGCCGCCTCCAGCGCTTCAAATTCCAGCGGAAGCATGTCGCACAGGACCTGGACATGCGGAATGATGTTGGCGCCGGCGATGAAGCCGAAATCGAGCTGGTCGCGATAGCTCTGCACGGTGATGTTGAGCGCGAGCCCGTGGGTCGAGATCGACACCGGGAAGATGTGCAGCAACTCCGCACCGGCCGCATAGAGCGTCTGCCGCGGCCCCGGCACGTTCGACACGGTGATGTTGGCCGCCGGCGGCAGCACGTTCGAGAGGTCGGAACGGCTGTAGAGCAGCGCCAGGATCTGCACCACGATCGGCGCGCCCAGCATCGAGATGTTGGACACCTGCGGCATCAAGGCCCGCAGCGGATGCGACATTTCCTTGGACTTGGTGGATTGCGCGATGATCGCCTCCAGCCGTCCCTTGGGATCCTCGAGGTTGGTGGCGATCGAGCAGATCATGCCGAACACCTGGTTGTTGGCCTCGGTGTTGCCTTCCTCGCGCAGCGAAATCGGCACCGCCGCGGTCAGCGACTTGGTCGGCAGCGCGCCCTGCTGCAGCAGATAGCGCCGCACCACGCCGGAAGAGAGCGCCAGCACGACGTCGTTGAGCTTGCCGCCGGAGGCTTTCGCCACCGCCTTGGCCCGCGACAGCGAGATCGAGGTGCCGGCAAAGCTGCGCTCCGACGAGATCGCCTTGTTCAGGATGGTCGGCGGCGAAACCATGCTGGCGATGCTGTCGCGCGACTTCGGATCGGAGATCTTGCCGACCACCTCGGAAACGCTCTTGAGCATCGTCGGCACGCTGGCGGCGAATTTCACCGCGCTCTCGATCTGGAACATGGCGTTGTCGAACAGGATCGATCCGAGATCGCTCTTGCCCGAGCGCGGCAATTCCAGGCTCTTCGGCGCCGACGACGAATCGAACGGCTGCCGCCAGAGCTGCTGATAGGAATCGATCAGATTGGCGGCGATGTCGCGCGGCTCCTGCGCGACCTTGCGCGCCGTCGGCGGCTCGACCTGGCGCGGCACCGGGGTCAGATCGTAGATCATGTTGGTCAGCGCCGCACCGGCGCCGCCGTCGATGCAGGCGTGGTGCATCTTGGAATAAAGCCCGATCTCGTTGTCCTTCATGCCCTCGAAGACATAGAACTCCCAGAGCGGACGGGCGCGGTTGAGCAGCTTGGCATGCATCCAGCCGACGATGCGCTCCAGCGTCGCGCGGTCATACGGAGCCGGCAGGCTGCCGCGGAAAATGTGGCGGTCGATGTCGAACTGGTCGTCCTCGACCCAGGACGGATGATCGATGTCGAGCGGCGCCTTTTCCAGGCGCGCTTTCAGGATCGGCGCAAGATGCAGCCGTGAGCCGATCATCGCCTTGAAATCTTCGAAGAAGTTGCCGTTGTAATTCTCGGGCAGGCGGAAGATCGCCATGCTTCCGACATGCATCGGCATCTCAGCCGTTTCCAGATACAGAAACGACGCGTCCATCGAGGACAGTTTCTTGGCGTCAGTCATGTTTTCCTCCCGCAGATCACGCGACGCCTTGTTGGCGCTTCTGGCGTTCAGGTGGTCCTGAAGACGGGGGTTGGGTGTCCCCGGTCTTCAACGACATTGGTCAGGATAGTGCATTTTCCGGGGCCCCATATGCAATGGCAAACGGCCCCGATCGGTCAAATTGCTTAAATTCGCCTTCCGGCTGCGCCAGGCGGTCGGCCACCGCCCACAAGGCGGCCGGGTTGACGCCAAGGCCGATATGGCTCGCGAGATGCACCTCGATATTTTCGGCCGTGCTGGAGGGGCGCAGCAGGCTGGTACGCCAGTTCACGATGCCATCGGTGCGGGAATAGATCGAGGTCGCGGGCACCGGCAGGTCGCCGGCGATCGCTTCCCTGATCTCCGGGTTGTCGTTGATGCCTTCCCCCGACAGCGCTTCGTACAGTCGCGTCGCATTGGTCGCGGTGATGTCGTTGGCGAACGGGCTGCCGAGCGTGATCACCGATCGCACCAGGTCCGGCAGTTGCAGCGCGAGATCGCGTGCGTAGATGCCGCCGAGACTCCAGCCAATGATGCTGACCTTTCGTCCCGTGGTCTCGTGGATTCGCTTGACGAGGTCGCGTAACGCACCGCGCTTGCTGGCGACGCCGCCGAAATTGCGGCCCATGTTCCAGGCATAGGTGTCGTAGCCGAGCTCTTTCAGGTAGCGCCGCATCGGCGCCATCGACAGGTCGCTGGCGAGAAATCCCGGCAGCGTCAGCACCGGATGACCGTCACCCTTCGGGGCGCGCATCAACAGCGGCGACAGCAGCAGACTCGAATTCAGTTCGAACACGCTTCTGGCTTCGGCAAGCATCAGGAACAGGCTCGGCGGACGAAGCTTGCGTTCTGCCGCCGGCGCGCCCTCCGCGACGGCCACTATTTCTTGTCCTTCTTGGCCATGCCGCCGAGGCCGGCCATGGTCACGAACATGTCCTGAAAGCGTTCAGCGATCTTGGGGTCGAAGGTGAACCAGGACTGCATCAGCGATTCCGGCGAGACCTTGTCGATGTTGGCCATCATCTGCTGCTGCAACTTGTCCATGACCGCGGTCTGCATCGGCTGAACGTCCGGAAGTCCGAAGAACTGCCGGGCCTCGAGCGGCGTGCAATCAATTTCGACGTTTACCTTCATGGCCGCTCCTTCATTAATGGCTTGCCGCAGTATCACCGTGACTGGCTGAGTCACGCAAGGACAAGACCGCCTTCCGGGGCCCCCATTCGCCCCCTATGGTCAACCAAAACGTTCGACAGCAAAAGGGGTAGTATCGGCAAACGGGGTCTCGCCGGTCATCATTTCCGCCAGCAGCCGGCCGGTTGCGGGTCCGAGCGTCAGGCCGTGGTGCTGGTGGCCGAAATCGAACCACAAACCGGGATGGCGGGGCGCCTTCCCGATCACCGGCAGCATATCCGGCAAACAGGGCCGCGCCCCCTTCCACGGCTGGGCGTCGACCGGCTCCCCCAGGGGAAACAGTCTATGCGCCTTTGGCATGGCCCGTTCGACCTGGACCGGGGTCGGCGGTGCATCGCGGCGGGCCATCTCGGCGCCGGTGGTCAGGCGAATGCCGCGGTTCATCGGCGCCAGCAGAAAGCCCTGATCGCTGTCCAGCACAGGATGATTGAGCACGGCGTTGCCGCGCGGCGCCAGATGGATGTGATAGCCGCGCTTGACGTTGAGCGGGATCGAATAGCCGAGCGGGGCGAAGATCTGGTCGGACCACGGCCCCATCGCGACGACGACTTCGCGCGCGGTGATTGACCCTTCGAGGGTCGCGACGCGCCACCTTGCGCCGGATTGTTCGAGCGTTCGCGCATCGCCGACCACGAACCGGCCGCCCTTGCGGCCGAACAGCGCCGCATAGGCCTTGGCGAGGCCGCCGGGATCGGGGACAAAACCGGGATCGCGAAAATGCACCGCGCCGGCGAAATCGCCGGTCAAATTCGGCTCGCGCGCCGCGATAGCAGATGCATTGAGGATGTCGCCCGCGACGCCATATTGCTTGGCGCGTTCGAGTTCCTTCACCGCTTTCGCCAGCGTCGCATCGGAGCGATAGAGCTTGATCCAGCCGGTCCGGCGCAACAGCTCCGGCACATCGGCTTCCGCGATCAGCGCCTCATGCTCGACCAGGCTGCGCTGGATCAGCGGCAACTCGGCCATCGCACTGTGCAACGCACGCTCCGGCGAAGACGCCAGGAAGTAACGCACCAGCCAGGGCAGGAAGGACGGCAGATCGGCGAAATGATAACGCAGCTGCGGCGTACGGTTGGTCGCATATTGCAGGATCTGGCGCAGATCGCGGGGAAACATGTAGGGAAAGACCGACGCACATTCGATCAGTCCGCCATTGCCGTAGCTGGTCTCCTCGCCGGCAAGTTCGTGCCGGTCGATCAGGACCGTATCGCGGCCCTTCTTCTGCAGGTGCAGGGCGGCGCCGACGCCGACCATGCCTGCCCCCAACACAAGAACGTCAGCCTTCAGTTCCGCCACCCGGCACTCCGAAAGTTTAATGTAACGCGGTCTCGCGCTCAGCTTAAGGTGAAGCTAGTCGTTGCCGCATCGCGGCGCAAACCGGTCCACTGAGTGAGATCGCGCTTGCGCGGCGGCTGGACTTTGGCAACATGGATCGGCAATATCCGCCGTTATTGCGGAATTGGGCTGATCAAAGCGGGGAAATCGAACAAATGTCGTTACGTCAGAGTTTGCTTGCAGCGGCTACGGTTACAATGCTCGGCTTTGCGGTTGCGCCGGCATCGGCCCAAACCCTGCGCTACGCCAACCAGGGCGACCTCAAATCGCTGGATCCGTATACGCTCAACGAATCCACCACGCATGCGCATCTTGGGCAGGTCTATGAAGGCCTGATTGCGCGCGACAAGGACCTGAAGATCATTCCGGGGCTGGCCGAACGCTGGGAAACCCCGGAGCCGACCCGCTGGCGCTTCCATTTGCGCAAGGGTGTCAAGTTCCAGAACGGCGACCCCTTCACCGCCGACGACGTGGTGTTCTCGGCCGACCGCGCTCGCGCCAAGGGTTCGAACGTACAGGCCCGCATCGCCGCCGACGTAAAGGTCGTCAAGGTTGACGACAACACCGTCGATTTCATCCTGACCTCACCCAATCCCATTCTGCACTACCAATGGGATACGTGGTACATCATGGACAAGAAGTGGGCCGAGGCGAACAACGCCACGGCGCCGACGCCGGCCGCAGCGACGACGCCGAGCTTCGCTTCGCTCAACGCCAACGGCACCGGCGCCTTCACCGTCGAGAGCCATCAGCCTGGCGTCAAGACCGTGTTCAAGGCGAACCCGAACTGGTGGCGCAAGCCCGAGCACAATCTCAAGGAAATCGTGTTCACGCCGATCGGGTCCGACGCCACGCGTGTCGCTGCCCTGCTGTCGGGCGAAGTCGACATCATGGAGCCGGTTCCGACCCAGGACATCGGCCGCGTCGATTCCACCCCGACTACCCAGGTGATGAAGGGGCCTGAGCTGCGCACCATCTTCCTCGGCATGGACCAGGCCCGTGACGAATTGCTGTATTCGAACATCAAGGGCAAGAATCCGTTCAAGGACGTCCGCGTCCGCGAGGCCTTCTTCAAGGCGATCGATATCGAACTGATCAAGACCCGCGTGATGCGTGGGCTCTCGACGCCCTCGGCTCTGATGATTGCGCCGCAACTGTTTCCGCTTTCCAAGGACTTTACCCGCCCGAAATTCGATCCCGACGGCGCCAAGAAGCTCTTGACGGAAGCGGGCTATCCCGACGGTTTCCAGGTCACGATGGATTGCCCCAACGACCGCTATGTCAACGACGCCGCGATCTGCCAGGCGGTGGTCGGCATGCTGGCGCGCATCGGCGTCAAGGTCGATCTGCTGGCGCAGCCCAAGGCGCAGTACTTCGCCAAGATCCTGAAACCCGGCGGCTACCAGTCATCGTTCTATCTGCTCGGCTGGACGCCCGGCACGTCGGACTCGCACAATGTGCTCTATGACATCATGGGCTGCCGCGACGATCCGAAATCCTCTCGCGGCGAAGCCAACGTTTCCGGCTACTGCAACAAGAAGATGGACGAGATCACCGACAAGGTGCTGGTCGAACCCGACCCGGCCAAGCGCGATCAGCTGATCAAGGAAGCGTTCGAGATCGCGGCGAAGGATTACGCCTACATCCCGCTGCATCAGCAGGCGCTGGCCTGGGGCGTGTCGAAAAAACTGAAAGTGGTGCAGCGCGCCGACAACCAGGTCCTGCCCTACTGGATGGTCAAAGAACCGTAGGCAGGCCCAACGACCCAGGTCCCGGTGGCTTCGCGCCCCCGGGACTTTTCGTTTCCGGCGGACAGTGACGTCCGCCACAGCGTAAAGAGAGAAGTGAAAGGATCACATGCTCGCTTTCACTCTTCGCCGGGCGATCCAGGCGATCGGCGTCATGCTTGCGGTCGGGATCATCTCGTTTTCGATGTTCCGGTTCGCCGGCGACCCCGTCAACCAGATCGTCTCACTGGATACGTCTGCGGCCGAACGCGAGGCGGTGCGCAAGTCGCTCGGTCTCGACGATCCCGTGGTGATGCAGTTCGCGCGTTATTTCGGCAATGCCGCCCAGTTCAAATTCGGCGTGTCCTATCAATTCCGCCAGCCGGTCTCGAGCCTGCTCGCAGAGCGGATGCCCGCGACATTGGAGCTCGCCATCTGCGCCACCATCTTCGCGATGGTGTTCGGCATCCTGATGGGGGTTTATTCGGCGCTCAAACGCGACACCGTGCTTGCCAAGATATTCCAGGCCGTATCGCTGATCGGAATCTCGCTGCCGACCTTCCTGATTGGTATTCTCCTGATCTATCTGTTCTCGGTGACATTGGGCTGGCTGCCCTCGTTCGGCCGCGGCGATGTCGTGCGGGTGGGCTGGTGGACCACTGGCCTTCTGACCCTTTCCGGCCTCAAGGCGCTGATCCTGCCGTCCATCACGCTCGGCCTGTTCCAGCTGACATTGATCATGCGGCTGGTGCGCGCTGAAATGCTGGAAGTCCTCCGCACCGATTACATCCGCTTCGCGCGGGCGCGCGGCCTGACCACGCGGGCGATCCATTTCGGCCACGCGCTCAAGAACACCCTGGTTCCCGTGATCACCGTGGCCGGACTGCAATTTGGCTCGGTTATTGCCTTTGCCATCATCACCGAAACCGTATTCCAGTGGCCGGGCATGGGGTTGCTGTTCGTGCAGGCAGTGCAAAACGTCGATATCCCGATCATGGCGGCCTACCTGCTGATGGTGTCGCTGATTTTCGTCACCATCAATCTGGTGGTCGATATCCTCTATACCGTCGTCGATCCGCGGCTGCGCTCGACCCTCCGCCGTCCGGCTTGAAAGAAAGGTTATCGATGTCCGACGCCGTCGTTCCCCACCGAGCCGAGCCGAGCGCAGCAGTTGCGCGCGCCGGCACGGGCTGGTTCAGACGCGCGCTCGACAGCGACATCTTCTATTCGTTCCGCCGTTCCAAGCTGACGATGGTGGCGGCAGCCGTCACCCTCCTGTTTTTCCTGCTGGCGATCTTCGCTTCGGTCCTTTCGGTGCAGAACCCGTTCGATCCGGCGCAGCTTCAGCTGATGAACTCGCGCATTTCGCCGCTGTGGACCGCCGACGGCCAGAGCCCGTTCCTGCTCGGCACCGATGAGCAGGGCCGCGACGTGTTCTCCGCCATTCTCTACGGGCTTCGGATCTCGCTCGTCGTCGGCGTGCTCGGCGTCGTCTTGGCCGGCACGCTCGGAATTACGCTCGGGCTGATTGCGGGCTATGTCGGCGGCGCGGTCGATGGACTGATCATGCGCATCGCCGACGTGCAGCTCACCTTCCCGGCCATCCTGATCGCGCTCCTGGTCAACGGTGTCGCCAAGTCGGTGTTCGGCAACCGGCTTGACGCCATGAGTACGCTGGTAGTGCTGGTGATCGCGATCGGACTGAGTTTCTGGGTGCAGTATGCCCGCACCGTGCGCGGCTCCGTCATGGTCGAGAAGAACAAGGATTATGTCGCGGCCGCCCAATTGATCGGGCTGCCCGCCCCCATCATCATGCTGCGTCACGTGCTGCCGAACACGATGGGTCCGATCCTGGTGATCGCCACCATCAACCTCGCGCTCGCCGTCATTACGGAAGCCACGCTGTCCTTCCTCGGGGCCGGGATGCCCGATACCATGCCGTCGCTGGGCACGCTGATCCGGATCGGCAACAATTATCTGTTTGCGGGCGAATGGTGGATCGTGGCCTTCCCCGGCTTTGCGCTGGCCGGACTGATCCTGTCCATCAATCTGCTCGGCGACTGGCTGCGCGACGCGCTCAACCCGAAGCTCCGATGACCACTCCTGTCCTTTCCGTGCGTAACCTCGAGGTGGAGTTCCACACCCGCCGCAGCGTCCTGCACGCCATCAACGGCATCTCCTTCGACATCGCCAAGGGCGAGGTGCTCGGCGTGGTCGGCGAATCCGGCGCGGGAAAATCCGTGACCGGGCTTGCCGTGATCGGCCTGATCGATCCGCCGGGGCGGATCGCGGGCGGCGAGATCTATCTGTCGGGCATGCGGATCGATCATCTGCCGCCGGAGGAAATCCGCCGCGTCCGCGGCAAACGGATCGGGATGATCTTTCAGGATCCGCTGACCAGCCTCAACCCGCTCTACAAGATTGGGGACCAGCTCGTCGAAACCATCCGGACCCATCTCAATCTCTCGGAGACCGCGGCACGCAAGCGCGCCATCGATCTGTTGGCCGAAGTCGGCATTCCCGCGCCGGAAAAGCGCATCGACGCCTATCCGCATGAATTCTCCGGCGGCATGCGCCAGCGCGTCGTGATTGCGCTGGCGATCTGCGCCGAACCGGAACTGATCATCGCCGACGAGCCGACCACGGCCCTCGACGTCTCCGTGCAGGCGCAGATCATCTCGCTGATCAAGCGCCTCGGCCGCGACCATGGCACCGCCGTGATGCTGGTGACGCACGACATGGGCGTGATCGCCGAAACCTCCGACCGCGTCGCGGTGATGTATTCGGGACGGATCGCCGAGATCGGCCCGGTTCAGGATGTCGTGCAGAACCCGCTGCATCCCTACGCCAAGGGCTTGATGGGCGCGATCCCGACGCTGGCGGGCGAAGACAAGCGGCTGGTGCAGATACCCGGTTCGATGCCGCGGCTGTCGGCGATCCCGAAGGGCTGCTCGTTCAATCCGCGCTGCGGCTTCGTCTTCGACCGTTGCCGCGTCGAGCGTCCGGAGCCGATTGCGCACGGGACGCAGGCCGTGGCCTGTCATCTCTATGATGCCGCGCCCAAGGCAGCGATCAAGGAGACCGCGGCATGAGCGCGGCGCCCTTCATCGACGTCAGGAATTTGCGCCGCGAGTTCGACGTTTCAAAGCCGTGGCTCAACCGCGTGCTCGAAGGTGGCCACCTGGAATTCCTGAAAGCGGTCGACGGCGTCACCTTCGGCATCAAGAAGGGCGAGACGTTTGCCCTCGTCGGTGAATCCGGTTCGGGCAAGACCACGGTAGCGCGGATGGTGGTGGGATTGCTGCCGCCGAGCTCCGGCGAAGTCGTCATCGACGGCGTCTCGATGACCGACGCAAGGCAGGCGCAGGTACGGCAGAAGCTGCGCCGCCGCATCCAGATGATCTTCCAGGATCCCTATGCGAGCCTCAATCCGCGCTTCCGGGTCGATGCCATCGTCTCCGAGCCGATCCGTGCCTTCGACCTGATCGCGGGCGAGCGCGACATCGCCGCGCGCGTCGGTGAATTGCTGAGCCTAGTCGGCCTGCATGCCGACGACGGCCTGAAGTTTCCGCATGAGTTTTCCGGCGGGCAGCGCCAGCGCATCGCGATCGCCCGCGCGCTGGCCTCGGAAGCCGAATTCATCGTCTGCGACGAGCCGACTTCGGCGCTTGATGTCTCCGTGCAGGCGCAGATCCTCAATCTGATGCGCGACCTGCAGGACAAGTTCGGCCTGACTTATCTCTTCATCAGCCATAACCTTGCCGTGGTGCGCCATATGGCGAGCCGCATCGGCGTGATGTATCTCGGCCGCATCGTCGAAATCGCGGAAGGGCGCGAACTCTTCAGCAATCCACGGATGCCCTACACCAAGATGCTGCTGGGTGCGGTTCCCGATCTCGCGATGTCCGGCCGCCAGCGGATTCCGGTCAAGGGCGAGATCCCCAATCCGATCAACCCACCGCCCGGCTGCGCCTTCAACCCGCGCTGCCCGTTGGCCTACGATCTCTGCCGCCAGCAGGCGCCCGCACTGATCAACGGCGTCGCGTGCCACGCCGTCAATTCGCCGGCCGAGGCCGTGCCTGCCTGATCACAGGGATGGGAGCCCGCTATGTCAACCAAACGGTTGGCAGCAGGCCTCGCCTGTGGTCAAGTGGCGCACCAAATACCAGAGCAGCATCGGATTCACATGAGCAACATCAATCCCGATCCGTTCACGACCAGGCCGGAAATCGAAGGCACGTTCGGGGTCGTGACCTCGACCCACTGGATCGCCACTGCGGTCGGGATGGGCATCCTGGAAAAGGGCGGCAATGCGTTCGATGCGGGCGTTGCCACCGCCTTCACGCTGCAGGTGGTCGAGCCGCATCTCAACGGCCCGGGCGGCGATGTGCCCATCATCGTGCATGATACCAAACGCGGCCGCACCGAAGCGATCTGCGGCCAGGGCCCGGCACCGGCGGGCGCCACCATCGCGCATTATCGCAGCGAGGGGCTGGAGATGGTGCCCGGCACCGGGTTGCTCGCGGCCTGCGTGCCCGGCACGTTCGAATCCTGGATGTTGCTGTTGCGCGATTACGGCACGATGCGGCTGCGCGACGTGCTGGAACCCGCGATCGCCTATGCCCGCGACGGCTATCCCCTGGTGGAGCGCGCGGCGGCGACGATCCAGATCGTCGAAAAACTGTTCCGCAATCACTGGAAGACGTCGGCTGCGGTCTATCTGCCGAACAATGAGGTGCCAAAGCCCGGCACGCTCTTCACCAACAAGCAGCTCTCGGAAACCTACGCCCGCATCCTGAAAGAAGCCGAGAGCGCCAGCGGTGACCGCACAGCCCAGATCGAGGCCGCGCGCAAGGCCTGGTCGCACGGTTTCGTTGCGGAGGCGATCGACAAGTTTTGCCGCACACAAGACGTCATGGACGTCAGCGGCTCGCCGCATCGCGGCGTGCTGCGCGCCGACGACATGGCGCGCTGGCAGCCGACCGTCGAGGCGCCGCTGACCTATGATTACGGCCGCTACACCGTGTGCAAGCCCGGTGTCTGGAGCCAGGGCCCTGTCATGCTGCAGCAGCTGGCGCTGCTCAAGGGGTTTGAACTCGACGGGCTCGATCCAACTGGGCCCGAATTCATCCATCTGCAGATCGAATGCGCCAAGCTCGCCTTCGCGGACCGCGAGAAATTTTACGGTGATCCCAAATTCACCGACATCCCGATCGCGACCTTGCTGTCCGACGCCTACAACGACGAACGCCGCAAGCTGATCTCAAGGGACAAGGCCTCGCTCGATTTCCTCCCCGGCTCCGTCGAGGGTTTTGGTTCGGTCGTCAAGATGCGCCGCGCCGAAGGCCATCGCGAGGCGGTTGGCGCCATGGGTGCCGGCGAGCCGACCGTCGGCCGCTTCGGCGAAGTGCGCGGCGACACCGTGCATTTCGACATCATCGACCAGGCTGGCAACATGATCTCGGCGACACCATCCGGCGGCTGGCTGCAATCCTCACCGGTGATTCCCGAACTCGGCTTCTGTCTCGGCAGCCGCGCCCAGATGTTCTGGCTCGAGGAAGACCATCCCGCGGCATTGGCGCCGGGCAAGCGCCCGCGCACCACGCTGTCGCCCACCCTATGCTACCGCGACGGCGAACCGTACATGGCCTGGGGTTCGCCCGGCGGCGACCAGCAGGATCAATGGACCACGCAATTCTTCCTGCGCCATGTCCACGCCAATCTGAACCTGCAGGAAGCGATCGACGCGCCGGCATGGCACTCCGAACATTTCCCGATCTCGTTCTGGCCGCGCACCGCCCGGCCCGGCGTGCTCGTGGTTGAAAACCGCGTACCAAAGGCCACGGTCGATACGTTGAAGAGCCGCGGCCATGTCGTCGAGATCGGCCCCGACTGGTCGGAAGGCCGCCTCACTGCCGCCTCCAAGGTCGGGCGCCGCCGCCGTGCCGCCGCCAATCCCCGGGGCATGCAAGGCTACGCGGCCGGACGATAAGGGCACCCTGAGATGACTTGTAAGGTTTGAGATGACCTGGTCGATCATCGCGCGCGATCCCGCAACCGGCCAGTTCGGCATCGCGGTCGCGACCAAATTCTTCGCGGTCGGCGCGCGCGTGCCCCATATCGTGGCCGGCGTCGGCGGCATCGCGACCCAGGCATTGGTCAATCCCTATTACGGCATCGACGGCGTCAAGCTGTTGAGCCAGGGACGTGAACCCGCCGACATCCTCAGAACCTTGATCGCCACCGACGACGGCCGCGAGAGCCGGCAGCTTCACATCATGGACGCGAAGGGCCGTATCGCCGCGCACACCGGCCGCGATTGCGTCGACTGGTGCGGACACATTCAGGGCGACGGCTTCTCCATCGCGGGCAACATGCTGGCGGGCGCCGCCGTGCTCGACGACACCGCAAAAGCCTATGTGGCCAATATTGGCCTGCCCTTTCCCCGCCGGCTGATCGCCGCGATGCATGCGGGCGAAGCCGCTGGCGGCGACAAGCGCGGCAAGCAATCCGCGGCGCTGCTGATCCATGGCGAGGAGGAATGGTCCGAGCTCAATTTGCGTGTTGACGACCATACCGACCCGTTGCGCGAGCTCGAGCGGCTCGAAGAAGTGAGCCGCGAGCGCTGGGTGCATTTCCGCGCCTTCATGCCGACGCGCAAGAACCCCGCCGGAATCACCGATCGCGCGACCATCGACGCCGGCATCGAGGCCAGCATCAAAGCGGCGGCTGCAGGCAAGGCATGACCTCAAAAGCGTTTTCCAGCGAAGTGGAAACCGGTTCGCGTCAAGAAAACGCGTCAAATCCAGAGTCTGGAGCCCCGTCGCGATTCCATCGAAACGGAGAAGGCTCAAGCCCGCTGATCGAAATCGAGGGCCTGCGCGTCGTGTTTCATGGCGACGATGGCCGCTCGACCCATGCGGTCGACGCGGTCGATCTCAGCGTCGCCAATGGCGCGACGCTGGGGCTGGTCGGCGAATCCGGCTGCGGCAAGAGCGTGACGTCGCTGGCCATCATGGGGCTGTTGTCAAAACACTCGGCAGAGGTTTCCGGCTCGATCCGCTTCGACGGGTTTGATCTGCTCGACGTGCCCGACGAGACCCTGCGCGACCTGCGCGGCAACCGGCTGGCAATGATTTTTCAGGAGCCGATGACCTCGCTCAACCCCAGTTTTACCATCGGCGACCAGATCATCGAGACCATCCTGCGCCATCGCGGCGGATCGAAGCGCCAGGCGCGCGAACGCGCCATCGAACTGCTGCGCCGCGTCCACATCCCCTCGCCCGACAAGCGCATCGACGAATATCCGCACAAGCTTTCCGGCGGCATGCGCCAGCGCGTGATGATTGCGATGGCGCTGGCCTGCGATCCCCGCCTCTTGATCGCGGACGAGCCGACCACGGCGCTCGACGTCACCTTGCAGGCGCAGATCCTCGATCTGATGCGCGAGCTGAAGGCCGCCAGCGGGGCCGCGATCATCCTGATCACCCACGATCTCGGCGTGGTCGCCGAGGTCTGCGACGAGGTCGCGGTGATGTATGCCGGCGAGATCGTCGAGCGTGCGCCGGTCGACGAGCTGTTCGCCAATCCGCAGCATCCCTACACCGTCGGCCTGCTCGGCTCGATCCCGCGGCTGGGTCGTCGCGCCTCGCATCTGGCGACCATCGAGGGCATGGTGCCGAACATGGCCAATCCGCCGCCCGGTTGCCGCTTCTCGGCGCGCTGTCCCTTTGTCGCTGACATCTGCGTTGCGGCACCACCGCCGCTGGCGATCCTCAGCCCCGGCCACGCCTCGCGCTGCATAAGGGCGCCGCTGGAGCGGCTGGTGTCATGACCGCGCTGCTCGAGGTCGAAGGACTTGTAAAACATTTCGTCGCGGGACGTTCGGTGTTCGGCCGCGCCACCGCCTTCGTCAAGGCCGTCGACGGCGTCAGCTTCCGCGTCGAGGCCGGCAAGACGCTGGCGCTGGTCGGCGAATCCGGCTGCGGCAAATCCACCGTGAGCCGGTTGGTGCTGCGGCTGATCGAACCGGACGCCGGCAGCGTTCGCTTCGAGGGCCGCGATCTCCTCGCGCTGGGCGCCAATGAACTGCGCAACTTCCGCCGCGACGCGCAGATCATCTTCCAGGACCCTTACGCCTCGCTCAACCCGCGCATGACCGTCAGCCAGATCCTGACCGAACCGCTGGCGCTGCACGATCTCGTGCCGGCGCCGCGCCGCCGCGAGCGGGTCGAGGAATTGCTACGGCTGGTCGGGCTGGAGCCGCGCTTTGCGCGCCGTTATCCGCATGAATTTTCCGGCGGCCAGCGCCAGCGCATCGCCATCGCACGGGCGCTGGCGGTGGAACCGAAACTGATCATTTGCGACGAGCCGGTATCGGCGCTCGACGTCTCGATCCGCTCGCAAATCCTGAACCTGCTGCGCGATTTGCAGACCCGGCTTGGGCTCGCCTATATCTTCGTCTCACACGACCTTGCCGTCGTAAAACACATCGCCGACCGCGTCGCGGTGATGAATCTCGGCGTCATCGTCGAGACCGCGGATGCGCAGGCGCTGTTCGCCGCCCCGCGCCATCCTTATAGCCGGGCGCTGTTGTCGGCTATTCCCGTACCCAAGCCGCAAGCCAAACGCAGCCGCATCGTGCTGCAGGGCGAGATGCCGAGCGCGCTCGACCCGCCGTCCGGCTGCCGCTTTCATACCCGCTGCCCCTATGTGGTCGAGCGCTGCCGCATCGAGGTGCCGCAACTCCTGGCCGACAGCACGGGGCACGCCACCGCCTGCCATCGGATGGCGGAACTGCCGGCGCCTGATAGCATCGTGCCCTCAGATGGCGGCTTTTCACCGGTGCTGGAAAAACTGGTCGCCGCCTTTGGACGGGCGGAAGGAGCGGACCGTAACGGGGTTGATATAGTCGGGACAAGACCGGCAGCAGTGTAATCAAGGGGATCGGTGCGATGAAAATCTTGCGTTTGGCGGTAACTGCGGCGGCTCTGTTGCTGTCGTTCGAGGCGAGTGTTCAGGCCCAGACCACGCTGCGCATCGGCCTGGCCGAAGATCCGGACATTCTCGATCCGACGCTCGGGCGTACCTATGTCGGCCGCATCGTGTTCGCGTCATTGTGCGACAAGCTGTTCGACATCGACGAGAAGATCAACATCGTGCCGCAGCTTGCGCTGTCGCATGAGACCTCGGCCGATGGCAAGGAGGTCATCATCAAGCTGCGGCCGGGCGTGAAATTCCACGACGGCGAGCCGCTGGACGCCGAGGCCGCGAAGTTCTCGCTGGATCGCCATCTGACGATGCCGACCTCGTTCCGCAAGCCGGAACTGGCGCAGCTCGACCGTGTCGACGTGGTCGATCCCCTCACCATCAAACTGGTGCTGAAGACGCCGTTCTCGCCGCTGATCGCCCAGCTCACCGACCGCGCCGGCATGATGGTTTCGCCAAAAGCCGCGAAGGCCGAAGGCGACAAGTTCGGCCTGAAGCCGGTGTGCGCGGGTCCTTACAAATTCGTCGAGCGCGTGCAGCAGGACCGCATCGTGTTCGAGAAATTCGCCGATTACTGGAACAAGGACGCGGTCAAGATCGACCGCATCGTTTATCTGCCGCTGGTCGACGCCACCGTGCGTCTCGCCAATCTGAAATCCGGCGGCCTCGATCTGATCGAACGCCTGCTCGCCACCGACATCAAGGCGGTGCAGAGCGACCCGAAGCTGAAATTATCCAGCGCCATCGAGCTCGGCTATCAGGGCGTGACGCTGAACGTCGGCAAGGACAAGGCCAAGGGGCCGCTCAGCCAATCCGCCAAGGTCCGCCAGGCGCTCGATCTGTCGCTCGACCGCGAGGCCATCAACCAGGTGGTGTTCAACGGCGAATTCAAGCCCGGCAACCAATGGGTCAATCCCGACCATCCCTATTACCAGAAGGCCTTCCCGGTCCGCGGACGTGACATCGCCAAGGCCAAGGCGCTGTTGAAGGAAGCCGGCGTCACGGCGCCCGTCAGCGTCGATTTCATGGTGCCGAAGGGCGCGGAAACCGAAGCGGTTGCGCAGGTGATCCAGTCGATGGCTTCCGAAGCCGGCTTCGACATGAAGATCAGGGTCACCGAATTTGCGACCTCGCTGAAACTGGCTGAATCAGGTGAATACCAGGCCTTCATGCTGGCCTGGAGCGGACGGATCGATCCCGACGGCAATTCCTACGTGTTCCAGAAATCCAACGCGCCGCAGAACTACAGCGCGTGGTCCAATCCCGAAGCCGACAAGGCGCTCGACGACGGCCGCCTCGTCACTGATCAGGCGCAGCGCAAAGCCATCTATGAGAAGCTCGCCAAGCTCGTGCTGGAGGAAAAGCCGCTGCTCTACATCTATCACCGCAAGATCCTGATTGCGCATAGTACAAAACTCGAAGGCTACAAGCAGATGCCGGACGGGCTGGTGCGCGTGACCGGGCTGACGCTGAAGTGACGGCCCGACCGATGCTCTCGCGTCCCGGACGCGGTGCAGCGCGCTCGGGATCGCGCTTCGCGCGACTCCGGCGCTGCTCCGCAGAGCCGGGACCCACCGTGCGGCCAGACTGGGTCCCGGTTCAGCAGCGCAGCATTGCGTGTTGCGCCGCGCCCGGGACACGGGGAAAGCCATGCTGAACTTCCTCGGCCAGCGCATCCTGCAGCTGATCCCGACGCTGTTCTTCGTGTCGGTCCTGATCTTTTCGCTGCAGCATCTGTTGCCCGGCGATCCCGCGCTTGTCATGGCCGGCGAGGAACGCGATCCCGAGGTGATCGCGCAAATCCGCGCGCAATACCGGCTCGATCAGCCGATCCCGATCCAGTACGTCTACTGGGTCAAGGGCGTGCTGTCGGGGGATTTCGGCGAGTCGCTGCGCATCAAGGTGCCGGTGCTGAGCCTGATCGCGCAGAAACTGCCGGTGACGATCCAGCTCGGCTCGATGGCGATCGTGATCGCCTTCCTGATCGGCATTCCCGCCGGCATCGTATCGGCCGTAAAGAAAGGCACGGCGTGGGACTACGGCGCCAATCTGTTCGCGCTGTGGGGCATCTCGACCCCGAATTTCTGGCTCGGCATCATGCTGATCTTCCTGTTCTCGATCGAGCTCGGCTGGCTTCCGGCCTCCGGCTATGTGCCGCTTAGCGAAAACTGGCGCGCCAGCCTCGCCTCCACCATCATGCCGGCTTTCGTGCTCGGCAACGCCATCGCCGCGATCCTGATGCGGCATACCCGCAGCGCCATGCTGCAGGTGCTGGAAAGCGACTACGTCCGCACCGCGCGCGCAAAAGGCCTTTCCGAACGCTCGGTGATCCTCAAGCACGCGATGCGCAACGCGCTGACGCCGGTGATCACGCTCGGCGCGCTCGAACTCGGCACGCTGCTGTCGGGCGCGGTGCTGACCGAGCAGATTTTTTCGATTCCGGGTTTTGGAAAATTGATCGTCGACGCGGTGTTCAACCGTGACTACGCGGTCGTGCAAGGCGTCGTGCTGACAACGGCGACGATCTACATCACGCTGAATCTTGTCGCCGATATCGCCTATGTCCTCGTCAACCCGCGGCTGAGGGCGTAAAGCATGACCGACGTCGCCCTCGGCACCCTTCCAAAAGTCGCCTCCGATGAACTGGAGAGCCCGACCCGGCGCGCGCTGCGGCGGCTGTTCAAGCGCAAGGGCGCCGTGGTCGGCCTCGTCGTCATCGCGCTGTTCGTGGTGCTCTCGCTGTTCGCTCCGCTGATCGTGCCCTATGACCCGATCGCAACCAGCTGGTCGCTGGTGCGCAAGCCGCCGACGCTGCAGCACTGGTTCGGCACCGACGATCTCGGCCGCGACATCCTGGCCCGCGTGGTCTATGGCGCGCGGGCCTCGCTGATGGCCGGCGCGATCTCGGTCGGGATTGCGCTCGGCATCGGCGTGCCGCTCGGCCTGCTGTCAGGCTATCGCGGCGGCTTCATCGACAGCCTGATCAGCCGCATCACCGACGCGATGCTGGCCTGCCCGTTCCTGATCCTCGCCATTGCGCTGGCGGCGTTTCTCGGCCCGAGCCTCGGCAATGCCATGATCGCGATCGGCGTCTCGGCGACGCCGATCTTCGTGCGGCTGACCCGCGGCCAGGTGATGAGCGTCAAGGTCGAGGATTATGTCGAGGCGGCGCGTGCGATGGGCAATCCGCGCTGGCGCATCGCGCTGTTCCATATCCTGCCGAACATCATGCCGGCGCTTCTGGTGCAGGCGACGCTGTCGATCGCGGCCGCCATCATTGCGGAGGCCGCACTGTCGTTCCTCGGCCTCGGCCAGCAGCCGCCCTCGCCGTCCTGGGGCAGCATGCTCAACGCCGCGCAACGTTTCCTGACCAACGCGCCCTGGATGGCGATCTGGCCGGGCCTTGCGATCTTCCTCGTGGTGCTGTCGTTCAACCTGGTCGGCGACGGTTTGCGCGACGCGCTTGATCCAAGGGAGCGTTAGGCGGAGGTCCTGAGCCGTCATTGCGAGCGCAGCGAAGCAATCCATCTGTCCACGCTGAAGCTATGGATTGCTTCCGCCTTCGCTCGTTGGGGTACGGCGGACAAGTCGTCGCGGAGCCTGTCATCGGGCGCACATTCGCGCGACCCGTTGGCTCCTCGCAATGACGACAATTGAGAGCTGAAGAACTCCGCGCTTAAATCACCAGCTCCCGCAACACCCGCCGGCAATCCATCTCGTATTCGAGGTCGATCACCGGGGGCCTTGCAAAATGCCAGGTCAGGCCCGAACGCGCGGCGCCGCGGCGGACCAGCTCTTCGGCAAACACCGGATGGAAGTCGTGGATCGTGTAGGTCTGTGCCGCCGTCGCATCCTTCCAGCCGAAACCGAACTCGCCCATGCGCTTTTCCATCGTGGCGACCACATGGCGGATCTTTTCCTTCATCCCCTCGGGGCTGAGGTCGCGGTAACGCACGGTGCGCTCGGCATAGGTTGCACCGCCTTCCAGCGATTCGCCGCTGCCCGCGATCACGAAGCTCGGCGTCGTATTTCCGCTCGGGCGCGTGAACGAGAAGGCATAGAACGACGGCTCGACCGGCGGATCGATCTCGGGACAGACATTGCTGCGCGCCACCGGGTTGGCGGTGCCGTCATAGATGTCCCATTCGGCGAGCGTCTTGACATAGTGCAGGTTGAAATTACGGAAGCCCTCGTCGGTGAAGGCCGCCGGCGAACGCAGCTCGCAGGCGCAGAACGAGGTCAGCGGCCTGCCCGCGGCCTGAATATACTTCGCGATCTGGGAAAAGCCTTCCGCCAGCGCCACCGGTTTGTCGAACCGCACCCGCTCGACCTCGAACCCGGGATTGGCCGCAGCGCCAGCCGAATATTGAAACACCGCCGGGATGAACCGGTAATTGCCGGCGACAAAGTCGGTCGTCATATCCGCTCTCCGTTTCTTGTTATTCCAGTTGCATCCGGACGCCCCTGGCGCCGTTGAGCAGCCGCTTCAGATGAAAGCCGGCGAGCGCATCGTCGGCATGCGCGCCGACCAGCGCCGCAAAGGCCGGCATTGCCGCCGGGTCACCGGCCTCGAGCTTGGCGAATGCTTCGGAATATTGCGACGTCGCGGGGCTCTCAAACGCTTCCGCCGTCAACGGCTCATAGGCGCGCAGCGGCTCGCTGCGCCCGCGCAGCACGAGGTCGCCGACCGGCCGGCCGCGGAAATCTCCGGCGCCATCAGCGACGACCGCGCTGACGCAAATCCGCGTGCCCAGGAATTTGTTGGCGGCCTCCAGCCGCGCCGCGGTGTTGATGGTGTCGCCATAGGCGGTGTAGTCGAAAAACCTGCTGCCGCCGAAATTGCCGACCAGCGCGGGACCGGCGTGAACGCCGACGCGCGTGGCCCCGAAATTCACGCCCTTTTCCTTCCAGCGCAGGCGAAACTCCTGCGCCCAGAGATCGAGATCGTGGGCGCAGGCGATCGCGCGCCTGGCGTAATCAGGCTGATCCCCCGGCGCGTTGAACAGAACCTGGATCGCATCGCCGATGACCTTGGCGACCGTCCCCTCATGCGCGAACACCACGTCGGTTATGCCGCCCACATAGTCGCCAAGCAGCGTACCCAGCACGTCGGGTGCGGCGGTTTCCACCAGCGAGGTGAAACCGGTGATGTCGGTGAAGATCGCCGCGACCTCGCGCCAATGCACCTCCATGCCGTCGCTGTCGCCGATGGCGGCAAGGCGGCTCGCAATCTGCGGCGAGAAATAGCGCGACAGCGAGGCGTGCGCGCGCTCGGCCTCGGCCTGGCGGCGGCGCGCCTCGCGCATCATCTCGACATGGCGGATGGTCTTGTCGATCGTCATTTCCAGATCGCCGAAATCGATCGGCTTGGTCAGGAAATCGAACGCGCCGCGGTTCATCGCGGTGCGGATGTTGCTCATGTCGCCATAGGCGGACACGATGATGGTGGATTTCTTGTCTTCGGCCTCCTGCAGCTTGGCGAGCAGCGACAGCCCGTCCATCCGCGGCATGTTGATGTCGGATACCACCATGTCGACATGCGGGTTCTGCTCGATCGAGGCCAGCGCTTCGATCCCGTCATGGGCGAACACAAAGGTTACGATGCCGTCGCGGATCTGGCGACGGAATTTCTGCAGCACCAGAGCCTCGAGATCGGGTTCGTCGTCGACGACGAGGATCGTTGCGGTCATGCGGCTTGCCCGAGCCGGGTATCGATCTCGTGGCGCAGCAGCGCAAAATCGATCGGCTTGGTCAAGAGGCCGATCGCGCCGCGCTCGATCGCCTTGCGGCGGGTTTCGGCATCGCCATAGGCGGTGATCATGATGACGGGCACATCAGGCCGCGCCGCGCGCACCTTCGGCAGCATTTCAAGCCCGCTCATGCCGGGCATGTTGATGTCGGACAGGATCAGGATCAGCGACGGGTCACGAACTTCCGCAGCACGCTCCAGCGCCGCAGGCGCCGACGGCGCGAACTCCATCGTAAAGCGACCGGATCTGAGGTCGCGTCGGAACTGCTGCCGAAACAGCGTTTCGACATCGGGCTCGTCATCCACGACGAGGATGTAAACGCTCAATTTTGCCTCCAGTATCATTGGGCATGATCTTACCCGAAAACCGGTCTCCACGTTTCGGGATCATGCCTGCGCTACGCCTTTTCGCGGCAGCGTAATAATGAATTCGGTGAATACATCAGGCTCCGTCCGTACGTCGATCTTGCCACCATGCTGTTTCACCACGATGTCGTGACTCATCGATAATCCGAGCCCGGTTCCCTCGCCCGCTGGTTTCGTCGTGAAGAAGGGATTGAACATTTTCTCCTTCACTTCCAAGGGGATACCCGTACCATTGTCACGAATCCGGATTTCCACCTTGTTGCCGAGGTTTTTCGTCGTCGCCGTCAGAACAGGCTCGAAGCCCTCCTCGCCCGTCTCCTTGCGCTTGGTCGCGGCGTAAAAACCGTTCGAGATCAGATTGAGGAAAACCCGCGTAATTTCCTGCGGATAGAGATCGAGCATGCCGGCCTCGGGGTCGAAATCGCGCTTGAGCGTGATGTTGAATCCGGATCTTTCCGCCCGCGCGCCGTGATAGGCGAGGTTAAGGCTCTCCTCCATGATCGCATTGATGTCGGCGGACCGGAGTTCGCCTGATCCCTCGCGCGAATGCAGCAGCATATTCTTGACGATCGAGTCGGCGCGCTTGCCGTGCTGCACGACCTTTTCGAGATTGCCCCTCAGCATATGGGTGAGTTCGTCGATCTCCTCGCGGGTCTTGTCGTCGAGCGCGGCGGGCTTCAGCACATCGTTCAGCTCGTCGATCAGTTCCGCCGACAGCGCCGAGAAATTGTTGACGAAATTGAGCGGGTTCTTGATTTCGTGCGCGATCCCCGCGGTGAGCTGGCCGAGCGAGGCCAGCTTCTCGGTCTGCACCAGGCGGTCCTGCGCGGTGCGCAATTCGTCGAGAGACTCGCTCAGATCCTTGGTGCGTTCGCGCAATTCGCGGAGCAGCCGCGTGTTCTCGATGGCGATCACGGCCTGGTTGGC
Source organism: Bradyrhizobium sp. AUGA SZCCT0431 (assembly GCF_018131065.1). Taxonomy (NCBI): domain Bacteria; kingdom Pseudomonadati; phylum Pseudomonadota; class Alphaproteobacteria; order Hyphomicrobiales; family Nitrobacteraceae; genus Bradyrhizobium; species Bradyrhizobium sp. AUGA SZCCT0431. The sequence continues at coordinate 38,566 of NZ_JAFCLR010000022.1, read as the reverse complement.
GAAATTGCTGACAAGCGCGATCTGCTTGTCGGTAAACGGCCGGACCTCCTGGCGATAGATCGCGATCGTGCCGATCAAGTCGTTTTCCTTGAGCAGCGGAACGATGACAATGGTGCGGGCCCCCGCAAGATCGGACATCGCAACAACGGCTGGATGGCCTTCGAGATAGGGCTGTTGTGTCCGAAGGTCCTCGATTTGAACCGCCTGATGCGTCCTTACAATCGTGCCAAGACCGCTGTTCGGGTGCGGATAGATCGGCTCATCCGCCTGAGCGACATACGCTTGCGGTACATTGAAGAGTGCAACGTTGCGGAAGCTGTTCCCGTCGTACTGATTCATCGTGCCAAAATGCGCGCCGCAGATATGCGTAGCGTTTTCGAGCATCTTCTGGAACACCGGATCCAGTTCGCCCGGAGATGAGCTGATGACTTCCAATACTTCCGATGTCGCGGTTTGCTGTTCGAGCGTTTCTCTCAGTTCTGCAGTCCTTGTCTCGACCTTCTTCTCCAGGTCGGCATAGGATTCCTGCAGCCGCACGCCCATGTCATTGAACTGATTGGCGAGGCCTTCGAGTTCGTCGCCGGTCTTGATGTTGATGCGCTGGGCGAAATCGCCGCCGCCGATGCGTTCGGCGCCGGCCCGCAATGCCTGGATCGGGCCGACCATGCGACGTGCCAGGAAAATTCCGGCGAGCACCGCAACGATCGATGCCGCCGCGAGCAGCAAGGCAAGCCGCTGCAGCGCCTGGTACAGCGAGGCGTAGGCTTCCTTGACCGGCAGTTCGACGAACATCGTCCATCCGAGCGGGGCGATCGGCGCCGATGCCGTCAGCACTTCCTGCCCCTGGATGTTCAGCGCGCCCTGCAATTCAACGGCTTCGCTCGTTCTGCCGGTGCGGGCGGCGGCCTGCACCTGCGTCAGCTTCGACATGTCGGTGTTGCGCAGCACCAGGCTGATGTCGGGATGGGCAATCAGGCGTCCCGCCGAGCCGACGACATAGGCGTGGCCGCGCTCGCCGACCTTGATCTGCGAGACCACGTCCCAGATCAGCTTCAGATTGACCTCAGCGATGCTGACACCGGCATCCTTGCGGGTGCCGGCCAGCGATAGCGTCATGTAGGGCTCGGACTCCCGGCGAAAATACACCGGCCCGTAAAACACCTTGTTGGCGACGGCTTCCGTGAATTTCGGGTCCTTGGAAAGGTCGAGGCCGGAGTCGACGACGTCCATCGCCAGCCGCGACACCCGCAGGCGTTCCTTGCCGGTGGAATCGATCTGCGACAGCTCGGTGATCGCCGGCACCTGCCGCAGCAGGCGGAGCGCGTCGAACCGGCGATCCTGCAGCGATCCGGCCGACCACGGCAATTGGGTGGTCCAGCCCAGCTGGCTTTCGATTTCCTTGATGAACTGGCCGATCTTGGCAGCGGCGGCTTCGGCCTGCTCGTGCTGGATCCGGATCAGGGAGGTTTTGTGCTCCCGATAATAGAAGAAAACCTCGAAAATCCCGTTGGAAAGCAGCGCCACGCCCACCACGGCAACGAACAGCGCGACGTATTTGGTGAACAGCCGGTTGCGGGTTTTGGTCCCGGGCGCCCCCGGCACGGGCACAGCATTCTCCGCGGGCGAGGCCGCCAGCGTGCGCCCCTCGGGGGTGCCGGGATGCAGGGAAATGCTCATCCCGGCCAAGGTATCAAGAAGCCTTGAGCTTGTCTCTTGCCGCAGCGCGGCAAAGCCGGAGCTCATAACGAAACGGCGGCGATCAGGACCGCCGCCGTCTTCGTCCTATCCGCCTGCCATGCTCAGGTCGGTTTGAGCCCAGGCGTTCCCAGATCGAAATCCGCGATTTCCTTCGTCCGCTGCGAACCGGCCTTGGCCTGGTGGTCGGTGGCCATCCAGACATAGACCGCCGGCAGCACGAACAGCGTGAACAGCGTACCGATCGACATGCCGGAGACCACGACGAGACCAATCGAGAAGCGGCTCGCCGCACCCGCGCCCGTTGCGGTCAGTAGCGGGATCAGGCCGGTGACCATCGCCGCCGTCGTCATCAGGATCGGACGCAGCCGGATCCGGGCCGCCATTTCGATCGCCGAACGCTTGTCGAGACCTTCCTTGAGCTGCAGTTCGTTGGCGAACTCCACCATCAGGATGCCGTGCTTGGTGATCAGGCCGACCAAGGTCAGCAATCCGACCTGGGTATAGATGTTGATCGTCGCCATGCCGAAGAACAGCGGGATCAGTGCGCCGACGATTGCCATGGGAACGCTGATCATGATCACCAGCGGATCGCGCAGGCTTTCGAATTGCGCCGCCAGCACCAGGAAGATGATGATCAGCGCGAAACCGAAGGTGATCGCGAGCTGATTGCCTTCCTGCACATATTGGCGGGAATCGGCCAGATAGTCGTGACCGAAGCCGGCGGGCAACTTCTTGGCTTCACCTTCGAGGAAGTCCACCGCCTGCCCAACCGTCACGCCCGGCATCGGCACCGCCTGGAAGGTCGCGGAGTTCAGCTGGTTGTAATGCGTCAGCGAATTCGGATCAGTCGCGGTCTCGATCGACACGATGGTCGACAGCGGCACCAACTGCCCCGTGTTGGTCGGGACATAGTAACCGCCGAGCGATTCCGGCGACAGCCGCATGCCGCGGGGGACCTGCGGGATCACCTGATACGAGCGCCCCTCGAGGTTGAAGCGATTGACGTAATTGCCGCCGAGCAGAGTCTGCAACGTGGCACCGACCTGCGCCATGTTGATGCCGAGATCGCTTGCCTTGGAACGGTCGATGTTGACCCGCACCACCGGCTGATTGAAGTCGAGGTCGCTGTCGGAGACGATGAACAGGCCGCTCTTGCGCGCCGCGTCCTTTAGCTTGTTCATCTCCTCATAGACGGCCTGGAAGCCGGCGGTCGAATTGATCACCATCTGCACCGGCAGACCACCGGGCCCGCCCGGGAGCGGCGGCAGGTTGAACGCGAACGCCTGGACACCTTCGATCTTGCTGATCTCCGCCTGTACCAGCGGCTTCAGCTTGATCGAGGAACGTTCACGCTCGTCCCACGGCTTGAGCAGCATGCCGGCGATCCCGCCCTGCGGCCCATTGATGCCATTCAGGACGAAGCGCAGGTCGGTTTCGGGAAATTTGGCAAACGCCTTGTCGAGCTTGTCGCCGTAGAAGTCGACATAGTCGATGTTGGCGTATTTCGGCGCCTTGGTCACCGAGAACACGATGCCCTGGTCCTCTTCCGGCGCGAGTTCCTTGGCCGTGTTCATATAGAGGAACCCGACCAGACCAAGGATCGTCAGCGCGAACACGCCGGTGATCGGACGATAGTCGAGCGAGCGATCGAGTTGCCTTCCGTACCAGCGCGTCATCGCGCCGAACACCCGGTTGACGATCCTGGCGAAACGCCCCTCTTCGGCGCTCTTGAGCAGGACCGAGCACATCATCGGCGACAGTGTCAGCGCAATCACACCGGACACGATCACCGAGCCTGCGAGCGTGAAGGCAAATTCGCGGAACAGCGAGCCAGTCAAGCCGCCGAGGAATCCGATCGGGGCATACACAGCCGCCAGCGTGATCGTCATCGAGATCACGGGGCCGACGATTTCGCGCGCACCCTGCAGTGACGCCTGTACCGGTGTTTTTCCCTCTTCCAGATGACGATGGATGTTCTCGACCACCACGATGGCATCGTCGACCACGAGCCCGATGGCGAGCACCATCGCCAGCAGCGTCAGCAGGTTGAAGCTGAAGCCCAGCGCCAGCATCAGGCTGCAGACGCCAATCAGCGACAGCGGTATAGTTACGACGGGAATGATGACCGAACGGAACGATGCCAGGAACAGGAAGATCACGACCACGACGATCAGCATCGCCTCGATCAGCGTGTTCTGCACCTCGTCGATCGATGACTGAATGAACTTGGTGGAATCGTAGGCCACCTTCATCTTCATCGAAGGCGGCAAGTTGCGTTCCAGCTCCGGAAACAGCGCACGGACGCCTTTGACCAGCGTCAACGGATTGCCTTGCGGGGTCGCCTGCACGCCGATGAAGATCGCGCGCTCGCCGCTGAACGCGACACTCGCGTCGGTGCTTTGCGCCGCCAGTTCGACGGTCGCGATATCCTCGACCCGAACAAAGCCGCCGTCCTTGGACTTGACGATCATCCGCTTGAACTGATCGAGGCTCCGCAAGTCGGTATTGGTCGTAATGTTGGAGACGATGAAGTAGCCCTTGGCCTGGCCCGCGGCAGCCTGGAAGTTGTTGGCCTGGATCGCCGCCTGGACATCGCTCGGCGATACGCCGCGTCCGGCCATCTTGATCGGATCAAGCCACAGCCGCATCGCGAATGTTTGCCCGCCCAGAATGTCAGCCGACGCCACGCCGTCGACGGTGGACAGCACCGGCTGAACCACGCGCGTCAGATAGTCCGAGATCGCCGAACCGGACAACTCCTCGCTGGAGAAGCCGAGATACATCACGGCCGTTGTCTGGCCGGTTGTCTTGGTCACGATCGGATCGTTGGATTCTTTCGGGATCAGATATTTGACCGAGTTTGTCTTGGCGAGAACTTCGGTCAGCGCCTGGTTCGGATCGAAATTCAGCTTGATGTAGACCTGGATCGTGCTCGTGCCCTGCACCGACGATGACGTGATGTAGTCGACACCTTCGGCGGAGGCGATCGCCTGCTCGATCGGCGTCGTGATGAAGCCCTGAATCAAATTCGCCGACGCGCCCGGATAGACGGTGGTGACGTTGATCACCGTGTTCGAGAGCTTCGGATACTGCCGGATCGGCAAGACGCTGGCGGCCCGCAGACCGAGCAAAAGAATCAGCAGGCTGACGACGACCGACAAAACCGGGCGCTTGATGAAGATATCAGTTAAGGCCATCGCTGGTTATCCAGTTCAAACATGTGGGCACGGTCCCTCCACGAGACCGATGCCTGAATCTTGATGTTGCAAACGCGGCCTTCGGCCCCGTCACGTTCAATAGCGCGGCGGCTTCGCCGGAATCACAGGCGCCGGATCGGCCGAAATCGTCACTGCCGCACCCGATTGCAGCTTGAGCTGTCCGACCGCAACGACACGATCGCCGGACTTCAGCCCTTTCAGGATCTCGGCACGCCCGTCGATGCGGTTGCCGGTCTGCACGAAGGTGCGCACCGCCGTCAGGCTGGTCTTGCCGTCATCCTCTTTCTTCTCGGTGAGGAGATAGACGGAGTCGCCATACAGCGTGTAGTCGACCGCGGTCTCGGGAATGGTGACGACCGGCGGCTTGTCCGGCAGCACCACCGTGGTGGTCGCGAACATGCCCGGCTTGAGGATGCGGTCCGGGTTGTCGATCGTCGCCTGCACGCGAATGTTGCGCGTGTCGGTAGCGATCTGCGGCTCGATGGTCGTGATCTTGCCCTCGAACTTGCGGCCCGGATAGGCGTCGACCGCGATACGAACGATCTGTCCGACCTTGAGCGCGCCGCTGTCCTTTTCCGTCACGGTGAAGTTGGCATAGAGCCGCGACAGATCGGTCAACGAAACGATCTGCGTTCCCGCCGTCAGATACTGACCGACCTCGACCCTGCGAACGCCGAGTTCGCCGTCGAACGGGGCCCGCACCTGCTTTTGCGAGATGATGGCCTGGGTCTTGGCGATGCCGGCATTGGCCTGGTCGAACGCCGATTGCGCCTGGTCGACGGTTGCCTGCGGCCCGAACTGGCGGCTTGCCAGTTGCTTGGCGCGCTCGAGCGAGAGCTGCGCCATCGTCGCCTGCGCCTTGAAGCTGGCGAGGTCGGCCTGCTCGGGACCATCGAACAGCTGCACCAGCGGGGTGCCTTCCTTCACGGCAGCACCCGCGGTGAACATGATCTCGGTAATGCGGCCGTTCAAATCCGAGGTGACATTGACCTGATGCACGGCGGCGAGATCGCCGACCGCGGTCAACAGGTTCGGTATGACTTCGGACTTCGCGTCGGCAACGCTGACGCTGGTCGGCGGTGGTTTGTTGTTCGCGAAGAACTGCGCGATCATCTTGCCGCGGAAATAGTTGAACCAGACCAGGCCGCCGACCAGCAGGCTCAGCAACAGCCCGACGACGATGAACCAGCGCACCATCCGGACCGGACGCTTGCGCGCCTTGTCGCCGATCGGCTGCCCCTTGAGATGGCTTTCGGTTACGATATTCATTTCATGCACTTTCTGCAGTTACCGATTGTCCCGAATTCGGCGACGGCTCGTGGTCCAAATGCGTAGTAATTGCGGCTTCGTTGAGTCCGATGCCGCGAAGGATGAATTGGCAAAGCTGCCGTTCGAGATCGGCGGCGTTGCCGTAGGTAAGAACAGGCACCGCGGGAAGCCGCGACAGCGCGGCCATCAGCACGGTGTGATGCGCGAACCAGAACAGGTTGAGCGGTTCATCGCCGATCTTCGACGCATCGCCGGCCGCTACCGCGCTTTCGAGCGATTCAGTGAACACGCTGCCGATCAGATCGCTGATCTTGGTATAAAGCAGCCGCGCGAATTCGCCGTCGTCGAGATGGCTCGTCGTCATCAGCCGCAGCCGCTGCGCCTCTTCCTCGTCGGGGCCATCAGAGATCTGCATGAAATGCCCGACCATGCCCTTGATCAGTTCAACCAGCGTGCCGGTCGATGGCGGCAGGCCGAGCAGATGCGCCAGATCCGGATCGGCCTCGCACTCTTCCGCCAGGATTTCCGCATAGAGCGCCGCCTTGGACGGGAAGTGCTTGAACAGCAGCCCTTCCGAAATAGCCGCGGCGGCCGCCACGCTCTTGGTCGTGGTGCCGGCAAAGCCGTTGCGGGCGAAGCATCGCTTGGCGGCGCTTAATATCAATTGACGCCGTAAATCACTCGTCATGCGAAGGCTGGACATGGGCGTGTGAGTAATCACTCACCTTGACCAAGTCAAGGTTTTATTGCAGCGCAAACCAGACATTTCGGCCTAGATCAGCTGCAATCCAGGGCCCGTCAGGTGTTCTCGCCGGGGGGGGGGGCGGGAATGCATCTGCATGTCGGGGTGCATATTGGAAAGACCTGTAGACCGCAGGCCGCCTGACGAAAGCGCATAAGCCGCCTACCCGCTTCAATTGGAGTTGACCCCGGCCCGGAGACGGAGTTTAAATTAGTTGCAACTGAGACTAATTTTAAACTGACGCGACCGCGTTAGTCTTGTCCGCCTTCGCAGAGAGCATGACTCGCCATGAATTGGGATGCACAGGAGCTGTCGGCGAATTTCGATCTGGAGAAGCTGACGCCGGACTTCTATGCCAACCCTTATCCGACCTATCGGGCCCTGCGCGAGAACGAGCCGGTCAAGCGGCTGCCGAACGGCTGCTACTTCCTGACCCGCTATGACGATTTGGTCGCGGCCTACAAGGCGACCAAGGTCTTCTCGTCCGACAAGAAGAAGGAGTTTCTTCCGAAATACGGCGACAGCCTGCTCTACGAGCACCACACCACCAGCCTCGTCTTCAACGATCCCCCCGCCCACACCAGGGTGCGGCGGCTGATCATGGGCGCGCTGTCACCGCGCGCGATTGCGGAGATGGAGCCCGATTTGATCAGGCTGGTTGACCGCCTGCTCGACGGTCTCGCCGCCAGGGGCGACGTCGAACTGATCGAGGATTTCGCCTCCGCCATCCCGATCCAGGTGATCGGCAATCTGCTCGACGTGCCGATGGAGGAGCGCGAGCCCCTGCGCGACTGGTCGCTCGCCATTCTCGGCGCGCTGGAGCCCGTGATCAGCAGGGAAGTGTTTGCGCGCGGCAACGAGGCGGTAGAGGATTTTCTTGGCTATCTCGAAATCCTGGTCGAGCGGCGGCGCGCAAATCCCGGCAACCCCGAGCGTGACGTGCTGACGCGGCTCATACAGGGTGAGGACAATGGCGAGCGGCTGACCTCGAAGGAACTGCTGCACAATTGCATCTTCCTGCTCAATGCCGGCCATGAGACCACCACCAATCTGATCGGCAACGGGCTGGTGGCGCTGTCGCATTATCCGCACCAGAAGGCGCGGCTGATCGCAAATCCCGCCATGATCAAGACCGCGGTCGAGGAGATGCTGCGCTTCGAAAGCTCGAACCAGCTCGGCAACCGCATGACGGTCGAGCCGGTCGAACTCGGCGGCATCGCAATGCCATCAGGCACGCCGGTGACGCTGTGCATCGGCGCCGCCAACCGCGATCCGAAGCAGTTCGCCGACCCTGAAAACCTCGATATCAGCCGCACGCCGAACCGGCATCTCGCCTTCGGCACCGGTGCACATCAATGCGCCGGCATGGCGCTGGCGCGGTTAGAGGGCGCGATCGCGATGTCGCGCTTCCTGGCGCGGTTTCCGAACTATGCGTTAAGCGGCGAGCCGGTGCGCGGCGGCCGGGTCCGCTTCCGTGGATTTCTGAGCGTGCCGTGTCAGGTCGGCGAAACCACGCGGGCATCGTAGGCGGCAGCCTGCCTACGCCGTCGCCGGCTCGCCTGCGATCGCGCGGTCGATCGCATCGATCAGCACCTGCATCTCCACGAATTTGGCGCGCGCCCGCTCGGCCTTGTCACGGTCGAACGGCGCCGCGAGCACCTTGGCGTGCGCATCGCGGTCTTCGAGCATGCGATCCCTCGCCTTGTTCAAATTGTCCAGTCGGTCGCTCATGCGGGCTCGCTTTGCTGTTGGCTGTATCCGGCTCTGCCAGGGAATCGCCGCGTGACCATAGGGCATAGCAAGGCCAATAGACCCAAATTAAATCAGCTTTCGCCCGATCGTCCTGTATCTATCCTTCGCCAAGTTGCTACCCTCGCCCATCACGATGCTTTCGAAGCATCAACTCCAGGGAGAGACCGACATGGCCAAGGGCGAGCAAAAGAACAATCGCGAGGCGAAGAAGCCCAAGAAGGAAAAGATCAAGACGATCGCGGCGGCGCCGAGCCAGAAGGGCGTCGGAAGCCTGCAATCGGGTTTTGGCTCGGGCAAAAAGAAATAGTCAGCAAGGCTGTCTGACAGGCTTCGGAGTTGAACCGACCCTCCTCACCTGCACCGGCGTCTCACCTGCACCGGCGTCGGCTGGGGTTTGCGCCGTTCGATCAGGCTCGATTCCGGCCACGGCCGTCGCTCTGCTTGGGCCGGTAATTAACCCGCGGTTTACCATGTTTGCGTACCTTTTTTCGCACCGGCGTTTCGAAAAAGGGCCTCCCGTATGGCGTACCGCGCAAATCAGCAGCTTCGTGAGGACATCTGGGATTACCGCTACCCCTCCGCGCCCGCCCCGCTGCCCGACGAGGAAGAGAAAGTCGTCAGTTTTGCCCGGCAGCCCGCGAAAGGACCCGGCACCACCGCGCTCAGCCTGATGCAGCAGGCCACCGAGATGTTCGAGGGCATCGAAAATCAGGCCCGCGAGACCGAAGCCCGCGCCCAGTCGCTGTGCAAGAGCGCCACCGAGCGGCTGCGGCTGGCCGAAAAGCAACGCGACGCCTCCGAGCGCGCGCGACGCGACCTGATCAATGATTTCAATGCCCGGCTCGAGGAAATGGCGAAGGCCATGCAGCAGGCCGAAAAGCGTATCGTCAGCGCCGAGGATCATGCGATCGCCGCCGAGTTCCGCGCGCAGGCGGCCGAGGCCCAGCTTCACAAAGCCAACCGCGAACTCGCCGCCATCGAGGACATGATCCGCAAGCGGCTTGTTTGATACTCTCCTGCGTCGTCCCGGCGAAGGCCGGGACCCATAACCACAGGCTTTCGTGGTTAGACCAAGCTGTCGCTCCAGCCTTTCTCAACAATCAACATCGGTGGCTATGGGTCCCGGCTCGCGCTTCGCTTGGCCGGGACGACGAGAACATTAAACCACCGACCGGTGCCGCTCGATGCAGGTCCGCAGCACCTCGTCCATCGGCTTGCTCCACCACTCCTCCGAAAAAATCTCGATCTCGGAATAACCCGCAAAGCCCTGCGCCTCGACCGCTGATCGCACCGATTTGATGTCGATGATGCCGTCGCCCATCATGCCGCGGTCGTTGAGGATGTCCCTGGTCGGCACCAGCCAGTCGCAGACGTGGAACGCCAATAGCCGATCCTTGCCGGCGCGCGCGATCTGCGGCAGCAATTCCGGATCCCACCAGATGTGATAGACGTCGAGCGCGACCCCGAGCGCGCCTGATCGTTTCGGATCGAGCCCATCGCAAAGATCCAGCGCCTGCTTTGTCGTGTTGACGCAGGCGCGGTCGCCGGCATAGGCGGGATGCAGCGGCTCGATCGCCAGCGGCATGTTTGCCTCCCTGGCGTATTCCATCATCTCGGCGATGCCGTCGTGAACCTGGCCGCGGGCCGCCAGGATATCCTTTGAGGCCGCGCTGCCCGGCCGCGAATATTGCGGCAGTCCGCCGACGACCAGCACGATGCAGGGCGCGCCCAGCGCCTTGGCCTCGTCCACCGCCCGGCGGTTGTCGTCGCGCGCCTCGATGCGATGCGCGGCGTCAGATGTGAACATGCCGCCACGGCAATAGCCTGTCAGTTCCAGCCCGGCATCGCGCACCGCACGCGCGGCACGCTCGAGGCCGACGGCGGCGACCTGATCGCGCCAGGGGTCGATGGCGCGGATGCCATGCCGCGCGCAGGCCTCGATGATCGCGACGAGATCGCCCTGCTTGCGGACCGTTGCCGTGTTCAGCGACAGCCAGCGATGGTCTTGCGAAAAATCCCGCATCAGGGCTCAACGCCGCGTGTCGCGAGCACGGTCTTCATCCGCCGCGTTGCCAGTTCTGGATTGGCGAGCAGGCCCGCCTGGTCGGCCAGCCTGAACAGTTCGGCCAGATGCAGCGTCGAGCGCGTGCTCTCCTGCCCGCCCACCATGGTGAAATGATCCTGGTGACCGTTGAGATAGGCCATGAACACGATTCCCGTTTTGTAGAACCGCGTCGGCGCCTTGAAGATATGCCGCGACAACGGCACGGTCGGCCCGAGCACGTCGTGGAAGCCGGCCTCATCGCCGGCCGCCAGCCGCGACAGCGCATAGGACGCCGCCGGCGCAATCGCATCGAAGATGCCGAGCAGCGCGTGCGAAAAGCCCTTGTCGTCGCCGGCGATCAGTTCGGCATAGTTGAAGTCGTCGCCGGTATACATCTTCACATTCTTGTCGAGCCGGCGGCGCATGTCGATCTCGCGCTGCTTGTCGAGCAACGAGACTTTTACGCCGTCGACCTTGGCGGCGTTGGCATTGATGATGCCGACCGCGATGTCCATCGCTTCGTCGAGGCTCGACGTGCCCCAGTAATTCGCCAGCGCCGGATCGAACATGTCGCCGAGCCAATGGATGATCACGGGCTCGCGGACCTGCGACAGCACGCGGTTATACACCTTGGCGTAATCGTCGGCATTGCGCCCGATTTTCGCCAGCGCACGCGAGGCCATCAGAATGATGCGCCCGCCGGCCTTCTCGACCGCCGCGATCTGCTCTTCGTAAGCACGGATCACGTCATCGATGCTCTTGGCATCCTCCACCGCAAGGTGGTCGGTGCCGGCGCCGGAGAACACCAGCGCATTGCCCCTCGCCCTGGCCGCCTTCACCGAGCGCTGGATCAGTTCCAGCGAGGTCGGCCAGTCCAGCCCCATGCCGCGCTGCGCGGTGTCCATCGACTCGGCAACGCCGAGACCGAGGTCCCAGATATGTTCGCGGAACGCGATGGTCTTGTCCCAGTCGACGGCTGATGTCAGCCACGGATCATTGTCGGCAAAGGGATCGGCGACCACATGCGCCGCCGAAAACGCCACGCGGTTCATTGTGCCTTCGAGCTTCGCCGGGAAAACCCGCGACGCCGCCAGGCGATAGGTCTCGATGCTGCGGTTCGCGGTCGGCAGTTTCAGCGACAGCGACGAGACAGGCATTACCGGCTTGTTCATGGCCTTAACCTCACACCTTGATCGGAGCGACGTCGATCCAGCGCCGTTCGCGCCAGCTCTGCAAGGCGCATTCGGCAAGCTGCACGCCCTTGGCGCCTTCCAGCAGCGTGTACTTGTATGGCGCGTCCTCGCAGACGTGGCGAATGAACATTTCCCACTGCTCCTTGAAACCGTTGTCGTAGACGACGTTCTCGGGGAGCGTCTGCCAGTCGGCGTAGAAATCATGCGTACGCTTTTCGTCCGGGTTCCACACCGGCCGTGGCGTGGCCTGCCGCGCCTGGATGACGCAATCGGTCAGCCCCGCGACTGCCGAGCCGTGGGTACCGTCGACCTGGAAGGTGACGAGGTCGTCGCGATAGACCCGCGTCACCCAGGACATGTTGATGTGCGCGATCACCCCGCCCCTGAGGCGGAAAGTGGCGTAGGCGGAATCGTCTGCGGTCGCCTTGTACTGCTTGCCGTTCTCGTCAAAACGTTCAGGGATATCAGTGGTGCCGGTGCAGCTCACGCTCTCGACCTCGCCGAAGAGATTGTCGAGCACGTAGCGCCAGTGGCAGACCATGTCGAGGATGATGCCGCCGCCATCCTCGCTGCGGTAATTCCAGGATGGCCGCTGCGCCTCCTGCCAGCCGCCTTCGAACACCCAATAGCCGAACTCGCCGCGCACCGAGAGCATGCGGCCGAAGAAGCCGGAGTCGCGCAGGAAGGCGAGCTTCTTCAGGCCCGGCAGGAACAGCTTGTCCTGCACCGTGCCGTGCTTCACGCCTTTTGAAGCGGCGAGCCGCAGCACCGCCACCGCTTCTTCCAGATTGGTCGCGATCGGCTTTTCGCAATAGACGTGCTTGCCGGCATTGATCGCCTTGGTCAGCAGCGTGGGCCGCGCCTGCGTGGTCGCGGCATCGAAGAAGATGGTGTCGTTCTTGTCAGCCAGCGCCTTGTCGAGGTCGGTCGACCAGCGCTCGACGTTGAAGCGCTTGGCGAGGCGTTCGACTTTGTCTGCATCACGGCCGATCAGGATCGGGTCCGGCATCATGCGGTCGCCATTGCCAAGCACCACGCCGCCCTGGTCGCGGATCGCAACGATGGAGCGGATCAGATGCTGGTTGAGCCCCATGCGGCCGGTCACACCGTTCATGATCAGGCCGAGGCGTTTGGTCGTCATATCGCTTGCTCCTGCAAGGTTTTTGCTTTTGGTTGTTGAAGCGGCGGCAACGCCGACCACTCCGGATGTACTGATGTCGCGAAGCCCGGCGCTGCCAGCGATCCCGTCAGCAGATCGCCGTCGTGGATCGACAGCCTGATGATGTTGCCGTCGCGGATGTAGAGATCGGGATGCGCGCTAAGAAACGCCTCGGCCTCGGCAGCGGGCGTCTCGGCAAATCCATCGACGTAATGGTGGCCGTTGCGCTCGGCATGGGTGACGCCGATCAGCGCGCCCAGCGCCAGATCCTGCTGCACACCGAGCCCGGCCTGACAGGTCAGGTCCTCGCCCGAGATGAAATACCGTCCGCCGTCGGCGCTCCATTTGGCCGCGCGAGCGGCGTTGATGACCGATTTGTAGATGCCCTTGCATGACTTCGAGGAGATACCACGATAGCCCAGCGCGCGGGCGGCCGGGAAGGCATCGTAGGAATCGTCGGCTTCGTCGATGATGAAATCGCGGCCGGTGAGCGCACCGAGCGGCGACTGCCGCGTGATATCGCGCGGCATCGGCTGCTCGATATACAGAAGTTTTCCCGCGATCGGCTTCAACGCGCTGTCACGTTCGAGGCGCTCGACCAGCGCGCCCAGCGCGCTGAGATCGGCATATTGCTCGTTGGCATCCAGCGTCACCTTGTACTCATACGGCAGCTTCGCGAGTTCGTTGCCGATCCGGATCAGGCGCGCCGCATCCGCCGCGGGATCGCCGTTCAGTTTCAGCTTGAAATAACGGGCGCCGGCGTTTTCGTTTGCGTCGGCAACGCCGCCCTCGCCTTCGACCGTGTCGTCCATGCCGACCGTGTGCCGGATCGCGACCCGCTCCAGCCGCCGGCGACCCGAAAGGAATTGCGCGATGGCGTCATCCCCCAGATCGGGCGACAACCGCGCATCGATCCCGGCCAAATTTTCGGTCATGCCATCAAAGAAATTGGCGCCCAGCCCGCGCAGCAACGCATCCAGGATCGCCTTGTCGATCTCGGCCGGCCCAAAGCCGGCGGCGAGCGGCGGGATATCCTCTTTCGCACAGCCTTCGACCTGCGCGGCGATGATGGCGGCGTGGTGTCCGAACGCGGTGTCAAAGCCGGATCGCGCCAGATAAAGCTCGCGTGCAATCGCAAGCGCGCGGCGCAATCCGTCGATGGTCTGTTGCGGCGAAAGATGTGCGCGCTTGTCGAACCATTTCGAGGCCATCATTTCGGCGCTGGCGCCGATCGAAGTGCCCTTGCCTTCGATCTCGATTTCGGCGCGCACGAAAACCTGCACCGACGACGTGATCACCACGCTGCCGAACCGGAACGGCTTCGCGAACGGGATCGGCCGCTCGAAGAACGAAATATCCCGCACAGCGATGCGAGGAGGCATGGCGTTCTCCCCTCTAGTCCAGCGCGCTTTGGGTGAAGAAGTGCTTTCGGATCCGTTGCACCAGTTCGGTGAAGGCGGGATCGGCCATCGCATCCAGCGAACGCGGTCGCGGCAGCGGCACGTCGTAGATCGCGGCGATCGCGCCGGGGCGCTCGGTCATGACCAGCACGCGGTCGGCCAGGAACACCGCTTCCGGTATCGAGTGCGTGATCAGCAGCACGGTCTTGCCGGTCTCGCGCTGGATCCGCATCAGTTCGACATTCATCTTCTCGCGCGTCATGGCGTCGAGCGCGCCGAACGGCTCGTCCATCAGCATGATCTTGGGATCGTGCACCAGCGCCCGGCAGATCGAAGCGCGCTGCTGCATGCCGCCCGACAACTGCCAGGGCAGCTTCTTCTCGAAACCTTCGAGCCCGACCATCTTGAGCAGCGCCTTGGCGCGCACGAGATATTCCTCGCGCGGCAGCTGCTTCATGTCGATCGGCAGCATCACATTGCCGAGAATATTGCGCCACGGCAGCAGCAGCGCATTCTGGAACACGATGCCAACATTGCCGTGCGGTTTTGTCACCTGCTCGCCTTCGACCAGAATCTCGCCGGTCGAGGGCGCCAGCAGGCCCGAGATCATCTTCAGCAGCGTGGACTTGCCGCAGCCGGACGGGCCGACCACGACAAAGAACTCGCCCTCGTTGATATGAAAATCCAGCGGCTTCAGCGACGGCACATCGCCGTCGCGCGAGCGATAGGTCTTCGATACGCCTGATAGCGTGATCGCCGGCGTGCCAGCGCCTGCCCGATCGGACACCAGGCGCAGATGCGCCGCGGGCTGATCGGTCTCCGTTGCTTTGGTCGCTGCGTTCATTCAGTACGTTCCGTTCGAAACCAGTGATAGCTATCCGTCATTGCGAGGAGCGAAGCGACGAAGCAATCCATACTTGCTTTGCTGCGCCATGGATTGCTTCGCTTCGCTCGCAATGACGAGGAGAGTTATGGGGCCCTCAAGAACCACCCTTCGGCAGATAATCATTGGTATAAAACGCCTTCGGATTGTCCTTGGCCTTGGCTTCGAGGCCGCCATACTCGACCATCAGATTGACCGTGTCGGTCATGTTCTGGTCGGTCACCTCGAAGGGCCGCTTGCCCTTGGTTTCCGCCGTGCGATAGAGCGGGATCGTCAGTTCAAAGCCCTGCGTCAGCGTTTCGATCTTGCCGCCCTTGGGGTTGGCGTCGAGGATCGATTGCGCTGCGGCCTTGGGCTCCTTCTCGGCGGCTTCGACCGCCTTGGTCGTCGCCGACATGAAGCGCTTGACGAGGTCGGCATTGGCCTTGACGAACTCGGTGTTGGCGACGACGCCCGAGCAGACCATGTTGATGCCGTAGTCGGCGAACTTGATCGCGTTGACGTCCTTGCCGGTGGCGTCCTTGATCTTCATCGACTGGTCCATGACATAACCGAGCAGGAGGTCAGCCTGGCCGTTGATGACGGCATTGAGCTTGGTCTGGCCATCGCCGGCCACCGTCTGGAAATCGCTTTCCTTCAGGCCGGTCTTCTTCAGGAACAGCGGCCAGATCTGGGTCATGGAATCGGCGGGCGTGATCGCCACCGTCTTGCCCTTGATGTCTTCGGGCTTCTTGATGTTCTTCTCGACGAAACCCATCGCCGACATCGGGCTGGTTTGCAGCAGCACGCCGGTGGCAACGATCGGCGCACCCTTGACTGCCGCGCGCATCATGGTGGGCACGTCGACATAGCCGAAATTGGCGGTCTTGGCCGCAACGGCCTGCGTGGTCGCCGCCGAACCGCGACCTTCCTGGATTTCGAGATCGATGCCTTCAGCGGCATAGATGCCCTTGGCCTTGCCGTAATAGAACGGCGCGTGCTCGCCGTAGACGTACCAGTTCAGCATCAGCACCACCTTGTCGGCGGCGGATGCCGAGGCGGTCCACGCTAACGTGACTACAATCGCCAGAATAAATTTCATCATGTCTTCTCCTCCCGTTTTCACTTTTGTTGTTCGTCATTGCCTGCAACAAACGCGAAGCGTTTGTGCAAGGGAGCATTAGCGACGAAGTAACCCATTCTTCCGTTGTGGCTCGATGGATTGCTTCGCTTCGCTCGCAATGACGGCGTCTCCCTTGTCTCACTTACGAAGCAAAGATGATGTCCTCGCGCTGGCTGACATGCCAGGGAATGACGAGGCTTTCGATCCGGTCGACGATCCAGAACAGGATCACGCCCAGCAGCGCGAGAATCACCAGCGCGGCGAACATCGTCGGCAGATCGAAGGTGCCGATCGAGCGCTGCAGCACATAGCCGATGCCGGAATTGGAGCCGACGAATTCGCCAACCACGGCGCCGACCACGGCCAGCGTAATCGAGACCTTCAGGCCAGAGAAAATCGCGGGCATCGCATGCGGCAGGTTGACGGCGCAGAATACCCTGAAGCGGCTGCCCTGCATCGCGCGCGCCAGATCGACCATATCAGGGTCGACCGACTTGAAGCCCTGCACCGCGGACACCACCACCGGGAAGAAGCCCAGCAGAAACGCCGAGATCACTTTCGGAATGATGCCGAAGCCGAACCAGACCACGAACAGCGGCGCGATCGCGATCTTCGGCACGGACTGGGAGAACACCAGCAGCGGATAGACGTAGCTTTCCACCGTCCTTGATCCCGCGATCAGCATGGCGACGGGAATGCCGAACACGGCCGAGAGCAGGAACCCGCAGATGGTGGCGTAGGTGGTGGGCCAGGCCTGCCGCAGCAGTTCCGGCCAGTCGGTCCACAGCACGGCTACGACATCGCCGGGCGCCGGGATCTGGTAGGCGGGAATCCGGAACACGCGGATGGTCAGGTCCCAGATCACGACGATGAAAATCAGGAACAAAAACGGCCGCACCCACGCCGCGTTGAGCGCTTTGGTCACGCCGCTGGGGCCCTTTGGTTCGGCCACGTCTCGCTCCCTGATCAGGTTCTTGTCGGCGAGAAATTAACCCGTTGGATAAATACTGTCCAGTGGCTTCCCTGTGACATTTTGAGCCGTCTTGGACCGTCATTCCCCGATGCGCAATTGCGCATCGGGGAATGACGTGGGGAGGTGCGACAAATCAACCCGACGGGCAAATCAATTCTGATTTCCGGAAATGATGTCAAGCCCAAGTATCAAAAATATTTCTGTTTTCCAGAACGGCAAATCAGTTTACATAGTGGCCATCCCGTCCCACTCAGAGGGCGTCGGCCGTCGTCACGGACGTTGGACGGGTTGCGGTGGACGCTGAAGTGCCGGCGACGAACGGCACTGAAGCGTACGGCGAAGTCGTGTGGTCCTGGCGCCCCGTTGCTGGCGTCAAGTCTATGGAGCAATCCGTAGGCGATGGTGGCAAGAAAGCCCGTTCACCAGGGAGAGCACGATATAAGCCGTAAAGCCATTGCGCAGGGAAGGCCGGGTGTTCTCCGCTGGACCTGTATGCTCGTGTGCGCATTTTTCTGTGCAAATTGCACACGGGACCGCGGGTGCAGCGCGCACCCGGTCTTCCCTGCGCCCTCTCAATCGAGGGCAAGGAATTTCTGGCAAAGCTCGGGCGTAATGCGTCGCGAGATCGCGAACACATATTCAGTTGTCATCACCCGCGCATGCGGGTGATCCAGTATTCCAGAGACGCCAATGATTGAACCGAGAAGCCGCGGCGTACTGGGTCCCCCGCTTTCGCGGAGGACGACAGCGGAAAGCGCCGGGAAGACGCGAGTTTTGTCACACCGGCTGATGCGCCGGAGCCCGCAATCCCGCCGGCTTCGGCTTGCCGAAATCCGCGGTGGATTTTCCGGTCAGCGCCGCCAGCACCAGCGCGACCATGTGGGCGAGGCGCTCGTCCCGCGCCTCCTTCTTCAGGAGGTCGCGGCCGAAGATCACGCTCAGCGTCGCGCTGTTCGACAGATAGAAGAAGCACAGGCCCGCGATCGAGATATAGAGCTGGACCGGATCGACCGCGACGCGGAAGTCGCCGCTTTCGACGCCGCGATTGACCACGGTGCGGATCATCTCGACGAACGGCGAGTGCATCGATTTGACCTTGGTCGAGCGCTTGAGGTGGCGCGCCTTGGCAAGGTTCTCGGTGTTGAGGAGCGCCAAAAACTCCGGATTGCGGATGAAGTAGTTCCAGGTGAAATCGATCAGCCGTTCGATCGCTTCCGGCGGATCGAGATGTTCGAGATCGAGCCCGCGCTCCTCGGCGCGGATCTGCTCATAGGCGCCTTCGAGCACTTCGAGGTAGAGGTCCTCCTTGTTGCCGATGTGATAATACAGCATGCGCTTGTTGGCGCCGGCATTGGCCGCGATCCGGTCGACGCGCGCACCGGCTAGGCCGTGGGCGGCGAATTCCTGCTTGGCGGCCTCGAGAATGCGGATCCGCATGCCCTCGGGGTCGCGCTGCCATTTCAGAACACGTTTTGCCTTTGCCAATTCAATCGCTCAATGATCGCATATACGGGATTTAGCACGCTATCCCCGTTATTGCGAGAAGCGTCAGAACGTAGGGTGGGCAAAGCGCAAGCGTGCCCACCATCTTGTTTTGCCGAAAAGAATGGCGGGCACGGCGCAAGCGCGCCTTTGCCCACCCTACGGCCGCTCACCCTACGGCTTCACCGAAGGCTGCACCAGCAGCGTCGGCACGCCGCAGGTGCCGTTGCGCACGGTCATCACCCGCGTGCCCGGCTTGCGGCCGGTGCGGATTTCGGAGACGTCGACACCGGCAGCCGTCAGCCGCGCATGGGTGGCGTCGATATCGGCGACGCGCCAGCACAGGCCCCGCAGCCTGTCGTGGAGTTTATCTTGTGCCCCGTCCGCCGGCTTGCCCGGCCGGTGTGTGACCTCGACGATGAGATCGCCGCAGCGGAAGAACATCAGCCGGCCCCAGTCCGGATGCGACCGGTCGAGTGCCATGTCGAGCCCGAGCCGCGCCCCATAGAGCGCGGCGGCCCGCTCGGGATCCGGCGTCGAGACCACGACATGATCCATCGCGGTGATCGATGCCGGCCCGGTTCGCACCGACAGCGGGCGCTCCTTTGCCAGTTCGAGGAAGAACATCCGGATGCCACGCGTCGCATCGGTGGCGGCGCGGGTGCGCTTCCACGACAAGGTCGCCTCCGTGACCGCATCGCGGCTTTCGACCTCGGCGACCGGCTCCGGCTTCAGGGTCAGCCGGTCGAGCCTGCGATGCAATTTCGTGATGTCGTTGGTGCGAAAACAAAGGCTCGCCAGCCCCTCACCCTGCGCCGCGAGCACGGCGCGGATGCGTTCCGCCGCCTCGCCGTCGCCGCGCGGCGTCATCAATTCCAGCGTCACGTTATCAAGCGTGAACAACACGCGCTCGGCGCCGTCGCCACTGTTGCGCCAGGCCGGCGTCCGCCCAAACAGCGACTGATAGGCCGCCTCGCCCGCCGAAATATCGCCGGTGAGAACGACCACATGATCGAGACCTGTAATCACGGCAAACGCCCTCCCCCTTTTGTCGCACCGTCCGGAACCCCGGAGCGCGGTCAGCCGTTATGACGGGCATGCTGCAATGCCTCAGGACGGTCCTAATCCCCTCAAATGCCCTTCTCAAGCCGCAAACACGGCACGGTTGCGAATAATTTCGGCGAATGCATCCGACAAGCAGTGCTAATGTAACGCGCCGGGCCGGACCCACCCTTCAGCCCAATACTCTGAAGTACAATGACGGAAAACGAATGCAGGCCCTCTTCATCGGACAGACCTATATCGACGTTACCTTCATCACCGACCACATGCCGACCGGCGATGAAAAGCATGTGGCCTCGGCCTACGCAGTGTCGTTTGGCGGCAACGCCGTCACGGCGGCGTTCTGCTGCGCCAAGCTCGGAGTCGTGCCGGACCTGATTGCAACCGTCGCCAATGACTGGCTCGGCCGCATGTTTCAGGACATGAGCGCGAAATACGGGATCTCGATCCATCCGCGCAAGGTCAACTCTTCCTCGCTGTCCTTCATCATGCCGAAAGACGGCAAGCGCGCCATCGTGCGCTGCCGCGACGACGAACACATCCACCCTTTTCCGATCCTCAATCTCAGGGGATGCCGCGCGCTGCATATCGACGGCCACCAGCCGGACGCCGCGATCCATTATGCCAAGCTGTGCCGCGAGGACGGTATTCTGACCTCGCTCGACGGGGGCGGCCTGCGCACCAATACCCATGAGCTATTGGAGTTCATCGACGTCGCCATCGTCGCGGAGCGGCTGTGCGAGCAGATGGACAAGACGCCCGAAGCGATGCTGGACTATCTCAAGAGCCGCGGCTGCCGCGTCGGCGGCGTCACGCTCGGCGAAAAGGGCTTGCTGTGGTACGATGAGACAGGCTCCGTCCGCAGCCTGCCCGCGCTTCCGATCCCGCGTGAGCGCGTGATCGACACCAACGGCGCAGGCGACGTCTTCCACGGCGCCTACGTCTATTCCTATTTGAGCAACCCCGGCAAAGGCTGGCATGAGCATTTCGAATTTGCGCGCGCCGCCTCGACCTTCAAGATCCAGCGCCTCGGCAACGAAGCGGGATTGCCGACACTACCCGATATCGACGCCGTCAAGCAGGAGTTCGCGGTCGTGGCCTGACCGCGTGATGTGGGGATAAAGATGGGGCGCGTCTTCGTCGCCGGCAGCATCAACATGGATGTGGTGGCGACCGCCGACCGGCATCCGCTTGTCGGCGAGACCGTCGCCGGCAATGCGGTGCTGTATTTTCCCGGCGGCAAGGGCGCCAACCAGGCGGTGGCGGCCGCCAAGCTCGGCGCGCCCACCACGCTGATCGGCCGGCTGGGAACGGATGCCTTCGGGCAGCAATTACGGACGTTTCTCGCCGCGCAGGGCGTCGACCTCACCTTCGTCAAGGACACAGCCGAGGCCCATACCGGAACGGCGCTCATCACCATCGCCAATGCCGACAATACCATCGTCGTCGTGCCCGGCGCCAATGCGCTGGTGAGCACTGAAGATATCGGCGCGCCCGTTCTCGCCAAGGGCGACATCGCAGTCAGCCAGTTCGAAATCCCGTTACCCACGATCGCTGCATTCTTCAGGCGCGCCCGCGCTGCCGGTGCGACCACGATCCTCAACCCCGCGCCCGCGACCCGGTTCGGACGCGAACTGCTCGATCTCGTCGACATCCTCGTTCTCAACGAGACTGAGCTTGGGCTTCTCGCCAGCACCGAACTTCGGGATACCGATGATGACGCCCGCTTCATCGAAGCTGTCCGGTTGCTGCCGTCAAACCGTGATCAGATCATTTGCGTGACGCTGGGCAGCCGCGGCGTGCTTGCGATGATCGACGGTCAGCCGTCGGTCATCCCCGGCCGCAAGGTGAAGGCGGTTGATACCACCGGCGCCGGCGATTGCCTTGTCGGTGCGCTCGCGGCGCAGTTGGCGGATGGAAAAGCCATCCGCGACGCCCTCGCTTATGCCAATGCCGCGGCGTCGATCTGCGTGCAACGGATGGGCGCAGCACCCTCGATGCCGACGGCCGCGGAAGTAGCGGCCGCTATCTGAGCCAACAAGAAGGAAAACCATGGCCAAGATCGAACGCGTCGAAATCCTGCAGGTCGACCTGGTTCCAAAGACGGTGCGCACCGACGCGATCCAGTCGTTCGCCGCGCAGGAAACCCCGATGGTGCGCATTCACACCAGCGACGGCGTCGTCGGCACCGGCTACACCTATACGATCGGCACCGGCGGCTCGTCGGTCGTCGGCTTGCTGCGGGATCATCTGGCGCCGCGGCTGCTCGGCCGCGACCCGCTCGACATCGAGGCGATCTGGAAAAGCCTGTTTTTCGCAACCCATGCGACCGCGGTCGGCGCCATCACCAGCCTCGCACTCGCCGCCATCGATGCCGCGCTGTGGGACGTCAAATGCCTTGCGGCGGGCCGGCCGCTCTGGAAGGAGGCCGGCGGCGCGCAAGCCGCCGTGCCGGTCTACTCCACCGAAGGCGGCTGGCTGCATGTCGAACCGCAGGCGCTGGTCGACGATGCGCTCGCGGTGCGCGCGCAGGGTTTTGGCGGCGCCAAGATCAAGGTCGGCCGGCCGCATGTCAGCGAGGACATCGCGCGTCTCTCGGCGGTGCGCGAGGCCGTCGGGCCCGGATTCGAGATCATGGTCGACGCCAATCAGGCCTTCACCGTCGGCGAAGCGATCCGCCGCGCGCGGCTCTACGAGCCGCTCGACCTTGCCTGGTTCGAAGAGCCGCTGCCGGCGGAGGACCTCGGCGGCCACGTCCGGCTGGCGGCCTCGACGTCGCTGCCGATCGCCGTCGGCGAGTCGATCTATCACCCGAGCCACTTCCGCGAATATCTGCAGCGCGACGCCTGCTCGATCGTGCAGGCGGATGTGGCGCGTATCGGCGGCATCACACCGTGGCTCAAGGTCGCCCACCTCGCTGAAACCTTCAACGTTCCGATCTGTCCGCATTTCCTGATGGAATTGCACGTCTCGCTGTGCGCCGCCGTGCCGAATGCGGCCTGGGTGGAGTGGATCCCGCAGCTCGACACCATCACCACCACCCGCCTTGCGATCGAGAACGGCAAGGCCAAGCCGCCGTCGGCGCCCGGCATCGGCATCGCGTGGGACTGGCAGGCCATCGCCAAGCTGCAGGCGTTCACGCCGATCGTCGTGGGGACGTGACGTCACCTGAGCGGGAAAATGCGCGTCAGGGGCATCGAAACGCGGCTGTCACTTCAGCGACTGCAATTCGTCGTATTGCGCCCGCGTCCATCCGGCGCCGGCGGAGGCATCATTGTGCAGCGGAACCGCCGCTTGCCGGAATGCCTCGCGATCCGGCTCGACCACGGTCATGCCGAGCTTCTTGAGCTGTGTCGCCAAAACCCGCTCGGAAGCCTCGATCGACTCCGTCGCCTTCGCAGCAGCCTCCTTCATCGCATCCACAAACAGCTTCTGCTCGTCCGGCTTCAGCTTGTTCCAGACGTGGCTGCCGATCACCGTCACCATCGATTCCGTGATGTGGCCGGTCAGCACGATGTGACTCTGCACCTCGTAGAATTTCTTGGCCATGATCGTGGGCAGCGGATTCTCCTGACCGTCGACCAAACCTTGCCGGAGCGCATTATAGACGTCGGAGAATGCGATCGGCGTTGCGTTGGCGCCGACGGATCTGGTGAACATCAGGACCAGCGGCGCCGGCGGCACACGCAGCTTCATGCCCTTCATGTCTTCGGGCTTGCTGATCGGCTTGTTGGCGGTGACATGACGCTGCCCGTAATAGGTCAGCGCGACGATCTTGTGCCGGGTCTTGTCTTCATAGTCCTTCGCAAGGTCGGCAAACAGCTTGCTGGCGCGATAGGCCTTCCAATGGTCGAAATCGCGCAGCATGAACGGCGCGCCGGTGATGCCGAGCGGCTTGTAGGTTGCCGCGACGAAGTTGATGCCGACATAGACGATATCGACGGTGCCGAGCCCAAGCCCCTCATTGAGCTGATTCTCGTTGCCGAGCCGGGAAGCCGGAAACACCTCGATATCGAACTTGCCGTTGCTGCGTTTCCTGATCTCGCTCGCCGCCCACAGCGCTTCGGTGTGGTAGGGCTCGGTGATCTCGTAGACATGCGCCCATCGCAGCTTGGTCTGGGCCGAGGTCGGGCTGGCCATGACCATGGCAAGGATGATGGCGCTGCTTAGCATCAGACAGCGTGTCCAGGCGGACATGCTACCCTCCCCGATTGACTCCCGGAAGCCTCTGGCGGGCTTTCTACAGCGTTGCCGAAATGGTTCGCCGATGCAAGTGGACTGGCGGCACTCCGATTTAAGTCAGCGCGCTCTTCAGATCGAAGCTGCTATCAGCCGCCTGCTCCGGCCCGATCGAGCCGTTGGCGGCCAGCAGGCGCCGGCCGAACATGTGATCCCCGGCGCGGTTGACGGATTCGATGCCGACGAGTTGCCCGGACTTGTAGCAAAAGGCGGAGAACGCCCCCTGCCCGCGATCGCCGCGCACCACCACCTGGTCATAGCCCGTCGTCAAACCCGCGATCTGAAGCTTGTGGGGACCCTGGTCGCTCCAGAACCATGGCAGCCCGTCATAGACTTTGGCATCGCCGGTGAGCCGCGCCGCGACACAGCGCGCGTGGTCGGTGGCGTTCTGCACGGATTCGAGCCGCAGCGACCCGCCAAAGCGCGGGCTGGCATAGAGCGCGCAATCGCCGACCGCCGAGATATCCGGATCGGCCGTCAGCAGATGTTCGTCGACGATGATGCCGGCCGCCACCGGCAGGCCGGCTTCGGCCGCCAGTTCGACGTTCGGCAGGACACCGACCCCGACCACCACGAGATCGGCAGGCATATGCCGGCCATCGCTGAGGCTGACACCGGTGACCTTGCCTCCGTCGCTTTCGATGCTCGTGACCTGCACGCCGAGATGAATGCGAATGCCGGCCGCGGTGTGGCTCGCCTGGAAGAATTCGGAGATTTCAGCGGTTACCGCGCGCGCCATCACGCGGGTGCCGAGTTCGACCACGTCGACTTCCAGGCCCTTGCCCCGGGCGGTCGCCGCGAATTCCAGTCCGATGAAACCGGCCCCGATCACGACGACGCGCTGACCGGATCCGATCCGGTGCCGCAACGCCTCGCTTTCGTCGAGGGTGCGCAAATAGCGCACGCCCTCCAGATTGGCGTTGGGAATGTCGAGCAGGCGATTGCGCGCGCCGGTCGCCAGCACGAGGTGGCCATAGTCGAGGAAGGAACCGGAGCCGAGCAACAGTTTATGCGCCCCGCGGTCGATCGACACCGCCCGGTCGGAGATCAGCTCGATCTTCTGGTCGGAAAAGAATTTTTCCGGCCGGAACATCAGGCTGTCAGGCCCGCCGGTTCCCTTCAGATAGGCCTTGGACAAGGGCGGCCGCTGGTATGGCAGATGGCCCTCATCGTTCAGAAGTGCGATGCGCTCGGCAAAGCCGTGCTGGCGAAGCGAGGCGGCAACCTGAAAGCCGGCATGTCCGGCGCCGACGATTACAACAGGCCCTTGCACGACAGGCCCCTGCACAACAGATCCTTGCGTCATCGGGACAACCCAATTGCAGGCGCACAGGAATTACCCACGTCGTCTCCTCTCACTGCTGATGTTGGCTTGCTCGCCTCGTGAGAGCGGCGCTCGTGTCCGCGTCCCGAACGATGGGCACCCCCATTAGGCCTCAAGGTTTGGCAACGCGCAAGGGCGTCCCTGCCCCGGAAGGGAGGATAAGGCCGCATCCTGCGGCCGGGTCCGGGATTGTCTCCCCCAGGCTTCTGCTATTTAAATGCGCGGCGTCCGTTCCGCCCGGAGGATTTTCCGATGACGACACAAGATCATACCGCTGCCCCATCCGATGAGCCGGCACGGCTCACGATCGAAGGTCCGATTGCGACCATCACGCTGAACCGGCCCGCGGCGTTCAACTCGATCGACCTGTCAATCGCGAAAAAGCTGGAACAGCTTGGCGCCGAGGTCGAGGGCAATGACGCGATAAGAGTGCTGGTGATCCAGGGCGAAGGCCGCGCCTTCAGCGCCGGCGGCGATCTCCAGACCATCGGTGCTGCGGCAGCCGCAGACACCATTGCGCCAGTGGTCGGCGAACTCTTGAAGCACTATCACGCCTTCATCGAAACCATCCGGCGGATGCCGAAGATCGTACTGTCGAGCGTTCACGGCTCGGCGGCCGGCGCCGGCATGGGCCTCGCCTTCGTGACGGATCTTTGCATCGCCGCCGAGGACGCCCGCTTCACGCCGGCTTACGCCAAGATCGGCGTGTCGCCGGATGGCGGCAGCACCGTCGGCATGGTCGGCACCGTCGGCACCCGCCGTGCGCTGCAGCTATTTCTCGCTGAAGACAGTTTTTCGGCGCAGCAGGCTTACGATTGGGGTTTGGTCGCCAGGGTTGTTCCGGCCGCAGAACTGAAGGCGGCGACGCAAAAATTCGCCGAGCGATTGGCGCAGAACCCGCCATCGGCGATCAGCGGTACCAAGTCACTGGTCTACCAGGCCGCGGTGACGCCGGTCAGGCAGCAGCTCGATGCCGAGGAAGAGAAGATCATCGACGCCATGCACACCGACGATTTCCGTGTTGCGGTGAAGAAGTTCACCAGCAAGGGGAAGTAGGCGACCGCCGCAGCGCCATGCAAACCAGCCGAACGCGTTGGGCTCCTTAGCCCTTGCCCTCGCCGCGCATGAAATCGAAATCGCAGCCTTCGTCGGCCTGCAGGATGGTTTCGTTGAACAGATGCGCGTAGCCGCGCTTCGCCCAATCGGGCGTGGTTAGCGGCGCCAAGGCAGCACGGCGCTTTTCGAGTTCGGCATCATCGACCAAGAGATCGATGCTGCGTTTGGCGACGTCGAGCCGGATCATGTCGCCGTTCCTCACCAGCGCCAGCGGACCGCCGACGGCGGATTCCGGCGTGATGTGCAGCACGATGGTACCGAACGCCGTCCCGCTCATGCGCGCGTCGGAAATCCGGACCATGTCCTTGACGCCCGCGCGGCCGAGCTTCTTTGGAATCGGCAGATAGCCCGCTTCCGGCATGCCCGGTGCGCCCTTCGGCCCGGCATTGCGCAGCACCAGCACGTCGTCGGCATTGACGTCGAGCGCGGGATCGTCGACCCGCAGCGTCATGTCCTCGACGGACTCGAACACGACCGCACGGCCGGTATGTTGCAAGAGCTTGGGGCTTGCCGCCGAATGCTTGATCACGGCGCCGCGCGGCGCAAGGTTGCCGTGCAACACCGCCATCGCGCCTTCCGGCTTGATCGGATTGTTGCGGGGACGGATCGCGTCCTGCCCCGGCACTTCCTCGGCGTTGGCCACGACATCGCGCAGGGTCGCGCCGGTAATGGTTTTGGCATCGAGATCGATGAGGTCGCCGAGCTGCGCCATCAGCTTCGGCAGGCCGCCGGCATGATGGAAGTGCTCCATGTAATGCTCACCCGATGGCTTCAGGTCGATCAGGACAGGCACCTCGCGGCCGAGCTTGTCGAAGCCTTCGAGATCGATGCGATGCTTGGTGCGGTTGGCGATCGCGGTCAGATGAATGAGGCCGTTGGTCGAGCCGCCGATCGCCTGCAGCACCACTTGCGCGTTCCGGAACGACGACGCGGTCAAAAACTCGCTCGGCCGCGGCCCCTTCGCCTTGGCCAACGCGGCGGCGACCTTGCCGCTCGCTTCCGCGGAACGGAAGCGTTCGGCGTGTGGCGCCGGAATCGTCGCGCTCATCGGCAGCGACAGGCCCAGCGCTTCGGTGATGCACGCCATCGTGGACGCCGTGCCCATCACCATGCAGGTGCCAACCGATGGCGCGAGGCGGCCGTTGACGGCTTCGATCTCGACATCGTCGATTTCACCGGCGCGGTATTTTCCCCACAGCCGTCGGCAATCCGTGCAGGCGCCCAGCACTTCGCCCTTGTGATGCCCGACCACCATGGGTCCCACGGGAATGACGACGGTCGGCAGATCCGCACTGACCGCGGCCATGATTTGCGCCGGCAGGGTCTTGTCGCAACCGCCGATCACGACAATGGCGTCCATCGGCTGGGCGCGGATCATCTCCTCGGTATCCATCGCCATCAGGTTACGCAGATACATCGAAGTCGGATGCGAAAAACTTTCGGCAATCGAGATGGTCGGAAACACCATCGGCATCGCGCCGGTCAGCATCACCCCGCGCTTCACCGCCTCGATGATCTGCGGCACATTGCCATGGCAGGGATTGTAGTCGCTGTAGGTGTTGGTGATGCCGACGATCGGGCGGTTGAGCGCATCGTCGGAATAGCCCATCGCCTTGATGAAGGCCTTGCGCAGGAACAGCGAGAAGCCAGCATCGCCATAACTTGCCAGTCCCTTGCGAAGTCCATCATCAGCCATCTTGTTCTTCCCCATCGCTGCAGGCTCGCACTAAAGGAGTCTGCGTTATTATTGTCAATATTTGATATTCGGCGCCGAAAGCTGCGCTATTCGCCCCCGATCATACGCTATTATTGACAATAATATCCGTGCGTGCTGACTTCCAGCGATGATCGGAAGCGAGCATCCATGAACAAGCCGTTCCGCATTGGCCTTGTCGGCGCCGGCATGGTGAGCCGCCACCATCTGATCGCCTGGGCCGGTATAGCAGATCAGGCGCGCGTTGTTGCGGCCGCCGATCCCTCGGCCGACAACGCCGCACGCCGCGCAACCGAATTCGAGATACCCAGGATCTACGCCAGCGCCGAAGCGATGCTGGCGGAGACCGATCTTGACGCCATCGACATCGCGGCGCCACGTGAGATGCACGCGCCGCTGGTCCGGCTCGCGGCAAGCAAGCGCCTGCCGGTGCTCTGCCAGAAGCCGCTGGCGCCTAACCTGCAGCAGGCAACCGACCTCGCTGCCGAGGTCCGCGACCTGACCCGGCTGATGGTGCACGAGAACTGGCGCTTTCGCGGATATTATCGCGACGCCGCAGTCTGGCTGCGCGAGGGCCGCATCGGCAACGTCAAGCAGGCGCAGCTCACGCTGCTGACGTCGGGCGTGCTGCCGGGACCCGACGGGCTTTGTCCGGCCCTGGAGCGACAGCCCTTCATGCGCCGCGAAAAACGTATGCTGGTCGCTGAGGTCTTGATCCATCACCTCGATACGCTGCGGATGCTGCTCGGGCCGCTGCGCGTGACGGCGGCTGCGCTTTCGCGTTCGAGCGAGCAGCTCGTGGGCGAAGACGGCGCGGTGATCCAGCTCCAGGCTGGCAATGGCGCCGGCGTCACGGTGTTTGCGAGCTTTGCCGCGCACGGGCATCCGGCCACCCAGATCGACCGGCTCGAAATTCTCGGCGACATGGGCGCCATCAAGCTCGACGGGCCACAACTCATCTGCTCGGGTGCTTCGCCGCAGCAGAGGGTCTACGATCTCGCTACCGAGTATCAGGGGTCCTATAACCGGACGATTGCGCACTTCGTGCAATCATTGCGGGACAACACGCCGTTCGAGACCGCGCCGCAGGATAATCTGGAGACGTTGCGGCTGGTCGAGGATTGCTATCGGCTGTCAGGCTGGGAGGCTTTGCAATGAAGCCGCAGGAAGCATTGACCGAGATTTCCGCGCTGACGCGCGAGGAAGAGCAGGCGGAAGTGATCCGCCGGCTGGAAGAGGACATCATCTTCGGCCGCTTCGCGCCGGGTTCGCGGCTGGTCGAAGACACGCTGATGACGCGCTACCGCGCCAGCCGGCATTTCGTGCGCCAGGGCCTGTTTCAGCTTGAGCGCCAGGGCATCGTGCTGCGCGAGAAGAATATCGGCGCCACCGTGCGGTTCTATTCGGCCGAGGAAGTGCGGCAGATCTACGAGGTCCGGGAAATGCTGACGCGGCAGGCGGCGCTGATGATCGCCCTGCCCGCGCCAGCAAGCCTGATCGAGCAGTTGAGCGAATTGCAGCGGCAATATTGCGCCAAGGCCGACGCGCAGGATCTACGCGGCATCCATGAGGCCAATGACGCTTTTCACGTCGCACTGTTCTCCGCCTGCGGCAATCCCTATCTGGTGCGCTCGCTGCAGGACTACATGAACCTGACGCTGCCGATGCGCGCCAAGAATCTGGCCGACAAAGAGGGACTGGCGCTGTCACGGCGCCAGCACGAATTCATGATCGAACTGCTGAAAGGACGCGACAACTGGGCGCTGGCGCAGCTCTGCGTCGATCACATGCAGTTCAGCAAGTCGGATTATCTCGCCCGCATCGCGGGAGATGAGGCCGCGAGATAGCAGCTGTCATTCCGGGATGGTCCGCAGGACCAGACCCGGAATCTCGAGATTCCCCGATGTGCAATTGCACATCTGAGGTTCGCATCTTCGATGCGCCCCGGAATGACGCCGAAGGGCGTCACTTCCAATCCACGATCCTGCCCCTGTCGCCGTCGAACTCCATGCCGCAGAACGTGCCGCCCTGGTAGAAATCGCTGACCAGATCGGGCTTGAGCTTGGCCTGCTCGGCCATCGCATGCTCGCGATGATCTTCGCCGCGGCCGGTCGGGCGATAGCCGAGCTCGTAGGCGCGGTGATTGTCCCACCAGGCGCGCTCGTTGTAGGAGGCGCCGTAGAAGATCTCGAAATGAATGTCGGGATGGTCGAGCCCGATCCGGCAGAGTTGCACCAGGTCTTCCGGCTTCAGCCAGATCGCGAGCCGGCGGTGGTCCAGCGGCTTGTCGCCGAAATTGCCGATGCGCAGACACGTCACCCCAAGCCCGTGCTTGTCGGCATAGAGCGAGCCGACCGCTTCGCCAAACACCTTGCTGACGCCATAGCGGCTGTCGGGACGCGCGGTGACGTCGGTGCCGATCCGGTGATGGCGCGGGTAGAAGCCGACCGCATGGTTGGATGAAGCGAACACCACGCGCTTGACACCCTTCTTGCGCGCCGCCTCGAACAGATTGTAGCAACCGATGATGTTGGATTGCAGGATCGAGTCCCAGGGGCCTTCGACCGAATAGCCGCCAAAATGCAGGATGCCGTCGACACCCTCGCAGATCGCCTCGACCTGCGCGGGATCGGCCAGATCCGCCGCCTTGAATTTCTCGTTCGCGCCGAGATCAGCAGGCGTCGCGAGATCGCTCAGCAGCAGATCCGGATAGATCGGCGGCAACAGCTTGCGCAGGCTGGTGCCGATACCTCCGGCAGCGCCGGTCATCAATATGCGTGGCATTTCTTTCCTCTTCGTTGCGACCGATTTGCGGTCGCTGGCCGACAATGATAGCAAACCAATCTGCGAGGAAACGCAACAGCAACGAGAACAGCAAATGTCCGAGGCAACACCCCGCGCCGGCTGGCAGCCGGCGACCTATTATCCCGATCCGGCGATTCACGCGCTCGATCCGCGGTTTGAGAAATACTGGCTCAAGCTTTCGGCGGTGGAACGGCTGGCCACCGGCATGCGCTGGGCCGAAGGGCCGGTGTGGTTCGGCGACGGGCGCTATCTGCTGTGCAGCGACATTCCCAACAACCGCATCATCAAATGGGAAGAGGAGACTGGCGCGGTCAGCCACTACCGCAAGCCGTCGAATTTCGCCAACGGCCATACCCGCGACCGCCAGGGCCGGCTGATCACCTGCGAACATGGCGGCCGCCGCGTTACCCGCACGGAATATGACGGATCGATTACCGTTCTGATCGATTCCTTCAACGGCAAGCGGCTGAATTCGCCGAACGACGTCGTGGTGAAATCGGACGGTTCGATCTGGTTCACCGATCCGATTTTCGGCCTGCTCGGCAATTACGAGGGCTACAAGGCCGAGCCCGAACTCGACATGAATGTCTACCGGATCGATGGCGCCACCGGGAAGGCCACCATCGTCGCCGAAGGTATTTTGGGGCCGAACGGGCTTTGCTTTTCGCCGGATGAGAAGATTCTCTACGTCATCGAATCCCGGGGCGTGCCGACCCGCAAGATCCTCGCTTACGACGTCTCACCCGGCGGCGATACACTTTCCGACAAGCGCGTGTTCGTCGATGCCGGTCCCGGCACGCCCGACGGCATGCGTTCCGACATCGACGGCAATCTGTGGTGCGGCTGGGGCATGGGCGATCCCGAACTCGACGGCGTCGTGGTGTTCGCGCCCGACGGCGTCATGATCGGCCGCATCGCGCTGCCCGAACGCTGCGCCAATCTCTGTTTCGGCGGCCTGAAGCGCAACCGGCTGTTCATGGCCGCGAGCCAGTCGATCTACGCGCTGTATGTGAACACGCAGGGCGCGCTCGGGGGATAGCTCCGCGCCCTGCCCTCACCGCGCCGGCTCAGCCCTTCTTCTCCTGCGCGGCGGCGGTTTGCTTGGCCAGTCCCTCTTCAAACGCCTTTTCCAGCGTCGCGGCATAGGCGTTGAACTCACCGGGATTGACGAACGGATTGGGCGCGCCTTCGCCGAGTTTGGCACGCTTCTCCTGCATCTTGTACATTTCCGGATGCGGCGCGAGCAGGACCTCCACCTTGATGTCCTTGGCCCGCGCGAAGGTCTTGCGGTAATCGGCGACGATCCCGGGATAGGTCGGGTTGGTCACGAGGCGGTTCAGCGCCACGGTGCCGCTGCAGAAGATCAAGACCGAGCGGGTCGCATCGCCGTCCTTCACCGAAAATTCCCAGCTGGTGCAGCCCGGCGAATGGCCAGGCGTTTCGCGCGCGATGATCTTCACGTCACCGAGCGCAACCGTGTCACCCTCGCGAACGGTGCGGTCCACCTTGACCGGCGGGAAATTCAGCACGGTTTCCTCCCGCGCGCCGGGATAGTAGCCACCTTCGAGCAAAGGCTTGTCGGCTTCACCGGCGACAAGCTGGGCGCCGCTCGCCGCCTTCATTTCGGCGAGGCCGCCGGTGTGATCGATATGGGCGTGGGTGTTCAGCAAGTATTTGATGTCGGTGACCTTGAAGCCAAGCTTCTCGATGTTGCCTTTGATCTGCGAGGTCGCCTCCGGCATCACCGTATCGACCAGGATATGACCTTGCGGCGACGTAATCAGATAGGATGACAGGCCGTTGGTGCCGACATAGTAGACGTTGCCGATGATCTTGAACGGCTCTGTCGGCTCGTTCCATTTCACCAGCAGCGTCGCGAGCAGATCCTTGAGGCTCTGCGCCTGCGCTGCGCCGGTCAACGGCAATAGCGCGACAAGCGCAATGACCAGTTTCCTCATATCCGCTCTCCCTTTTTTCTTTTCATTCTTCATTCTTCGCGCCATGCGCAACGTCCGCCGCACGACGACTCAATTCAACAAAAAATGCCGGCTGCTTTAGGGCAGCCGGCACTCTTAGAATCGACGGCGTTAGCGCCGCATCAGCTCACGCGGCGTTGTAGCCGGCGACCGCCTTCACTTCGAGATATTCTTCCAGGCCGTACTTGCCCCACTCGCGGCCGTTGCCGGACTGCTTGTAGCCGCCGAACGGCGCGGTGCGGTCGTTCGGAACGCCCTGCAGGTTGACGTTGCCGGCGCGGATCTGTCGGCCGACCCGGCGCGCGCTTTCGACGGTGTCACCGGTGACGTAACCGGCCAGACCATAGGGCGTGTCGTTGGCGATCTTGACCGCTTCGGCTTCGTCCTTGGCGCCGAGGATCGTGAGCACCGGCCCGAAGATTTCCTCGCGGGCGATGGTCATGTCGTTGGTGACGTCGGCGAAGATGGTCGGGCGCACGTAGAAGCCCTTGTTGACGCCCTCGGGCAGACCGGGACCACCGGCGACGAGGGTTGCACCCTCGTCGATGCCCTTCTTGATCAACGCCTGGATCTTGTCCCACTGGATGCGGGACACCACGGGACCGATCGTGGTGCCATCAGCGCGCGGATCGCCCGCCTTGGTCTTGTCGGCAACCGCCTTCGCGATGGCGGCGACTTCCTTCATCTTCGACAGCGGCACGATCATCCGCGACGGGGCGTTGCACGATTGTCCGGAGTTGTTGAACATGTGCATGACGCCGCCGGTGACGGCCTTGGTGAGGTCGGCGCCTTCCAGGATCACGTTCGGCGACTTGCCGCCGAGTTCCTGGCTGACGCGCTTCACGGTCGGCGCGGCGCGCTTGGCGACATCGACGCCGGCGCGGGTCGAGCCGGTGAACGAGATCATGTCGATGTCCGGATGCTCGCTCATCGCGGCACCCACCTCGGGGCCGAGGCCGTTGACGAGATTGAACACGCCCTTCGGCACGCCGGCTTCATGGAGGATTTCGGCGAAGATCAGTGCCGAGGTCGGCGTGAATTCCGACGGCTTCAGGATCATGGTGCAGCCGGCGGCAAGCGCGGGCGCGACCTTGCAGGCGATCTGGTTCAGCGGCCAGTTCCACGGCGTGATCATGCCGATGACGCCGACGGGCTCACGCAGCACCGTGGCGGTGCCGAGGTTTTCCTCGAAATGATAGTTCTTCAGCACCTCCAGCGTGGAGGCGATATGGCCGAGGCCGGCGCCGGCCTGCAGCCGCTCTGCCATCGGCAGCGGCGCGCCCATTTCGTCGGACACGGCAGCGCCGATATCTTTCATGCGCCCCTTGTAGATTTCGATGATCTTCTCCAGCAGCGCGACACGCTCCTCGCGGCTGGTCTGGGAGAAGGTCACGAAGGCGCGCTTGGCGGCAGCGACGGCCTTGTCGAGATCGGCCTTCGAGCCGAGCGCAACCTCATACATCGCCTCTTCGGTCGCCGGATTGATGACGGGCGTGGACTTCTTGACGGCGGGATCGACCCAGGCGCCGTCGATGTAGAATTGCATACGGTTGACCATCGGAAACCTCGTTATTTCACAGGGCGGAAGGATTAAGGGAACGGGGGCGTTCGGCAGGCATCCTTGCACGAAAATCCCGGCAATTGAACCCGCCATATGCGGGATGCCGCGTTGCGGCGGGCACCGGATATAAGGTCAGTGGTGTAACGGATGCAAGACGGTAACCGTCGCCCCGGCGAAGGCCGGGGCCCATACGCCGTGAACTCTCATTTTGCCACGTTGATTGATACGTTCTAAACACAACCTCCGCTGCGGAGTATGGGCCCCGGCCTTCGCCGGGGCGACGACTACACCGCCATTTTCCGATGCCGCACCGGTGCCCCGACGGTGAGGCTTTCCGCCGCATCGATGATGGCGTTGGCGTCCATGCCGTGGTGGCGGTAGAGGTCGGCGATGGTGCCGGTCTGGCCGAACTGCTCGACGCCCAGCGCCTCCACCCGGTGGCCGCGCACGCTGCCGAGCCAGCCCAGCGCCGCCGGATGGCCGTCGATCACGCTGACGATGCCGCAGTCGCGCGGCAGCGGCGCCAGCAATTGTTCGATATGGCTGAGATGCTGAACGCCGCGGCGGTCGCGGCGCAGTTTTCGCGCCGCGGTCCAGCCAGAATGCAGGCGGTCCGCCGAGGTCACCGCCAATAGTCCAACGTCCCGGTGGCTCTCTCCGATGAAGCCGACCGCCTCGATCGCCTCGGGCGCGACCGCGCCGGTATAGGCGATCACGACGTCGCAATTCGCACCGGGCTTGCGCAGCCAATAGGCGCCGTCGGTGATCTCGCGCTGCAGGTCCGGTGTCATGATCCGCTGCGGCTGGTCGATGGTCCGGGTCGACAGCCGCAGATACACCGACCCGCCCTCACCGGCTTCGCGCTGCATGTGCTGGAATCCCCAGCCCATGATCACGGAGAGTTCATCGACAAAGGCCGGCTCGAATGAGGCCAGGCCGTCCTGTGCGATGCCGATCAGGGGCGTTGCGATCGACTGGTGCGCGCCGCCCTCCGGCGCCAGCGTAATGCCCGACGGCGTCGCCGCCACCATGAAGCGCGCGTCCTGGTAGCAGGCGTAATTCATCGCATCGAGGCCGCGCTGGATGAAGGGATCGTACAGCGTGCCGATCGGCAGCAGCCGCTCGCCGTTGATCTGGTGCGACAGCCCGAGCGCAGAAAGCATGATGAACAGGTTCATCTCGGCGATTCCAAGCTCGAGGTGCTGTCCCTTCGGCGAAAAATCCCAGTTGAAGGTCGAGGGGATTTTCTCCTGCCGAAACAGATCGTGGTTTTCCGCCTTCGCAAACAGCCCGCGCCGGTTGACCCAGGCGCCGAGATTGGTCGACACCGTCACGTCAGGAGAGGTGGTGACGATGCGCGAGGCCAGTTCAGTGTCACCGCGCGCCAGTTCGTTGAGCACCAGGCCAAAACCCTGCTGGGTCGACATCTGCGCCGCCGGCTTGAAGGCAAGCCGCTCGGGTACATCGATCACGGGCGCGGTCAGGCGCCGGCGGCCCTCGGCGTTGAACGGCGCTTCGGTGAGGAACGCTTCGAGCTTCGCCGGGTCCTGCGACAACCCTTCGAACTTCTCCCATTCATGACCGGGGCGGATGTTCTGCGCCGCACGCCATTTTTCCATCTGCGCGACCGTCATCAGACCCGCATGGTTGTCCTTGTGGCCCTGCATCGGCAGCCCGACGCCCTTGATGGTGTAGGCGATGAAGCAGACCGGGCGATCATGATCGATCGACTCGAAGGCATCGATCATGCTGGTCATGTCGTGGCCGCCGAGATTGGACATCAGCGCCAAAAGCTCCTCGTCGCTGCGGCGGTCGATCAGTTGCGTCACCAGACCCTGATCGCCGATGTCGTCCTGCAGATGCTTGCGGAACGCGGCACCGCCCTGGAAGCACAACGCGGCATACATCTGGTTCGGGCAATTATCGATCCAGCGCCGCAGCGCCTCGCCGCCGGGTTCAGCGAATGCCGCCTGCATCAACGTGCCGTATTTCACGATTCTGACGTCCCAGCCGAAATTGCGGAACATGGACTCGAATTTTTCCCAGAGCCCTTCGCGCACCACGGCGTCCAGGCTTTGGCGGTTATAGTCGACCACCCACCAGGTGTTGCGCAGTCCGTGCTTCCAGCCCTCGAGCAATGCCTCGAAGATATTGCCCTCATCCATTTCGGCGTCGCCGACCAGCGCGATCATGCGCCCCTCGGGACGATCCTTCATCCAGCCATGCGATTTGACGTAATCCTGCACCAGCGAGGAGAACAGGGTTTGCGCCACGCCGAGACCGACCGAGCCGGTGGAGAAATCGACGTCGTCGGCGTCCTTGGTGCGCGACGGGTAGGATTGCGCGCCCTTGAAGCCGCGGAAATTCTCCAGCTTCTCGCGGGTCTGATGCCCGAACAGATACTGGATGGCGTGAAACACCGGGCTCGCATGCGGCTTCACCGCGACGCGGTCCTGCGGCCGCAGCACCGAGAAATACAGCGCCGACATGATATTGGCGAGCGAGGCCGATGAGGCCTGATGGCCACCGACCTTCAGGCCGTCGGCGTTGGGCCTGATGTGATTGGCGTGATGGATGGTCCACGACGACAGCCAGAGTACCTTGCGTGCCAGCGCGGACAATGATTCCAGGCGTGCGGGCTCGATGGGCATGGCGTTGCTCCGGACTTCAAGGATTCTAGCCAAATTTTACCGGGACTGGCCTCCCCAGAAATCTCAATTTCCCGCGACATACCGTCTCAAATTGGGATAAAATACCAATCCGAGCCCCATTATCCAGAGTTTGTTTCAATGCCTACCCTCGACGCCATCGACCGCAAGATCCTCAGCCTGCTGCAATCCGACAGCCGCATGACCATGCAGGAGCTCTCCGAGAAGGTCGGACTCTCGGTGTCGCCCTGCCACCGCCGGGTGAAATTGCTCGAAGAGCGCGGCGTCATCACGCGCTATATCGCCACCGTCGACCAGAAATCGCTCGGCCTGCATGTCAGCGTCTTCATCTCGATCAAGCTGGCGCGGCAGAAGGAGGAGGACCTCAACCGGTTTGCCAAGGCGATCTCGAAATGGGACGAGGTGCTGGAATGCTATCTGATGACGGGAAATCGCGATTACCTGCTGCGTGTCGTCGCCGCTGATCTGTCGTCCTACGAGGCGTTCTTGAAAAACAAGCTGACACGGCTGGATGGGATTGCGTCGATCGAGTCGAGTTTTGCGCTGAGCCAGGTGAAGTATTCGATCGCGCTGCCGGTGTGAGGAAAGATCTATCTCTCGTCGTCCCGGCGAAGGCCGGGACCCATAACCCCGGTCATCTGTTGTTGAAGGAAGTCGTCGACCATCGTGCGCAACAATCTCCGCCGCGGCGTATGGGTCCCCCGATGCGCAATTGCGCATCTGAGCTCAAGGCCGGGACGACGGTGGTGTTTGTAGCTGGCACCATCATCCCAAACACGCCTCCGCCTTCTCGCGACGCATTGCGCCCGAGCTTTGCCAGAAATTCCTTGCCCTCTCAAACTGAGGGCGCAGGGAAGACCGGGTGCGCGCTGCACCCGCGGTCTCGCGTGCGGTTTGCACAAAACAAAGTGCACACGAGCATACAGGGCAGCGGAGAACACCCGGCCTTCCCTGCGCAATGGCTTTACGGCTTATAACGCGATCTCCCCGGTGAACGGGCTTTCTTGCCACCGTCGCCCCTGATCGGCGTTTGGCCTCTCAGGAACTTGACACCAGCAACGGGGTGTCAGGACCACGCGCCTTCGCCGTACGCCTCTGTCGCGTTACGTCTTCGCAACATCGGCGTCCACCGCAACCCGTCCAACGTCCGTGACGACGGCCGACGCCCTCTGAGTGGGACGGGAT
>NZ_JAFCLR010000021.1:0-133140 GCF_018131065.1 Bradyrhizobium sp. AUGA SZCCT0431 | reverse complement strand
CGCCCCGATGCTGGCGTCAAGTTGCGCAAGGGCTCACGCCCTGCGCGGCGACGGTGACAACGAGCTCGGCCCGACCGAGGAGAGCACGATATAAGCCGTAAAGCCACTGCGCAGGGAAGGCTGGGTGTTCTCCGCTGCCCTGTATGCTCGTGTGCGCATTCTTGATGCACAATTGCACACGAGACCGCGGGTGCAGCGCGCACCCGGTCTTCCCTGCGCTCTCTGATTGGAGGGCGGGAAGTTCTTTAGCAAACCTCGGGCGCAATGCGTCGCGAGATTGCGAAGCTATATCCACGTCGTCCCGGCGAAGGCCGGGACCCATACGCCGCGGCCCATCGGTGAGAGCGCCGGCGTTAGAGACCTCCTTCAACAATGACTGCCGCGGCGTATGGGTCCCCCGATGCGCAATTGCGCATCTGAGCTCAAGGCCGGGACGACACCGAGCAAGAAGATGCACCGACCCCTACGAAACCTTCCCCGCATTGACAGCCTTTTCCAGCCGCTTCGCCAGCACCGCCCAATACGTCGCCGGCCGGAAACGCTGCAAGAGATCCATGAACCACGCATCGTTGCCGATCAAAATGCGCGGCTGGTTTTTCTCGATGCCGAGGATGATGCGCTGTGCCGCCGCCGGAGGCGTCGTCTTCGCCACCGCATCGAAGCGGTCGATCGATTGCGCGCGGCGGGCGTTGTCGGTGACGCCAGTGCCGGTGCGGGAGTTGCGTACGATGCTGGTGGCGACGCCGCCGGGATGCACCACCGACAATCGCACCGGGCTGTTCGCCATCGCGAGCTCATGCCGCAGGCTTTCCGAAAAGCCGCGCACGGCGAATTTCGCCGCGCAATAGGCGGTCTGGCCGGGCGGCGCGATGATGCCGAAGATCGAGGAGAGATTGACGATATGCGCTTCACGCTGCTTCGCCAAAATCGGCAGGAATGCGCGCGTGCCGTGCACCGTGCCCCAGAAATTGATGTTGAACAGCCAGTCCATCTGCGCCTGTTCGATCTCGTTGAACTGGCCGAGCAATGCGACGCCGGCATTGTTGATCACGATGTTCAGCTTGGGATGCGCGGCGCTGGCGGCGGCTGCGAATTCCGCGATCTGGCCGGGCTCGCCGATATCGACGCGGTGCGTCGAGACCTTGGGCGGCTGCGCCTTCGCGATCTCGGCCTTGGCGATCTCGGCGGCGACCTGCTGCAGCCCGGCCTCGTCGCGGTCGGCCAGCGCGAGATCGCAGCCGCGCGCGGCCAGTTCAAGCGCCAGGGCGCGGCCGATGCCGCTGGCCGCGCCGGTCACGGCGGCGGCCGATCCATTGATGGCAGTCATGCGAGGGTGGCTCCAACAGATGAGAAAACAGGCAGGCCGCGCAGCAGTGCGGGGTTCCCGCATCTTTCGCAAATTGGAACCGAACATAAAGCGATTTTCCGCTTTAACCCCCGTTAGGTTGATGAATACCCATTCAGGAGGGCGACTTATGGGACAATCAAAACCCTTTCGTGCGACCGCACTCGTTGTCGAAGACGATCCGATGCAGCGGGAAATGATCTGCCTGTTGCTGGAAGAAAGCGACATGGACGTGATCGACTGCGAAAGCGCGGAGGCCGCCGAACTGGTGCTGGAAGAGGCGGGGGCGAGCCTCGTCCTGCTGATGACCGACGTCCAGCTCGCCGGCCATAAGAACGGCGTGGAGCTCGCGCATGTCGCCAAGAAATTCAATCCGGACATCGATGTGATCGTGACCTCAGGCAAACCGCTGCGGCAGCCGCTGCCGGATGGCGCCAGGTTCTGGGCGAAGCCCTGGGCGCCGCTCGATGTGATCCGCGAGGCGGAAAGGATGTCGATCGCCTGGAGCCGGATGGGCGAGGCGTAGCGGCCGACCACCCATCATCTCTGTCATGGCCGGGCTTGACCCGGCCATCCACGTCTTCCTTGGTTGCGGCCAAAAACGTGGATGTCCGGGACATAGGCGAGCGGAAGCGACGCCGTCCTTCGGACGTCTACGCCCGGGCATGACGAAAATTTGCTTCCGACGCGCGGGCGTACGCTGCTTCCGCGACCGGCCGCGCCATGATATGGCCGGCCATGCTCGCAGCCGATGGGGCCGGTCCATGACACTATCCTTCCTGCTGACCACGCTGATCGTGGTCGCATCCCCCGGCACCGGCGTGCTCTACACGCTGGCGGTGGCGCTGACGCAAGGCGGCCGCGCCTCGATCGCCGCCGCCTTCGGCTGCACGCTCGGCATCCTGCCGCAGATGCTGGCGGCGATGCTCGGGCTTGCCGCCGTGCTGCATACCAGCGCATTGGCGTTCGCGGTGTTGAAATGGTGCGGCGTGGTCTATCTGCTCTTTATGGCCTGGCAGGCGCTGCGCGAAACCGGTGTGCTCGCGATCGACGCCCGGCCGGCGCCGGGGCGATCGAGCCGGCGGGTCATCGTCACGGCGGTCCTGATCAACATCCTCAACCCAAAACTCTCGATCTTTTTCCTCGCCTTCCTGCCGCAGTTCATCGCGGTGGACGAGGCCTATCCATTGGCCCGGATGCTGGAATTGAGCGGGGTCTTCATGGCGATGACGTTTGCGGTGTTCGCGCTCTACGGCCTGTTCGCGGCCGGCGTCCGCGACCGCGTCATTACCCGGCCCAGGGTGATGAGCTGGCTGCGCCGCAGCTTTGCGGCGGGATTTGCCGCGCTGGGCGCGAAGCTGGCGTTTGCCGAGCGGTAGACTCAGGGTGCAAAAGGCTCAGCGTATATTCGGGGTACAAAAAAGCGGGCTCGAGGCCCGCTGCTTTCGAAATCGATGGTTTTGCAATTGGGAGGCTTGAAAGTGGAAGCCTTGAACGTAGCGTCGTGAAAGTGGAGCCTTGAAAGTAGAGCCTTGAAGGTGGAAGCCCGGGCGGAACTGAGCGCCCCACCCGGGCCAAAATTCACTTCTTCGACTTCTTGGCCTTCTTCGCCTTTTTCGCCTTTTTCGCCTTCTTCGCTTTCTTAGCCATAGTAAATCCTCTCAAGGTTTTAATGGATTGAAACGCGACTCCGAGGCATGCTTGGCGGAGGGCCAACCTCGCAACATCCTCGATTACAATTGCAACAGATTCGCGGCGCGATGCCGCGTGCTGTCACGTCGCCGTCATCACGTTATCCACAGGTGTTATGCATTTTAATGTGCTTTTCCGCGAAAATGCCGTTCGGTAGCGCCGATCGCGCCTGCCGCGTCATGCTTAACGATGCCCCAACGCGCGCGCTCTTCATCAATTTAAAACCACGGTATTGATTACCCGGCGACGGTGAGAGTCCGTTAAGCGAGAAGGGCGCACCTTGTCCGTAAGACAACGGGGATTGTCGATCGGGGAAACGCCCGCGGAGGTGAAAGCCTTGAGCGATCTGATGGGGCGATCTAACAGGGGAGACGGGGCCGCAAACGTCCCGGACACGCGATGCTGAGCGTTCCGACGCTGTGGACGGTGTTCGTCATCAATTTTCTCGCGCTGGGCCTGATCTGGGCCTACGTGATCCGCAGCTATCCGTCATTCTATGCCGCGCGGTACTGGACCGCCTCCTCGTTCGTGGCGGCGGCAGGCGCGGCCGTTGCGATGCTGCGGGTAGTGACGGACGCACTGTGGCCGCTGCTCATCGCGGGCACCGCGATGATTTTCGCGCTCTGCCTCGCCGCGATGGGCGTTCAGAAATTCTTCGAAAAGCCGGTGTCGTGGCGCGCCACCTGGCTGGTCATGGGGCTGAGCTTCGCCGGCCTTT
This sequence comes from Bradyrhizobium sp. AUGA SZCCT0431, assembly GCF_018131065.1. Taxonomy (NCBI): domain Bacteria; kingdom Pseudomonadati; phylum Pseudomonadota; class Alphaproteobacteria; order Hyphomicrobiales; family Nitrobacteraceae; genus Bradyrhizobium; species Bradyrhizobium sp. AUGA SZCCT0431. The sequence goes on along the minus strand of NZ_JAFCLR010000021.1, from coordinate 129,385 downwards.
CCTTTTTCATGTTCGCCTATGACAGCGCGCCGGCGCGCATCACCATCTTCACCATCGCCCAGGTTCTTCCGCTGGCGCTGAGCATCAAATTGCTGCTGACCCCGCATCAGGGCCGCGTCAATCCGGGCGCGCGGCTGGCTGCCATCGTCGCCAGCCTCATCATCGCCATCTATGGAGTCCGGCTGGTCGGCGGCATCGTCGCCAACGTCAACTACATGCATTTCAGCCCGGTGCAGTCGGGCGTGATCCTGGTGATGGTGTTCCTGTCGATGGCGCTGAATTTCGGCTTCCTGCTGATGGCGATGGACCATCTGCGAAGCGAAGTCGCCGATCTGGCGCTGCTCGACGACCTCACCGGCGTCGGCAACCGCCGCCACTTGGTACAGCGCCTGACCGAGGAATGCGCCCGCTCCGAGCGCAGCAACCAGCCGTTCGCGTTGCTGGTGATCGACCTCGACGGCTTCAAGGGCATCAACGACACCTACGGCCACGCCGCCGGCGACGCCTGCCTGCAGCATTTCACCCTGATGGCGCAAACCCGCCTGCGTCCCGGCGACATGCTGGCGCGGTCGGGCGGCGACGAGTTCTGCATCGTGCTGCCGTCCTCGACCTTGCGCGAGGGCGCGATGATCGCGCGCCGGGTGCTGGAAGTATGCCGCGCCGATGCCGAGCAATGCATGGGCAAGGATATTCCGATCTCGGTCTCGATCGGCGTCGCACAATGGACCCGGGAGATGGGGGCGTTCCCCGACCGTCTGATCGCGGCCGCCGACCACGCGCTCTACGACGCCAAGAAGGGCGGCCGAAACTGCTTTGCGACCTACGAGCCCGCGCCGCCGCTGGCGCCCGGGATCGAAATATCCGTGCTGGCGGATGCGAGCTTGCGCAAGCGCGCCTGAAGCATGTTACTCAAGGGGTCGTCACTGGATCCTTAGCGTATGAAGCTCCGCCGCCTTGCGATCGCGCTCTGCGCCATCGCGTTCACTCTTCCCGCTGCTGCCCAAACGCCGGACCTCGCCACCATCGCGCGATCGTCCGGCACGCCCGAGATTCCGGGGTTGAAAATGGTCTGGCTGGCGCCATGGGGCGACGTTGCAAAGGCGCATCCCTGGCGCAACATCATCGTGCACCAGACCGAAGGCCCGGCCGGCTCGGCCCGAGGCGGGGCGCAGGCGCAAGCCAAAAATCCGACGCGGCGCGGCGTCATGGTCTGGGTCGAAACCGACGGCACCGTGTACTGGGCGGTGCCGGAAAATCTGGTGCCGACCCATGGAGACGGCGGCAACCGCAACGACAACAAATACATCGACAACCGCCCGACCTTTCGTCAGGTGGTGGGCAACAATTCGGTCGGCGTGGAATTCGCCGGCAATTTTCCCGACGTGACGCGCGGCCCCACCGAGGCGCAGGTGGCGGCGTGGCGCATCCTGGTCAAGCTACTGCGCGCGCGTTACGGCATCCCGCTCAACCGGGTCTATGCGCATAACTGGATCGACTTCAAGGACGCCCGGTATTGCGAAGGCTGCGAGCTTGCAAAGCTGGCGCGGGAGTGGGGCGAGTAAGCTCTCAAGTCTCGGCGCGCTGCTGGCAGGATCAGAGCGGGGAGGGGGCGCGGACTCTCAGCTGTCATCGTCCGGCTTGCCGCCTTCGCTAAAGCTTCGGCGAACCTGCACAGAGGAGCCTCGGCGAAGCCTTGGCGGAGCCGGGACCGGACGACCCAGTATTCCAGAGGCCGCAGTTATTGCGATGTCACGACCGCCGCGGCGTACTGGGTCCTCCGCTTTCGCGGAGGACGACAGCGGTGTTGGAGAAACGGAACGCCCCAAAACAAAAAAGCCGGCGTTGCCGCCGGCTTTCGTCGTTCATTACCTTGGCCGCGAAACTAGTGCGCGGCTTCGAGCACGGCGGCTTCCTGCCGGGCAATCGTGCCCTTGACGGCCGACTGCACCTTCTCGAAAGCACGGACCTCGATCTGCCGCACGCGCTCGCGCGACACGCCGAATTCGGCGGCGAGGTCTTCCAGCGTCATCGGCTCTTCCGCCAGACGCCGCGCCTCGAAGATGCGGCGTTCGCGGGGGTTGAGCACACCGATGGCGCCGTTCAGCGCCTGCCGGCGATGATCGAACTCCTCGTGTTCAGCCATGATGGCTTCCTGGTTGGGCGAGTTATCGACCAGCCAGTCCTGCCATTCGCCGGCTTCACCGTCGTCGCGGATCGGAGCGTTGAGCGACGCGTCGCCACCGAGGCGGCGGTTCATGTCGATCACGTCCTGATTCGTCACGCCGAGGCGCTTGGCAATGATCGCCACCTGATCGGGGCGGAGATCGCCCTCGTCCAGCGCGGAGATCTTGCTCTTCGCCTTGCGCAGGTTGAAGAACAGCTTTTTCTGGTTCGCGGTGGTGCCCATTTTCACGAGCGACCAAGAACGCAGAATGTACTCTTGTATTGACGCCTTGATCCACCACATGGCGTAGGTAGCGAGTCGGAAGCCCTTTTCGGGTTCGAACCGCTTGACCGCCTGCATCAGGCCGACATTGCCTTCCGAGACGACCTCGGAAATAGGCAGGCCGTAGCCGCGATAGCCCATGGCGATCTTGGCGACGAGCCGGAGATGGCTGGTGACAAGGTGATGTGCCGCGTCGCGATCGTCATGTTCACGCCAACGCTTGGCGAACATGTATTCCTGCTGGGGTTCCAGCATCGGAAATTTGCGGATCTCGGCGAGGTACCGGGAAAGACCGGATTCTCCATTGAGAACCGGTAACGTAGCTGTACGGGCCATTTAGCGCCCTCCAGTGGTTCAGGCCCCCGATAGCGGCGGGCCCGGCAGACGGCCGCTGTGTTAAAGCCAGCCGGGCTGCGATGTTCCGCGTTGGATATTCAACGCAGGTGCAACATACACCAAATGGGGGCCGATAGGGAAGGATTGCTGACGTCACGTCCCCGTGTGTCAGCTATAACCTATTGTCATAGCAACGCTTTTCTGGATCGGCTGCGTCATAGCGCCGCTTCGAGGGCGCCTTTCAAGAGAAGCAAATCCTCCGGCAAAGCCGCTTCCCAGTGCAAAAGCTCTCCGGTCCGGGGATGCTCCAAGGTAAGCAGGTAGGCGTGCAGGGCCTGCCGGCCGAGGGCGGCCAGGGCAACCTGACCTCCAGGCCGGAGCTGGCCGGCCTTGGTCTTGAAGTGCGGGCCATAGACCGCATCGCCCATCAGGGGGTGGCCGATATGGGAAAGATGCACCCGGATCTGATGGGTCCGTCCGGTCTCGAGCTGGCAGGCCAGGAGTGAGGCGACCGGTTTGCCGTCCCGGCCATTGAAGGCCGCCTGCAGCTCCCAATGAGTAACCGCTTCACGGCCGCTGTCGCGCACCGCCATTTTCTCACGGGCAAAGGGATGCCGGTCGATCGGCGCATTGACCGTGCCGCGCTGGCGGTTCGGCACGCCCCAGATAAAGGCCATATAGCCGCGCCGCATTGGACCGGTACGGCCATGGTCGGCGAATTGGGCGGTGAGTGATTGATGCGCGCGGTCGTTTTTGGCGACGACCATCAACCCCGTCGTGTCTTTGTCGAGCCGGTGGACGATGCCCGGGCGGCGGACGCCGCCGATGCCGGAAAGGCTTGCGCCGCAATGGGCAATCAGCGCGTTGACCAGCGTGCCGGTTTCATGGCCGGCAGCGGGATGCACGACCAGGCCCTTTGGCTTGTCGATGACGATAATGTCCTCGTCCTCGAACACGATATCGAGCGCGATATCCTCGCCCTTTGGCTCGGGCGGCGTGGCCTCCGGGACGTCGATTGTGATCGTATCGCCTTTGGCAACATGATAAGCGGGGTCGCGAATGGGGGTGCCCTTGGCGGTGACGAAACCGGCGAGGATCAACGCCTTCAGGCGGGACCGCGACAGTTCCGGGCGAAGCACCGCGAGCACACGGTCGAGCCGAGGCGATCCCTCGTCGCCGCCGACCGTGACCTCCAGCCTCTCGCCGTTATTCGAAGACGTGACTTGTTCCAAAGAAGAGCCTTTGCATGACTGATACCGTTGCGCCCGAACCGACCCCCGAACAGGCCGCGCTGTTTGCGCGGGTGCGGCGGATGATGCTGATCGCAGGCCTGACCTCGGCGCTCGCCGTCGCCATCGTCCTGACCGCCATCGGCTATCGTCTTTATCGCAGCGAGGGAAGCCCCGCAGCGATAACCGATACCACGGCGACGCTGCCGAAAGGCGCCCGTATCGTGTCCACCGGCGTCGCCGGCGACCGGCTGGTCGTGACCCTCGATATCGGCGGCGTAACTGAAATCCGCACATTTGATGCAAAGACGCTGAAACCTGTAGGGCAGCTGAAATTCGTGAGCGAGCCCTGAGCGGAGCGATCAACGGCCGCTCGCCGTCGAACTCAACTTCAGAATGCAAGGTGATTTTTCGCGTAGCAGCAACGCTGGCAAGTTGGACGCTCGCCATTTTTTTGGCTGAGTTACACGCTCAGCTTGCGCCATGTCGGAATCCAACCCCAGCGCCGCGGTTCCCATCGACGACATCGTCGAACACGATGGCGCGGTTTCATGTTCCGATCCAACGCGGCGTGCGATGTTGCTGACGGCGCTTGCGACTTGCGCCTGTCTTGCTGCTCCAGAGCCCTCCGTTGCAGAGGATGATCAGCCCGGCAGCAATCTGCGGCCGCAAAAAGCCGACACGCTCGTGTTCTCGGAAGGAGACCACGCCGGTGAGGTCATCAAGCCCGAGGATTTGAAGCTCGGCGGGCCTCCCGTGCGCGCCTGGCCAAAGGATCCCAAGACCGCCGTGATCCGCAAGGGCTCGCGGTTGAACGAGCTTTTGGTGGTCAGGCTCGATCCGGCCGAACTCGATGATGACACGCGATCACGCAGCGCCGACGGCATCGTCGCCTATTCGTTGATCTGTTCGCACACGGGATGCCCGGTCACCGGCTGGGTGAAACAGGCGTCGGGCGACAAGCTCGTGTTCAAATGTGCCTGCCACAACTCCGAATATGATCCGCGGGAAAGCGCAAAAGTCCTGTTCGGGCCAGCGCCGCGGCGCCTGGCGGCGCTTCCGCTGGCGATCTCTGACGGTGCACTCACCGTCACCGCAACATTCATTGGAAAGGTAGGTACCTAACTCGAAGATGAAGCCGCATCGGGTATTCGCACGACCATGGAATGAAAAACAAAAATCGGGAGGTTGCGTCTCATGACCACGAAGCAATGGTTATTGTCGAGCTCTGTCGCATTCACGTGCCTTGTCTCAGCCGCCGCCGGCGCGGGGCCGATCGAGAATTACAGCCCGGTGACGTCGGCCCGCCTCGAAAAACCCGAACCCGGCAACTGGATGCTGTATCGCCGGACCTATGACGGGCAGGGCTACAGCCCGCTCGACCAGATCAACACTTCGAACGTCAAGGACCTCACGCCGGTATGGACTTTCTCGACCGGTGTGGTCGAAGGCCATGAGGCGCCGCCGATCGTCAACAATGGCGTGATGTTTGTCGCGACGCCTGCGGGGCAGGTGATCGCGCTCAATGCCAAGACCGGCGACGAGTACTGGCGATACAAGCGCCAGCTTCCCGACGATCTCTTTCAATTGCATCCGACCAACCGCGGCGTCGGATTGTGGCAGGACAAATTGTATCTCGCGACGACCGACGATCACGTCGTCGCGCTCGACGCCAAAACCGGCAAGGTGCTTTGGGACACCAAGGTTCAGGACTACAAGAAGGGTCAGTACCTGACACTGATGCCGCTGATCGTCGACGGCAAGGTGATCGTCGGCGGTTCCGGCGGTGAGTTCGGCGTGCGCGGCTATGTCGTCGCTTATGACGCCGAGAACGGCAAGGAACTGTGGCGCACCTTTACGATTCCGGGTCCCGGCGAACCCGGTCACGAAACCTGGAGCGGTGACGACTGGAAATCGGGCGGCGCGCCGGCCTGGATGACCGGCAACTACGACATCGAAACCAAGACCATCTATTGGGGCACCGGCAATGCCGCGCCCTGGCCGGGCAATACGCATCCCGGCGACAATCTCTACTCAACCTCGGTGCTCGCGCTCGCCCCCGAGAACGGAAGGATAAAGACATACTTCCAGTACCATCAGAACGATTCATGGGACTGGGACGAGGTCGAGGCGCCGATGCTGGTCGACCTGCAAAAGGACGGTCGCACCATCAAGAGCCTGATTCATCCCGGCCGCAACGCGATCTTCTGGGTGCTCGAGCGCAAGGCGGACAAGATCAACTACGTCAGCGGCTGGCCGTTTGTTCACACCGACGTCTGGAAAGGCATCGAGCCGGAGACCGGCAGGCCGATAGTCGATCCCGCGCACAAGCCGGTGATTGGCAAGCGGGTTGAATTCTGTCCGTCATTGTGGGGCGGCAAGGATTGGCCGTCGGCGGCCTATAGCCAGAAGACGGGCCTGGTCTACGTGCCCGCCAACGAGAATTTCTGCGGCGGGTTTACCGGCGAGAAAGTGCCGCTGGTTGCGGGCCAGCTTTGGCTCGGCACCAAGCCCGAAGACATCGGCCTCAAGGTTCGCCCCGGCGCCGATCATTTTGGCGAACTGCAGGCGTGGGATCCGGCTACCGGGAAAAAGGTCTGGCAGCAGAATTTCCCCAAATCCCAATTGTTCGGCTCGGTGACTGCGACGGCGGGTGACCTTGTTTTCGTTGGCGGCACCAACGACCGGATGTTCCGTGCCTACCACGCCAAGACGGGGGAGAAGTTGTGGGAGCAGAAGACCAACTCCGGCATCGTGGGCATGCCGATCGCCTATGAGGTCGACGGCACGCAATATATCGCCGTGCAGTCCGGCTGGGGCGTGGATGCGCAACGCATCCAGGACGCGCTGGCGACCCAGAATAACGTGGGTATCGAGAACAACGTGCCGCAGGGCGGCGTCGTCTGGGTATTCGCCGTCAAGAAATAACGGCCAAGCAAATCGGCGGAGTGAGTGGTCTGGAAAGCGGCGGGTTCAACCCGCCGCTTTCGATTTCAAGTCATTTGCCTTTGGAATCGACCTTCGACTTTTCGGTTTCGTTCATCTGCTTGATGGTCGGATCCCGGCTGGCTTCGCCGGTGGTTTGCGTCGTCGTGGCTGGAGGCCCGCTGCTTGGAATCGAAGTCTGGCCCGAGGGCGCCTTCGCCGGGCGCGTTGCCGTTGCGTCGGGCGCAGCGTTGGTTTGGGCGTTCGCTGCCGGCGCGTCAAAAAGAAGGGCGCCCGACAGCAGACCTGCCGCGAGCGTCCCTAACTTCACCATCGTGATTTTCATCGACCTTTTCATCGACCTGGCTCCTGTCAGATCGATGAAAACGGCCACAGCCCTTTAACGTTCCTTATCACGCCTCCAGTTGCTTGCCGATCGGCAGGCTCCGGATGCGCTTTCCGGTGGCGGCGAAGATCGCGTTGATCAAGGCCGGCGCGAACGGTGGCACCCCGGGTTCGCCGACGCCGCTGGGCGGCGTGTCGGGCCCCGGCGGCACGATATACACGTGGGTCACCAGCGGTGACTCGTCCATCCGGATCACAGGGAAATCGTCGAAATTGCCCTGCTGCACCTTGCCGTCCTTGAAGGTGATCTCGCCATGTTTGGCAAGGCTCAGCCCCATGATCGCCGCGCCCTCGATCTGGGACTCGATGCGCTCCGGATTGACATAGGTTCCGCAATCAATCGCGGTATCGACCCTGGGCACCGTGAACTTGCCCTTGTCGTCAACGGCAACCTCGACGATGGTCGCGATGTAGCTGACGAAACTCCGGTGCACGGCGATGCCGAGCCCGTGGCCTTTCGGTACGGACCGTCCCCAGCCGCCCTTGTCCGCGACCAGTTCGACCACTTTGCGCAAGCGCGCGGTGTCGATCGGATAGCTCCCGTAAGGCTCGCCATAGTTCCAGGGGTCTTTCACCGAAGACAGGTTGACGAGCCGCGGCGATCCGATCAGCTCCAGCAGCATGTCCTTGGGGTCGCGCTTGGTCGCAGAAGCGATTTCGGCGACCATGGACTGGACCGCGAAGGCGCGCGGGATGTTCGACACCGCACGGAACCAGCCGATCCTTGTATGCGCCGCGGCCTCCGGATTCTCGCATTGCAGGTTGGCGATCTCGAACGGGTTGTCGATCAGTCCCATGCCGAGTTCGAACGGCGCCTCATGCTTCGCACCGGGTGCGAAGGTCGAGGCAATCGTCGGGGCGACGCTGCGGTGCCGCCACGCGATCACCTTGCCGCTCTTGTCCAGCCCGGCCTCGATGCGTTCCACCGAAACGGTGTGCAGGAAGCCGTTGCGAACGTCGTCCTCCCGCGTCCATTGCACCTTCACGGGTGCACCGAGTTCCTTCGACAGCAGCGCCGCCTCGATCGCGAAATCGCATTTCGATTTGCGCCCGAACCCGCCGCCGAGCAGCGTGACGTTGACGGTGACATTGGACTCGGGGATGCCGAGCGTCTTGGCGACGTCTTCACGCGTGCCGCCGGCACTTTGCACCGGCGCCCAGATTTCGCACCTGTCGCCTTTGACATCGGCGACCGCAACCGGCGGCTCCATGCTGACATGCGCCAGATGCGGCAGATAATACTCGCCCGTTATCACCTTGTCGGCGCTCTTCAACGCCGCATCGGCGTCGCCTTCCTTGCGCACCACCAGCCCCGGTTTTCGCGCAGCCTCCTCAAGCGAGGCCCGGTAGGCCACCGAGTCGTATTTGCCGTTGGCGCCGTCATCCCAGACGATCTTCAGCGCGTCGCGCCCCTTGATCGCCGCACCGGTGTTGCGGGCGATCACGGCGACCCCGCCGAGCGGCTGGAATTTGGATGGCCACGGCCAACCCTTGACCTCCAATACCTTCTCGACGCCGGAGACCTTCATCGCTTCCGCCGCGTCGAACGACTTCACCTTGCCGCCGGTCACCGGCGGGCGGGCGATGACGGCGTATTTCATGCCAGGCAGACGGATATCGGCGCCGTAATGCGCCTTGCCGATGGTGATGTCCCTGAGGTCGACGATGCCGATCTGGCCCTTGCCGAGATAGCGGAAATCCTTCGGGTCCTTCAGCTTCAAACCTTCGATACCAGGCACCGATTCCTTGGCGGCATCGGCGGCAAGATCGCCAAAGCCAATCTTGCGTCCGCTCGCAGTGTGGACCACCTCGTGATTGCGGGCCTTCACTTCGGTCGCCGGCACGCCCCAGCGTTTGGCGGCGGCGGCCTCCAGCATCGAGCGCGCCGAGGCGCCGATCTGGCGCATCGGCATCAGATAATGCCGCGTGCTGCGCGAGCCGTCGGTATCCTGGTTGCCGTATTTGGCCTCGTTGCCGGGCGCCTGCTGGACCCGGACCCGCGACCAGTCGGCTTCCATCTCCTCGGCGACGATCAGCGGCAGGCTGGTCCGCACGCCGGTTCCCATCTCGGCGCGGTGGCCGACGATGGTGACGATGCCATCCGGCGCGATCGAGACGAACACACGTGGATCGACCACGGTGCCGTGCGGCATCTTCGATGCGCCGGTCTCGTAGGCGGCGAAAGCCGGGCGCGACATCACGGGCGCGGCGAGCGCGAAGCCGCCGGCGATGCCGAGGCCCTTCAGGATGCTGCGGCGGGAGACGTTCTCGACCTTGAGGTGCCGCTCAAAGCCACGGAGTTTTTTGGGATTGGCGAGGATATTCATGATCACACCCCCGTCGACGCCAGATGCACGGCGTTCTCGATGCGCTGGTAAGCGCCGCAGCGGCAGATGTTGCCCGCCATCGCTTCGCGGATCTGGTCATGGGAAGGTTTTGGATTGTCCATCAATAGCGCGGCGCCCTGCATGATCTGGCCGGTCTGGCAATAGCCGCATTGCGGGACATTGAGCTGGCGCCAGGCCTTCTGCAACGGGTGATCGCCGGTCGGGTGCAGGCCCTCGATGGTGGTGACGTCGCGGCCGACCACGTCGGAAACCGAAGTGATGCAGGCGCGCACGGCCTGCTTGTCGATGATGACGGTGCACGAGCCGCACAGGGCCTGGCCGCAGCCATATTTGGTCCCGGTCAGTCCCACCTCGTCACGGAGAAACCAGAGTAACGGAAGATCCGGATCGCCATCCCAATTTTGTTCCTGGCCGTTTATCTTCACCTTGATCATGGCTGTCCCTCGCTCTTTTTAAGCTGTTGATCTGTTTGCGGCGCGAGCCGGAACACATTTCCATTCGCTCGGATCGCCGCGTGGGTTTCCCCGCCCAGGCAATATTCCAAGGCAGTTTTCCAAGGCAATTTTCCAAGGCAATTTGCTGTTTGCGGATGTCCTTTCGCGATTTGGCCTGGCCGGCCTCGGCATCAGGAATGCCGCGATGCTATCAGACGCTGATGCCGCAGTGACTTCACAGACAGGTGTTTGGGGTTTGCCGTTTGTCCAAGGCAGGGCTGCCGGCAAGTTGCCGGATTTTCATGCCGCGGCGGAAGCCGGGCAACAGACAAGGTCGAGTTCGCCCGGCCAATGGTCAGGGATTCCGCCGTTTTCAGGGCCTCGATGCGGGTTTTGCGGCGTTTGCCACGTTCCCATCCGCCCCCACAAGCCATCTTGCGGCAGGCCGATTTCACGGCTATTCCCTCTGCCGTACGCTCCCTTCGTCTAGCGGTTAGGACGCGGCCCTCTCAAGGCTGAAACAGGGGTTCGATTCCCCTAGGGAGCGCCATTTTGCCACCACTCCGAACAAGACTGCGAACCCGACCACCGCACGGATGCCGGTGCAAAGCAGACGTTACATGCGGACTGCTGTTCTTCGTATTTTGGACCCCATCTCGGACATGAGGTGATGGCGTCGCGACATGGGCCCCATACTCCATCTGCCCCACTGGCTAACGGCCAATCCGTAACGAATACGTCGCGAGCCTGGTTTCGCAGTAATACTTAATAGCTAATTAGCCGCGTCGAGGGCTACCAAGCTGGAGCTTGTAGGGCTTACGATCCCTTGTATTGTGAGGTGAACCATACGGGCCTCGCATGGCTGCTGCCTGAAGGGCGCAGGTCACCATAAGCAGGCGCGAGCCAACGCGCCGGTTTTTGGGATGGAGACGACATGGTCATTGGCGGACCGTTTGACACGTTCCCCAAGTTGCTTCTGCGAAATGCTGCGCAGTTTGGTGGCCGCCCGGCGTTTCGGCATAAGGATCTCGGCATCTGGCAGACTTGGACCTGGGCCCAGGTCGCCGAAATCGTGCGGGCTTATGCCGCGGGCTTGCAGCGACTTGGCCTGCAGCCAGGAGAGACGATCGCCATCGTCGGTTCCAACCGGCCGAAGCTCTACTGGACCGTGTTGGCCGCGCAGGCGCTGCGCGCGATTCCTGTTCCGGTCTATTCGGATGCGGTGGCTGACGAGCTTGCTTATGTCCTCGCTCACGCCGATGTAAAGTTTGTCGCAGCGCAAGATCAAGAGCTAGTCGACAAGGTTTTGTCCGTATCCGACCGGGTACCGCATCTCCACAAGGTTTTTTATGACGAGCCGCGCGGACTCGATGACTACGATCACAGCCGATTGATCGCAATCCACGATGTCATCGAAGACGGTCGCGCCGCGCTTGCGGCCAACGCCAGGCTTGGCGGGCAGATCGATGAAATCATCCGGCAGGGTGAAGGTTCTGACATCTCGATCATCCTCTACACCTCGGGAACAACCGGCGCGTCGAAGGGCGTTATGCTGTCGGCGCGAGGCTGCATCGATGCTGTGACGGATACCGTCAGGTTCGATCGACTGACCGACAACGACGTGGCGCTCGCCTACCTGCCGCTGGCCTGGGTAGGCGATCATTATCTCAATTACGCACAGGGCCTTGCCGCTGGTTTCTGCATGGCGTGCCCCGAGAGCGGTGAGACGGTCGAGCAGGATTTGCGCGAGATCGGACCAACCTTCTATTTCGCTCCGCCGCGCGTTTTCGAAAACATGCTGACGCGGCTGATGATCCGCATGGAGGACGCTGCGCCAATCAAGCGGCGAATGTTCGACTACTTCCTTGGCGTCGCGAGACGGCACGGCGAGTCGATTTTGACCGGAAAGCCGGTGCCGCTGTCAGGCCGGCTGCTCTATGCGCTCGGGCGCTTGATACTCTACGAGCCGCTCAAAAACGTTCTTGGCCTGTCTCGCGTACGTGTAGCCTATACGGCAGGTGAGGCCATAGGTCCGGATCTTTTCGCGTTTTATCGTTCGATCGGATTGAACCTGAAGCAACTCTACGGTCAGACTGAAGCGTTCCTCTACGTCACCTGTCAGCCTGACGGGGAGATCTACTCCGATACTGTTGGGCCGGCGGCGCCGAACGTCGACATCCGCATTGCGGAATCAGGTGAGGTGCAGTTCCGCTCGCCCGGCATGTTTGTCGGATATTTCAAGGATCAGGCGAAGACCGCGGAGACCCTGACGGCTGACGGCTACGTCAAGACCGGCGATGCGGGTTTCTTCGACGAGAAGACACGACATCTGAAGATCATCGATCGTGCAAAGGATGTCGGCCGGCTGGCCGACGGCACGATATTTGCGCCGAAGTACCTCGAGAACAAATTGAAGTTCTTTCCCAACATCAAGGAAGCGGTCGCTTACGGCGACTCCAAGGAGTTCGTTTGCGCCATTCTCAATATCGACCCGGCCGCTGTGGCCAACTGGGCCGAACGTAACAACATCGCCTACGGTTCCTACCAGGAGCTGGCGGGGCATCCGCTGGTATATGACATGGTGGCGAAAGATGTTGCCGCGGTGAACCGCTCGCTCGCGGAGGAAAAGGCAATGGCGAGCGCGCAGATTCGCCGCTTTCTCATTTTGCCCAAGCAACTCGACGCTGACGATGGCGAATTGACCCGTACGCAGAAAGTTCGCCGCGGGTTCGTCGCCGAGCGCTATGCTCCACTGATCACGGCGCTCTACGACGGTTCGCATGAAGCCGACATTTCGACCGAAGTCACGTTTGAGGATGGCCGCAAGGGCGTGATGGCGGCGCGGGTCAAGATCTGCGACTTGCAAACAGTTGGTTCGACGGAATCTCTGGGGAAGGCCGCATGAGGGCGCCGGACTCCAACGAAATCTTGCTTCAGGTTGAGGGCGTATCGCTGGCGTTTGGCGGCGTGAAGGCGCTGAGGGACGTTTCGTTTGACGTCAGGAAAGGTGAAATTCGCGCCATCATCGGACCGAACGGCGCCGGCAAAACCTCGATGCTCAACGTCATCAATGGCTTCTATCATCCGAACCATGGCGCAATCACCTTCAAGGGTCTGACCCGTTCCAGGATGGAGCCTTTCGAGGCGTCCCGTGGCGGCATTGCGCGCACATTTCAGAACGTCGCTCTGTTCAAGGGCATGAGCGCGCTCGACAATATTATGGCTGGCCGCACGTTGAAGATGCGCCGGGGCCTTCTGTGGCAGATGCTGCGTTACGGCCCTGCGCTGGCAGAGGAGATCGAGCATCGGCGCCGGGTCGAGGAGATCATCGATTTTCTGGAAATTGAGGCGATCCGCAAGGTGCCGGTTGCGCGGTTGCCATACGGCCTGCAGAAGCGCGTCGAACTCGGCCGTGCCCTTGCGATGGAGCCCGATCTTCTTCTCCTCGACGAGCCGATGGCAGGCATGAACCTCGAAGAGAAGGAGGACATGTCGCGGTTCATCATCGATGTCAACAATCATTACGGCACGACCATTGCGCTGATCGAGCACGACATGGCCGTGGTGATGGATCTCTCCCATCGCGTGGTGGTGCTCGATCATGGCGTGAAGATCGCCGACGGCACGCCGGATGAGGTCAAGAGGAACGAGGCCGTCATCGACGCCTATCTCGGCGTCGCGCACTAAGGAGCATTGCGTGATCGCGTTGGGTCAATTTCTCGAAGTGCTGATCGGCGGATTGCTGTCCGGCGTGCTGTATTCGCTGGTCGCGCTCGGCTTCGTGCTCATCTTCAAGGCATCCGGTGTCTTTAATTTTGCGCAAGGCGCAATGGTATTGCTCGCAGGGCTGGCGCTGGTCCGCTCGCTCGACTTCCTGGTGGCCAAGGGTTTCCCGACCTGGGCTGCGATCATCATCGGGATCGGTTTCGCCGCCGTGATCATGGCGATAACGGCCTGGCTGATTGAGCGGTTCGTGATCGGACCTCTTGTCAACCAGGACGGCCTCACGCTGTTCATGTCCACTATCGGCGTGACATTCATCCTCGAGGGTGCGGCGCAGATGTTCTTCGGTTCCGATGCTTACCCTTTGCGGCTGTTTCCGACCGACAACTGGTTCCTGTTTGAAAACCTCTTTCCAGGTGGAATTCTGGTCAACAAGCTGGATGTCTGGGGCGGCTTTATCGCCGGCATTCTGGTCGCCGGCCTCGCGATCTTCTTCCAGCGCACCAAGACCGGTCGCGCGCTCAGGGCGGTTGCCGACGACCACATGGCCGCACAGTCGGTCGGGATTCCAATCAGCTGGATCTGGTTCGTGGTTTGGTTTGTTGCCGGCCTCGTTGCGCTGGTTGCAGCGACCGTGTGGGGTACCAAGCTGGGCGTACAGTTCTCCATCACGTTTCTCGCGCTGAAGGCCCTGCCGGTTCTGATCATTGGGGGCTTTACCTCAATTCCAGGAGCCATCGTCGGCGGGCTCATTGTTGGTGCGGGCGAGAAGATCGCCGAGGGGTTCCTGGGGCCGCATATAGGGGGCGGCATCGAATATTGGTTCGCCTATGTGCTGGCGTTGGCGGTGCTGCTCGTGCGGCCGCAGGGTCTGTTCGGCGAGCGGATCATCGAACGTATCTGATGAGGAGTTAGTTGTGCTTTATCGCGAGGCTGGCCAATTCAAGACGTCCTACGCGGAGGATATGGCGATCTTCCCGATCCACCAGGACCGTACAGCGCTCGCCATTTTGCTCGCCATCGCCTTCATTGGCGTGCCGCTGCTGGCCAACTTCCATATTTGGCCGTTCGGCAGCGACTATCTGCTACGCGCCATTCTGCTGCCTTTCCTGATCCTCGCGCTCGCCGCGATCGGCGTAAACATCCTTGTCGGCTATTGCGGCCAGATCTCGCTCGGCAGCGGCGCGTTCATGGCCATCGGCGCCTACTCCGCCTACAAGTTGGGGACCGGCGTTTATATTCCGCTCGCCTGGCTTGGCTTTGCGATTTCGATCCCGCCGTTGCCCGTGCTGGCATCCATTTTGCTCGGCGGGCTCACGGCGGCGGTTGTTGGAATCCTCTTCGGTGTCCCCAGTCTGCGGATCAAGGGTCTCTATCTGGCGGTTGCAACACTCGCAGCGCAGTTCTTTTTCGACTGGGTGTTCCTGCGGGTGGCGTGGTTCGCCAATTACGCGCCGTCAGGGTCGGTCAATGCGCCAAGATTGGATTTCTTCGGTCTGGCCGTAAACACGCCGATCGAGCGCTATCTGCTGTGCCTGATCTTCGTAACGGTGTTCGCGGTTCTGGCGAAGAACCTCGTTCGCGGCAATCTCGGCAGACAATGGATGGCGATCCGCGATATGGACATTGCCGCCGAGCTGATCGGTATCCGGCCGCTTTACGCAAAGCTCACTGCTTTCGCGGTCTCTTCATTTATCCTCGGCGTGGCGGGCGCACTCTGGGCGTTCGTCTATCTGGGCTCGTGGGAGCCGCTCGCGTTCTCGATCGACCGTTCGCTGCAGCTTCTGTTCATGGTGATCATCGGCGGGCTGGGATCGATCATGGGTCCGTTCGTCGGTGCGGCGTTTATCCTCATTCTGCCGATCATGCTGAACCTGATTCCGTCCGAGCTCGGCGTGCCGCTGTCGACAGAAACGATCACCCACCTGGAATTCATCATCTTTGGATCGTTGATATGCTATCTTCTCATCAAGGAGCCGCATGGATTTGCCCGGCTTATATCGCTTGGCAAGGAGAAGCTCAGACTTTGGCCGTTTCCCTACTGAAGGGGCGGTCGACGCGAAGGAAGCCGTAGATCGCAACGCGGAGCGGCGGTTGTTGGCAGAAGGAGCAAGTAAGCCCCGCGATAACAAGACCCGGTACGGCAAAAACCGGGCTGAACGAGGAGGACAACCAATATGGTACGCAACAAACTGATGCTGGCAGCAGCCATGTTGTCAAGCGCAGCGCTTGCCGCTCCGGCTGCGGCGCAGAACGAGCAGTTCATTCCGATACTGTCCTACCGGACGGGCGCGTACGCCGTGAATGGCGTGCCGTATGCAAATGGCGTGGCCGACTATTACAATCTGGTCAACGAGCGTGACGGCGGTATCAACGGCGTCAAGCTTTTGGTCGAGGAATGTGAGACCGGCTACGCCACCGACAAGGGCGTTGAGTGTTACGAGCGTCTCAAGGGGAAGGGCCCGACCGGCGCGGCCTTCATCAATCCGCTGTCGACCGGCATTACTTTCGCCCTCACCGAAAAGACCGCGACTGACAAGATCCCGATTATCACGATGGGCTATGGCCGCGCCGATTCCAAGAATGGAGCCGTGTTCGCGTACAATTTTCCGCTGCTCGGCACGTATTGGTCTGCGGCCGATATCGCGATTCAGCACATCGCCAAGGAGGTCGGCGGCATCGACAAGCTGAAAGGCAAGAAGATTTCGCTGCTCTATCACGACAGCCCTTACGGCAAGGAGCCAATCCCGATGCTGCAGGTGCTGGCAAAGAAGCACGGCTTTGAGTTCACGCCGATCCCGGTCACGCACCCCGGTGTCGAACAGAAGTCGCAATGGCTGGCGATCCGCCAGAACCGGCCGGACTATGTCTTGGTCTGGGGCTGGGGCGTCATGAACGGCACTGCGGTCAAGGAAGCCGCGGCCGTTGCCTATCCGCGCGAAAAGATGATCGGTGTTTGGTGGTCGGGCGCGGAGCCGGATGTAGTCCCCGCCGGCGATCAAGCCGCTGGCTACAAGGCGCTGATGCTTCAGCATGGCGCAGGCAAATTCGCCGTTCATGCCGACATCGAGAAGCACGTCTATGCAAAGGGCAAAGGGTTGTCGGAGCCTGGCAAGGTCGGCGAAGTTCTCTATAACCGCGGCATGACGAACGCCATGCTCGGCGTGGAGGCGATCCGCAAGGCGCAGGAAAAGTTCGGCAAGAAGCCGCTGACGGGCGAGCAGGTCCGTTGGGGCCTGGAGAACCTCAACCTTCCCGAGGCACGTCTCAAGGAACTCGGCTTTGAGGGCATGCTGAAGCCGATCAAGATTTCCTGCTCCGACCATGAGGGCGCGCGGGACGGGCGCGTACAGCAGTGGGACGGCAAGGGCTGGAAAATCATCTCCGACTGGTACACGGCCAACCAATCCGACACCGAACCGCTCGTCGACGAGGTTTCCGCGAAGTATGCCGCGGAGAAGAACATCAAGCCGCGCGACTGCTCGAAGGAAAGCTGAGCGCTTACCAACGATCCGGGAGCGGCGCTCGCCTCCTCCCGGATCTTTCGAAAGCTGCAACCGTTTGGAGAGGACCGCGTGTCGATCCCCAAGGCTTCTACGGCGACAGAAGCGGCAGCGCCGTTTCTGTCGGTCAACAATATCGAGGTTGTCTACAGTCACGTCATCCTGGTGCTGAAAGGTGTATCGCTGGATGTGCCGCGGGGCGGAATCGTCGCGCTTCTCGGCGCCAACGGCGCGGGCAAGACAACGACGCTGAAGGCAGTCTCCAATCTGCTGCATGCGGAGCGCGGCGAGGTCACCAAGGGCTCGATCCTGTTCGACGGCGTCGAAGTGCAGTCGCTATCGCCAAGCGAACTGGTGCGGCGCGGCTGCATTCAGGTGATGGAGGGGCGGCGCTGCTTCGCCCACCTCACTGTCGAAGAGAATCTCCTGACCGGCGCCTTCACGCGCAGGGACGGCAAGTCCGCGATCGCGCAGGATCTGGAGCGGGTCTATGCCTATTTCCCCCGTCTCAGGGAGCGGCGTGGTTCGACCGCCGGCTATACGTCGGGCGGCGAACAGCAGATGTGCGCGATCGGGCGTGCGCTGATGTCGCGCCCGAAGATGATCCTGCTCGACGAGCCTTCGATGGGCCTCGCGCCGCAGATCGTCGAAGAGATCTTCGAGATCGTGAAAGATCTCAACGTCAAGGAAGGTGTCTCGTTTCTTCTCGCCGAGCAGAACACCCATATGGCGCTCAAATACGCCAGCCACGGATACATTCTCGAAAATGGCCGCGTGGTGATGGATGGCGAGGCGCGGGCGCTCGCTGCAAATGAGGACGTCAAGGAGTTCTATCTTGGCGTCGCCGGGGACAAGCGCAAATCATTCCGCGACGGGAAGCACTACAAGCGGCGCAAACGCTGGCTCGCTTAGGCGACGACGCCAAGTGATCGGTCAAACGCGATCTGTCCATCTACCGGCGTCCATTGGTCGCCGCACGCGATCTGCTCATTCCCGCTCCATCATGTCGGCGATCGCCTTGATGCGGCCTCTGGCGTATTTCGGCAGGCCGGCGCTCAGCGAATAGCCGCTGTTGAAGGAGCTGTTGCCCATGAGCAGTTGCGCGGGCACGAGGTTTCGCAGAACGGGAGTTTTGCTGTATTCCCTTTGCTTGTTCAGCACGTCGTTCCTGACCACAATCAGGATGTAGACCGTCGCGATGGCGGCGTCCCGCTCGGTCGGATGTTGTTGCAGAATCGCAAGCAGCTTGCCGAACTGGATGACCTGGTTGACCCAAAAGATGTTCTGCTCGAGCCCGCCGGTGACTGTGGAGTCGAGTCCTGTCAGGCTCGGCAGCTCGGCAAGGTGCGGCTGCGTGACCACCCCGATCTCACTCTGGAACTCGATGAAATCCGGAATGGGCCTTTTGCTCTCCTCGCGCAGCTTGTTGGCAAGCTGAATGCCCGCCGGAATTTTCCCTTCGAACATGTAGCGGGACTGCACGCAGATCGCCTTCGCGTCCTCGCACCAGCGGCGATTCGGCGGACGGTTGTGCGCGGCGACGCCCGTGTCCTTGTTGGGAACAGCATCGGCCGCCGTGATCGGCCGGTGCTTGACCGCCGGATCGATCTGCTCGAGGAACGCTACATTCGCATACCGCGACAAATCCAATGCCGCTGCCGGTCTTGGAAGTCGAAACCGCGCCTCCGCCTGGTAGACCGAGAGCGTCAGCTTCGTTTGTTGGTTGAGCGTGGGCTCAACGAAGCTCGGGAAGAGCGAGAGGAAGCGCCGCTGAACCGGACGTGAGCGGGCCCAATCGTCGAAAGGAATGAGTCCCGTCGAGGAATCGGCGAGCTTGTCGTTGCGTTGGTCGGCGAAGATGACTGTGCGAGGTTTGATCTGTGCGATCGGAACGCTGGCGGCTGCGGGCACGTCTTCCAGCTGGAATTCCTGCGCGGCCGCGCCTGTGCAAGTGGCGACGCAGGCGGCGATGAGGATAGCGGCACGGTGCAGTCTCATGGCGTCAATGCTCAATTCAGCCGCCGCCAGAAATAATCGGGATCGACCCGGAGCGGCGGTCGCGGGAGGCGGTCCTCGTCATCGGGATTTCCGCGCCAGGAAGGATATTCGCGCGGACCAAGACGCCAGTTCGGGAATGGAAAGGGCGGCCGGTTATCGCCGTAAAGGCGGTTATCGTAGGACCACGGCTGGAATGGCCCATCGTCTCCGTCATGACCGCCACGATGGGCGTAGCTTTCTGCACGTGAGACGATCCGGAATTGCGTATCATCGATTCTGCCCGACGGATCCCTCTTGAGGTATTCGGTGAAAGCGCGCCCGGAGCCGGCCGGTGCAGGATCGCCGGTATGGGGATCGATCGACAGAGCAACGAGCTGACGCATGGCTTCGCGCGAAGGGCCGTTCAACGCCGTCTTGGGAGCGTGCAGCTCCCAGGCTGCCTGCACGATCGGCTCGAACATCGGCAGTGCGACTTTTCCTCCGGTCTGGCCCCGCCCAAGGGTGCGGCGCCCGCCGTCGCCATTGTCGTAGCCAACCCAGATGGCGATGGTGACGTCATTTGTGAAACCGACGAACCAGGCATCGGCTGAATTATCGGTGGTTCCAGTCTTGCCGCCGACATAGGGCGAGAGATGCTTAACTCCGCGCGCAGTTCCGCGCGCGAGCACGCCCTGCAGCATTGATTTCAACTGGTAAAACGATGCGCGGTCGGCGAAGCCGATCCAGGACACCGCATGCGGATCGTGCCGGTAGATTGGGCGGCCGTCCTGTTCGATCGTTTCGATCGCATGGGGCTGGGGTCGTGCGCCTTCGTTGGCGATCGCCGCATAGAACGCCGCAAGGTCGATGAGCCGCACCGTTTGGGCACCGAGCACGAACGGGTAGTAGCGCATGCATTCTTTGTAGAGCTGCGCTTCCATCGCGAGCAAGCAGACCTGGTCGAGGCCTCGCTCGGCGCTGTCGTCGAGACCGGTCGCGAGCAGTTGCGCGGTGGCGAGATTCCGGGAGTTTTCCAGCGCACGCCGCAGTGTAATGGCGCCCGAAGCGCCGCCGTCATAGTTCTTCGGCGACCAGAAACCGCGCTGGCCGGAGGCCGTCGCCCCGATCGGTGCCAGCGTCAGAGGTTCGTCCAGCACCAGCGTGTTGGGCTGCAATCCCTTCCGAAGGGCGGCGAGGTAGGTCAGCGGCTTGAAGGTGGAGCCGGGTTGCCGCAGGCTCTGAACGACGCGGTTGAGCTGGCTTGCCGGATAGGAAAAGCCGCCCGCCATCGCGAGAATGCGGCCGGTTTCGTTCTCGAGTACGAGCGCCGCTCCCTGCACGGTCGGTCGAATGCGCAGATCGGCACGCGCCGCTTGCTTACCATTGGCTTTGCGCACCTGCACGTAGATCACGTCGTACGGCTTGAGACTGCGCCGGATCGCGGCGCTCCAGGTGTTCAGCGGCAGGATGCTTCCGTCGGTCAGACCGACGTTGATCGCATGGCCGCTTTTGCCACGCGTATTCTCCATGACGACCGCCGATTCCCAGTGAACGTCATAGAGAGGTAGCCGCGTCGTCTTCAAGGCCACGAGCCAGGCCGGTTCCGTGGCCCTCAGGTCAGCCGCACTCAGACGCACAGCATTGGAAATGTTTGCCTCGGGTCCCTCAAATTTGTACCGATTGGTGTTCAGCTCGTATCGCGCGAGGCCCTCCTGCAATGTAGCTTCGACTGTGCGCTGCAAGGCCGAGTTGACGGTCGAGCGCACCGTGTAGGAGGAACTGGTGAGAGTATCGAGGCCCGCGACCACCTTTGCCTCGCGGGCGATGTGATCGACGAAGTGAAAGCCGAAGTCCCGTCGCGTCGGCCGGTACTCGACAAGCTGCGGCAATACTGCTTGCGCCGAGGCGGCGTCGATCATGGCGTCGTTCTGCATGCGGCCCAGCACGTAGGCAAGTCGCTCGCGCGCGCGCTCAGGGTGGCGGTCGGGATTGAAGTAGTTCGGTCCCTTGGCGAGCCCGGCGAGTAGCGCGCCCTCGACGGCGGAGAGCGCCTTGGCTGGTTTGCCGAAATAGCTGCGCGCCGCCATCTCGATGCCCCAGGCTCCGCGACCGAGATAAATCGAGTTGAGATAGAGCTCGAGGATTTCCGCCTTGGTCAATGCGCGCTCCATTTGCGAGGCAACGATCATTTCGCGCAGTTTTCTTTCGTAAGTGATGTCGTTGCCCACCAGCAGATTCTTGGCGACCTGCTGGGTAATGGTCGAGCCGCCCTGCGGCCGGCCAGGATGCGTGAAGTTGCCGATGAAGGCGCGGACCAGTCCGCGCTCGTCAATGCCTGCGTGTTGGAAAAAACGCTTGTCCTCGGCGGCGATGAATGCGTTGCGCACCTCTTCTGGGATATCCGCAAGCTTGACCCAGACGCGGCGATTGTTCGGCTCGTAAATCTCGGCAAGGCGCTCGCGCTTGTTGTCGAGGACTACGCTGGTGCCAGGAAGCCTGAGGTGCTTAAGCTGCACGGCGTCGGGCAAATCCTTGACCGCGCTGTTGTAGAAAGCGATGACCTGACCAAGATCGACCGGCGATCCTTCCACTTTCTCGACTTTGCAGAACTCCCTGTAGGTCACGTGGAGGTCGGCCAGATTCAGTCCTTTGAGCGCCTTGATCTCGCTGCTCAGCGCCTCCTTGTCATCCATGGCAGTGGCAATCAGATCGTCGAGGTTGATGTCCTCGATGTCGAAGGCCTTGCGCATGTGGGCGCAGCCGGCATTCAAAAGCTGCGCCACCTCGAAGCGGTCGCGCACCGCATCGAACTCCGTCTTGACCGCATCCGGCCGGGTAGTGACCTGGCTGAAGGCAAGCGCGGTGGCGAAGATCTTGATGAGAATCGAGTCCATGACCTGCCGACGGTCGAAAAAGCCGCCTCCGTAAGGTCCCGTTCTTGTAGAACGATACTATAGACAAGGCTGTGTTGAGGAAAAAGTTCCCGAGGCGTCGCCGCCCGCTTTTCCGGGCCTCCAGCACCGCGCCGACCTGGCCGGGCCGCGGAACCAACGCTGCGGCCAGTGCGTTCTAAAAATACCACATTGGCAACGCAGTCATGAGCACCTTTCTTCCAGTCGTGCTTGCCGCGGCGCTCTTCAGCACCGCCATCGCCACGATGCCTGCGGATGCCGCTCCTCGAAAAAAGAACCCTGCAGCGAGCGTCGCTCAGCCGCCCGCGGACAGATTTTTAGCCTGCGATGTCCGGGTGCGAGACTATCTTCGCGAAGGCGGCGCGGCGATACGGGTGACCAAGATCGAAGTGGACGATGCCCGACTGCAGTTGAACATTCATCATGAGTACGGAGAGGCGGGAAAGTCGTCTCGAAAATACCTCCGCGGGGACACCGAAGAGGAAATGCGCAAAAATCTGCGCGGAATATTGGATGAGTTCGCTGCGGCTGCGAAGGCCGCAACGACTGGTCGCGCTTGGTATGTGATCGCTGCCCGCAAGGTCATGCCGGACCTCCGCGACAATTCGGGCGAGACCACGAATCCGTGGACGGCCATCGTGCTGGCGGATTTCGAGGGAAAATGCAGACCCATCACGTTCTATCAGTCTGTCGACCGGAACAAGCTCGATCCTGAACTGAGCAAGAAACTGGATGAGTGAAGTTTTGCGCTCGAAGTGATTTGCAGTCGTAGCGACGGCGCCTGGACGCCAGTTTGCAGTATTGGCGGCGAGGCTCGGTTTTCATCGCCTTGTTGGTCACGCAGCGGCAGGACCATGCCTATGATGGCCGAACTCTAGTCGTTGACAGGGACCAATTGCTCAAGTTGCTTAAGCGTTCGCAGGAACATCTCGAGTTCCTTGGTGTCTATTTTCCTTGCGACGTCATCCATGGCTACATCCCACATCGCGTAGGCGGATTTCAAAAGCTTCGCCCCGATCGTGGTCGTTCGAACAATGCGTTCGCGTTCGTCGGATGAGGCCCGATATATAACAGGGACGGAAATAGTCGTTGACGGTGGATTGATCGCGGCAGGTATGGGATAGCCGGCCGCTCGATGACTGAGCGCACAGGCCGCATCAGCAGCTTGCTACGCGCACCACGCGGGTTTGCCGATTTGCGCAGACTCGCGTGAGGTGCCGCGGACCGCGCGGCGGCCGCACCGCACTTCAACCGGCAGGCGGATCGGTTCGGCGCAGCGTCGTTACCCAGATGACGCGCGCTACCTGCTGCGTCGGATTGTCGAACATGTGCGGCACGATGCTCGGGAAGCGGAAACTATCGCCCGCCTCCAGGACATGGGCTTCGTGGTCGAGCCACAGACGCAGGCTGCCCGACAATATGTAGCCCGCCTTTTCACCGGTGTGCTGGAAGAAGTCGGTGCCCGACGAGCCGCCAGGGTTGAGCGTGAGTTCATAGAGCTCAAGTTCACCCTTCTCGGCAGGGGTGAGCGCTTCCTTGACGACGCCGCTGGCGGTGAGCCGAAGCAGCCGCCGATCATTCTTCCGCACGATATAGCGCTGCGGCTCGCCGGTGTCGGTTGCTCCGAAGAAATAGGAGATCGGCACGTCGAGAGCGATGCTGAGGAGACGCAGCGTGCGCACGGACGGCATGGCGAGCGCGCGTTCGAGCTGGCTGATCATGCCGGTGGACAGGCCGGTACGCTTGGCGACGTCCTGAATCGAGAAGCCTGCGCGCTGGCGCAGCAGCCGCACGGTCTCGCCAAGCCGCCGCTGATCGACCGCGTCGTCGCTTTCGATCGCCTGGGCGTTCTTCGGAACGCTCACGCCGCCGCGGCCAGCCATGTCGCTCTCCCGTGCATCGTCTCGTAGCCCCAACCGTCTCTGGACCCGCCGCCCGAGCGGCGATCAGTTTCATCGAATAATCGGACCATACCATCAATAGGATTGACTCGTTTATTTAGCTGTGATGAAATTTGGATGCAAATAATTAGAATTACTAAAGCTCAGCTAACCTCTGCGTTGCCGGGTTTTCGAGATCGGGCACGGGGGATCGGTGCCGCGCGCGCGAAAACGGAGACGGTCATGGCGGACGAAACGGGCAAATTCGACATTCCCGCATTGGGCAACTCGGCCTTCGGCGTACCGAACCGCCGCCAGTTCATGCTGATTGGCGCGAGCGCTGCGGCGGGACTGAGTGCTACGGCCTCGGCATTTGCCCAGACGGAACGTCCGGGCAATCCGCCCGCCAAGCCACGCGGGCAGGTGATCGCGGCGCTGTCGCAGGAGCCGACCGTCTTTCACCCCCTGATGCCCGGTATCGAGGTCGATCAGGGCGTTTGGTGGCAAGTCTTCTCGCCGCTGTGGTTCATCGATCCTGATGGCAACTTCGTTCCTGACCTGGCCCGCGAAGTTCCCACCATCGAGAACGGCGGGCTTTCGGCCGACGGTCTGACCTGGAAGATCAAGCTGCGCAGTAACGCCAAGTGGCATGATGGCACGGCGTTTACGGCTGATGACGTCAAGTTCTCCCTTGAGCTGATCAACAACACGGATTTCCGCGCGCGGAACCGCGTCGGCCATAACCTGGTCAAGGACATCAAGGTCGTCGCGCCCGACGAGGTTCACTGGCGCATGGAGGCGCCGTATTCGCCCTATATGTCGATCCTGTCGCTGACCTGCATGGTGCCCAAACACATCCTGGAGAAGGTCTCGGATCCGAACAGCTCGCCGTTCCACAATGCGCCGGTCGGGACCGGACCGTTCCGTTGGGGCGAGCGCGTGCCTGGCGACCACATCCTGTTGCACGCCCATACCGGCTACCACGGCAAAGGGCCTTATCTGGAGCGCGTCGTCTTCAAATACATCCCGGACCTGACCGTCCTGTACACCCAGTTCCGCACCGGCCAGGTCGATTACACGGGCTTGCAGGGAATCCTGCCGAACTTCGTGCAAGAGGCGAAAACGCTGCGTGGCCGCAAGATTTTCGTGTCGTCGACGGCCTCGGTGGAGCATGTCGCGCCGAACCTGGATTTCGGTCCATTCACCGACCGCACGGTGCGCGAGGCGCTTTATCTCGCGATCAACAAGAAGGCGATCATCGACGCGCTCAATTACGGTCTGCCGACGCAGACCGAGAGTTTTGTGCCGCAACAGGCCTGGTCGTTCCAGCAGGGCCTGCCGCAGCACAGCTATGATCCGGCGAAGGCAAATGCGCTGCTCGATGCGGCGGGATGGGTGCGCGGCGCAGGCGGCATCCGCGAGAAGGGCGGCGCCAAGCTCGAATTCACCAATTCGACCACGTCCGGCAACGCCGTGCGCGAGCAAACCCAGCAGCTGCTGATTCAGGACTGGCGCGCGATCGGCGCCGCGATGCGCGTCAACAACATGCCGGCTGCGGTCATCTGGGGCGAGTTCTGGCAGCAGTCGAAGTTCAATTCGGTCCTGGTGTCCGTGAACTTCATGCTGGGCAGCGATCCGGACGCGACGCCGCGCTTCGGCTCGGGCGCCATCCCGGCCAAAGGCGGACGCGGCTTCAACACCTATCAATACCAGAGTCCGGAGGCCGACCGGCTGCTCGCCGAGGGCGCCAAGCAGTTCGATCTTGCAAAGCGCAAGGCGATCTATGGCGACCTTCAGAAGCTGATCCGCAACGACCTCGCGGTGCTGCCGCTGTTCCAGGGCACCATCACCGAGGGCGTCAAGGACGGATTGCAGGGCTTCCGGCACAACATCAACGCCTCGTCCAACTGCTGGAACATCCGCGAATGGTACTGGACCTGACGCGTCTGATCCGGGGGATTGCCTGAATGGCCCGTTACGTCGCCAATCGCCTGATGCAGGCGATCATGTTGCTGGTGATCGTCTCGGCGCTCGGCTTTGCGATCCTCCATCTGGCGCCTGGTGGCCCGCTCTCGCAATTCGCCGCCTCGGCGCAAATGACGCAGGAGGACCTCGATCGCGTCACCAGGCAGCTCGGCCTCGATCGTCCGCTGCCGATCCAGTATCTCGACTGGTTCGGCCGCATGCTCAGAGGCGACTGGGGTCGATCCTATCGGGACGGTGAGGCGGTGCTGTCCGTCATCGGCTCTCATCTCGGCGCCACGCTCGAACTGATGGCGACCGCGACCCTCATAGCGGTACTGCTCGGCTGCTGGATCGGCGTGCTTGGCGCCGTGCGCCGCTATTCATTGTTCGATTCGCTGGCAACTGTCGGCGCCATGATCGCGCTCTCCATTCCGACGTTCTGGTTTGGGCTCGTCACGATCTATCTGTTTTCGGTGAAGCTCGGCTGGTTGCCGTCCGGCAACCGGCACACGATCGGTGACGGCTCACTGCTCGATCTCCTGCATCATCTGATCGCACCGGCCGTGGTGCTGGCACTTGTCGAGACCGCCATCTGGGGGCGCTTCATGCGCTCCTCCATGCTCGAGGTCATCAACCAGGATTACATCCGCACCGCGCGCGCCAAGGGGATGCCGGAGTGGCGCATCCTGACGGTGCATGCCTTGCGCAACGCCCTGCTGCCGATGATAACAGTTGCGGGCCTCCAGTTTCCAACATTGCTCGGCGGCGCGCTGGTCACCGAAACCGTGTTCACCTGGCCCGGCATGGGCCGGCTGTTCCTCGATTCGATCGGCTATCGCGATTATCCCGTCGTGATGGGCATCCTGATGTTTTCGGCCATGATGGTGCTGATAGGTTCGCTTCTCGCCGACATCCTTTATGCCGTCGTCGATCCTCGGATCAGGGTGGGATAGGCGATGAGCACCGCAGCCTTGCAGACCGTCCAACTTGCTCCCGGCCAAGCCGCCTGGCAGCGCTTTCGCCGTCATCGGCTCGCTTTGGCGGGTGCCGTGACCATCGTCATCCTCGTGCTGGGTTCGGCGTTCGGGCCTTATCTCTTGCCGTTCGACGACACCTTTATCGACATCATGAAGCGGTTCGCGCCGCCATTGTCGGGAGCTCACATACTTGGCACCGACGAACTTGGCCGCGACGTGCTGGCGCGGCTGATGATGGGAGGTCGCGTGTCGCTCTCCATCGGCATCGTCGCCATGACCATCGCCATGGCGGTCGGCATCCTTGTCGGCGCTTTCGCGGGCTTCTACGGCGGCGTCATCGGTGCCGTGCTGATGCGGTTCGTCGATGCCGTGCTGTGCTTCCCGGCGATCTTTCTCCTGCTGGCGCTCGCGGCGCTCACCGAGCCGGGCTTGATGACCACCACCTTGCTGATCGCGGCCACCGCGTGGATGAGCGTCGCCCGCGTGGTGGAAGCGCAGGTCCGTTCGCTTCGCGAACGCGAGTTCGCGATCGCCGCCGTCGCCTTCGGTTCGTCGAACCTGCGGATCATGTTCCGCGAACTCGTGCCCAACGCTATGGCGCCGATCGTGGTTGCGGCCACGCTCAACGTCGCCAAGGCGATCCTGCTCGAATCCTATGTCAGCTACCTCGGATTCGGCATTCAGCCGCCGGCCGCGAGCTGGGGCAACATGCTCAACAATGCGCAGATCTATATGACGAGTGCGCCCTGGCTTGCGATTGCGCCAGGCATTGCCATCACGCTCGCCGTGACCAGCTTCAACTTCCTCGGCGACGGACTGCGCGACGCCCTCGATCCGCGCATGAACATCCCATGAAGCGCCAACTAGAGCGTTTTCCAGCGAAGTGGATACCGGTTCGCGTGAAGAAAACGCGTCAAAACAAAAACCTAGAGCCCCGTTCCGATACAATCGGAACGGAATAGGCTCTAGCTTCGATCAACGTTATTGTCAGGAGAGTTTCATGTCCCCGCCACTCAGCCGCATCACAAGCGACGAGCGCTTGCCGGCGCAAGCCGATGTTGTCGTCATCGGCGGTGGCGTCATCGGCGTTTCGGCGGCCTATCATCTGGCGAAGAAAGGACACTCCGTCGCGCTGATCGAGAAGGGGCATGTCGGCGCGGAGCAGTCGAGCCGCAACTGGGGCTGGTGCCGCCAGCAGGGCCGCGCGCGTGCCGAGATTCCGCTGGCCCGCGAGGCGCTGCGGCTGTGGGAGGACATGCAGAACGACGCCGGCGTCGATGCCGGCTTTCGGCGCACCGGCGTCTTGTTCCTGACCAAGAACCCGCAGGAACTGGCCGCGTGGGAGAAGTGGGCCGAGATCGCGCGCGAACAGCAGGTTCATTCAACCGTCTTGTCGGCGGCCGAGGTCGCCGAGCGCGTGCCCGGCAATGCCGACAGCTGGGTCGGCGGTTTGCACACGCCGAGCGATGGGCGCGCCGAGCCTTCGATGGCCGTGCCGGCGCTCGCGGCCGCCGCGCGCAAGCACGGTGTGACCATTCATCAGAGCTGCGCCGCGCGCGGGCTCGAAACCGAGGGCGGCCAGGTGAGCGCGGTCGTCACCGAGAAGGGGGCCATTCGCACGCAGTCCGTGCTGCTGGCGGGAGGGGCGTGGTCGTCGCTGTTCTGCCGGCGCCACGGCATCGAGCTGCCGATCGGCCTCGTCAACGCCACCGCGTGCCGCACCACGCCGGCGCCGGAAATCACGATGGGCGCGCTCGGCACCGACTTCTATTGCATCCGCCGCCGCCTCGATGGCGGCTTCACGCTGGCGCTGCGCGGCCGCGGCACGGTGGAAGTGTCGCCGGATCTGTTTCGCTATGCCAAAACCTTCTGGCCGACCTACAAGCAGCGCCGCAAGGGACTGAAGCTGTCGTTCGGAAAGTCGTTTTTCGATCAGGTCATGCGCGGCACCAACTGGAGCCTCGACAAGCCTTCGCCGTTCGAGACCGAGCGGGTGCGCGATCCCGCGCCGGACATGTCGCTGGTCAATTCGGCGCTCGCGGCGCTGATCAAGTCAAATCCCGAGTTAAAGGGCATCGAAGTCGCGGAGGCCTGGGGAGGCACAATCGATACGACGCCCGACACCATTCCAGTGATTTCTCCCGTCGACTCCCTGCCGGGCTTTTTTCTCGCGACCGGCTTCAGCGGTCATGGATTCGGCATCGGACCGGCGGCCGGCAAGCTCGCCGCCGACATCGTGACGGGCGATACGCCACTGGTCGACCCGGCGGCGTACAGCCATTTGCGCCTCATCGACGGCCGGCCACTTGCGCCGGTCGCTCTGTTCTAGCGGTGTCGGATCGGGGCAGCTCGCAATGACATTCCTCTACAAGGCCAACGCGACCCGCGGCCTCGAATGGGCCCGCCATTTTGCGGCGCGCGCCCCGGAGCTGCCGTTCCGGCTCTGGCCCGATGTCGGCGATCCGGCAGAGGTGCGCTATCTCGCGGTGTGGAGCCCGCCGGAAAACATCGCCGCAACCTTCCCCAATCTCGAACTCATCTTCTCGGTCGGAGCAGGGGTCGATCAATTCGATTTCTCGCAGCTTCCACCCCATGTTCCGCTCGTCCGCATGCTGGAGCCCGGTATCGCGGAGGGCATGGTTGAATATGCCACCATGGCCGTGCTCGCGCTGCACCGCGATCTCGTGCACTTCATCGCCCAGCAGCGCCAGCAGATCTGGCGCGAGATCCGGATCACGCCGGCCACGAAACGGCGCGTTGGCGTGATGGGCCTCGGCCTGCTCGGTCAGGCGGTGCTTGAACGGCTCAAGCCATTCGGCTTTCCGCTTGCCGGCTGGAACCGCTCGCTGCGCACCATAGAAGGTGTCAGCTGCCATGCCGGCCGGGAGACATTGCCGGATTTTCTCGCGCAGACCGACATCCTTGTCTGCCTGCTGCCGCTGACCGATGAAACCCGTGGCATCCTGAATATGAGTCTGTTCGAGGCGCTGCCGCGTGGTGCTCAACTCGTCAATGTCGGGCGGGGCGGGCATCTGGTCGAGGCAGACCTCATTGCGGCTCTGGAGCGTGGCCTGTTGTCGGCCGCCGTTCTTGACGTCGCCGAACAGGAGCCACTGCCGGCGGGCCATCCGTTCTGGAACCATCCGCGCATTCTCCTCACACCACATATTGCGAGCATGACGACGCCGGAAACCGCGGTCGAATTCGTGCTCGATACCATCGGTCGCCACCGCCGCGGTGAAGCCTTGCCGGGTCGTGTCGATCGTGACCGCGGCTACTGAAACCGTGCATTGAAAGCTTCAGGATGAGTATTGGCCCAAGCGGACCTGACCCTCTCGACACCGGCGCAACGCCGCCCCGGGCAACGGATTCGTTCGGAGAAGCGCAGGCCGCGGTGCTGTCGATCGCGGGTCTGACCACCTCGTTCATCCGCGATGGGCAATGGATTCCCGTCGTCCGGAACGTGTCGTTCGAGGTTGCCGCGAAAGAGACGGTGGCGATCGTCGGGGAGTCGGGCTCAGGCAAGAGCGTCACCGCGCTCTCCATCATGCGGCTCATTCCGCAAGACAGCGGCCGCATCCAGGGCAGCATCAAGCTCGCGGGCCGCGATCTCCTGACGTTACCCGAACAGACCATGCAGGATGTGCGCGGCAACGAAGTTGCCATGATCTTCCAGGAACCGATGACCAGCCTCAATCCGGTGCTGACCATCGGCTTTCAGATCGCCGAAGCGCTGATCTACCATCGGGGCATGTCGCGCGCGGCGGCCGAGGCCGAGACCGTTCGCCTGCTTGAGAGAGTCCGCATCCCGGCGGCGAAATCGCGTTTCCATGAACATCCCCATCGCTTCTCCGGCGGCATGCGCCAGCGTGTGATGATCGCCATGGCGCTGGCCTGCAGGCCGAAGCTGCTCATCGCCGACGAGCCGACCACCGCGCTCGACGTCACGATCCAGGCGCAGATCCTCGAGCTCCTCAAGGTTCTGCAGGAAGAAGAGGATATGTCGATCCTCTTCATCACGCATGACATGGGAGTGGTGGCCGAGATCGCCGACCGCACCGTGGTGATGTATGACGGCCAGGCGGTGGAGGCCGACAGCACCGCACGGATCTTCGCTGTGCCTTCGCATCCTTATACCCGCGCGCTTCTCTCCGCCGTGCCGCGTCTCGGTTCCATGGAGGGGCGGGCGCGGCCGATGCGATTTCCGATCGTCGATAAGGTAACGGGAACGTCGGATGAACCGACGGAGACGCCCGATACGGTCGCCGCATCAGAGCGGCCGGTGCTCGACGTCGCCAACCTGACCACGCGGTTTCCGATCCGTTCCGGCCTGTTCGGCAAGGTCTCGGGCCGCGTCCATGCGGTGGAGAACATATCCTTCAGCGTGCACGCCGGCGAAACACTGGCGCTTGTCGGTGAGTCCGGCTGCGGCAAGTCGACGACGGGCCGGTCCATCCTCAAGCTCGTCGAGCCGGACAGCGGCTCCGTGCTGGTCGATGGCGAGGATGTCCTCGGCATGGGCGCCTGGGCCCTGCGCGCGTTGCGCAAGCGCATGCAGATCGTCTTCCAGGATCCGTTCGCGAGCCTCAATCCGCGCATGTCGATCGGCTCGGCGATTGCCGCGCCGCTCTATGCCCATGGACTGGCTTCCTCGTCGCAAGCGCGCGACAAGGTTGCCGATCTATTGGTTCGCGTCGGACTGACGGCAGATATGGCGTCGCGCTTTCCGCACGAGTTCTCCGGCGGGCAACGCCAGCGCATCTGCATCGCCCGCGCGCTGGCGCTCGGGCCAAGGCTGATCATCGCCGACGAGGCGGTCTCGGCGCTCGACGTCTCGGTCAAGGCGCAGGTGGTCAATCTGATGCTCGACCTTCAGGCGAGCATGGGTCTTGCCTATCTCTTCATCTCCCATGACATCGCGGTCGTCGAGCGGATGAGCCACCGTGTCGCTGTCATGTATCTCGGCGAAATTGTCGAGATCGGACCTCGCGCGGCGGTGTTCGGGAATCCGCAGCATCCCTATACCAGGAAGCTGATGGCGGCCGTACCGATCCCTGATCCTGCGCGCCGCGCCGAGAAGCGCGGTGTATCCAACGACGAAATCAAAAGTCCGGTGCGCGCGCCCGACTACCGGCCTCCGGTTCGCCAGTACCGCGAGGTCACACCGGGCCACGTCGTCCAGGTTTGGGACCAAGAATGGTCGGGCTAACCGAGAGTGTTATATCGCAACGCGCGTGGTGGCGCGCGCGAGGCGAGCCATTGGTGCCGCTCCGGCGCGGTGAGCGCGAGGGGCCGATCGTTGAGCCTCTGCTGGCGAAACCCGGTTTCCCACACGCATCGACGATCTACGAGTGCTCATATCCCGAATCGCTTGTGAGCGCGCCTACTCAGCCCTTCATCATATCCCCGAGCAAGTTCGCCGCCACCGTCAGCTTGGCGAGCGCCAGGCCGGGCTGACCCGTCTTGTTTTTGTTTGGGTTTTCGGGGCTCATAGTCCCACTCTCGGTTTTGGTGGGACACCCAATGTTCCTATTTTGAACGCCAACGATCCCACTTATCAAGCTGGCGAAGATAGGCTTCCAGGCTTCGAAGCCGCTCCATATTCAGGGAATTTTGGGTCTGTAATCGCGCCGCGAGCCCGATGGGCAGCGCCATAGGCGGTCTTGCAAAGAGCGCGATGACGAAGTTGTGCCCCTGATTTGCCCGACGTGTCAAAATGTTTTCGTGGGTAAAGCACCCATGCGAGCGACCCGCCTGTTACTTTGCATGGGGTTGTTTTCGATATTTTAGTTGGAAGCGAGTACCGCGTCGGCCTTTCGGCTGCGAAGGGGCGCGCCCGTCAATCAATCATCGCAACTGCTGCCTTCCCGTGGCTTACCGGATCCTTGCCACAACGTCGGGCCGGTTCTTCTCGAGCCAGGCCACGGCCTCGGGTCCATCAACGACGCACTCGAAGGTTTCCCAGGTTGGGTCCTCCAGGGATTCCGATTGCAGCCGCTTCGCCGCATACTCAACGAGGTCGTGCAAGCGTTCGTATCCTCGTCGGCGCTCGAGGGAATCTGCAATTGCAGTGCTGGCCCATCCTCGTTGGGCCAAATCGATAATGCGCGGAGCGGCAGCCTCGCTGAACCAGGGTGTGGCATCGAACTCGATGCAGCGAACATTATCGGCGGTATGGCAAGTAGCGTGGATCATTGGATTCCTCCGTTCGCCGGCGAACAACCTGCGCAACTCGCGTTGCGCTTCAGAGTTTCACATCGCTGCCGCGCCCTCAGCCCTTCACCATATCCCCGAGCAAGTTCGCCGCCACCGTCAGCTTCGCGAGCGTCAGGCCGCTGGCCACGATCTCCTCGACCGAGCGGCGGATGCGCGTCGCTTCAGGATGAGCCGCCAGCCAGTTCGCGGCGGCCTCCGGGCCGCATTGGCCGGTTGCCAGCATGTCCGCAGCCAGTCTTCTTTCGGCGGTTGCGATCTGGTCAATGGCGCGATCAATGGCGAGACGTTCGTAATTATCGTTGGCCGGGACGCTGCGTGCCGCAGCGATAAGGCGATCGAGACGGAAATTAGCCTCGGCAGCGAAGAAGGTAGCGGCGGCGTCGCCGATGGTCCGGCTGGTGCGCTCTGCTATAGTCACGATATCCGGTGCCGAGACCAAGGCGTCGAGATCGGCGAACTCGCCTGCGACGTCGGCTGGGACGCCGGCATCGATCAGGTCCTGCCGTCGCTTGCTGCGTCCGGCCTGCAAGTCCTCCGGAAGGGTCTTGTCGAGTCCAGCAACGATCTCGCGGATGCTCGGGCCGAAGCGCGCGATGACCGTTCCCAGACCGGCCTTGAAATCGACGTTGCGCACATACCAGACCATACGGGAGAGCAGGAGATCTTGAATCGCCGCGTAGAGGGTAAGTTGCAATTGCCCGTCGATGCGGGTGTCGAGCCCATCGATCGCGTCGTTCAGCCGCTTCAGACCGTAGGATTCATCCACCGCCACGAAGGCCATGACAATGGTCGACACCTCGGCGTCCGTCTCGTCGATCAGGCGCACGACACACGCCGGGCCGCCGCGATTGATGACGGCATTGGCGAGATTGGTGGCGATAATCTCCCGCCGAAGGCGATGCTGTTCCACTGCAGCGGGGAATTTGTCCTCAACCTCGCGCGGGAAATACTGAGACAATTCGCGGGCAAGATACGGATCGTCAGGCACGCTGGCGGCGAGCAGATCATCGTAAAGCGTCAGCTTGGCGTAAGCGAGCAGCACGGCAAGTTCCGGCCGAGTCAAGGATTGGCCGCGCCGGGCGCGTTCGGCGATCGCCGCGTCGTCGGGCAGGAATTCAACAGCGCGGCTGAGAAGGCCGCGCTGCTCGAGCGCCTGCATCAGGCGCGTGAGGAAGCCGGTCTCTGCCAAGCCCTTGCGTTCGGCCAGAGAAAGCGCCAGCGTCTGCAGATAATTGTTGCGTAGCACCAGGGCGCCGACCTCGTCGGTCATCGCGGCCAGCAGGCTGTTGCGGTCAGCCGCACTGAGGTGTCCCTCGCGCTCGGGGCGCGCCAGCGCGATCTTGATATTGACCTCGACGTCGGAGGTGTTCACGCCGGCCGAATTGTCGATCGCGTCCGTGTTGAGCTTGACGCCTTTCTGCGCGGCTTCGATGCGGCCGCGCTGGGTCACGCCAAGGTTGGCGCCCTCGCCGATCACCCGGGCGCGGATATCGGCGCCGGTGACGCGGATCGGATCGTTGGCGCGATCGCCGACCTGATCGTCGCTTTCCCCCGACGCGCGGATATAGCTGCCGATGCCGCCAAACCAGAGCAGGTCGACGCGCGCTCTCAGGATCGCCGTCATCACCTCGAACGGCGTGGCTTGCGGCTTGTCGAGATCAAGCAGGGTGCGCACTTCCGGGGCGAGCGCAATGGCCTTGAGAGAGCGCGAGAACACGCCGCCGCCTTGCGAGATCAGCCCCTTGTTGTAATCCTGCCAGCTCGACCGCGGCAGGTTGAACATGCGCAGGCGTTCGGCGTGGCTGACGGCCGGGTCGGGCGAGGGATCGATGAAGATGTCGCGATGATCGAAAGCCGCGACCAGCCTGGTCGCCGGCGAGAGCAGCATGCCATTGCCGAACACATCGCCGGACATGTCGCCCACGCCGGCGACGGTGAACGGCATGGTCTGAATGTCGGTGCCGATCTCGCGGAAGTGGCGCTTCACCGCCTCCCAGGCGCCGCGCGCCGTGATCCCCATCTTCTTGTGGTCATAGCCCTGGCTGCCGCCGGAGGCGAAGGCATCGCCGAGCCAATGGTTGTTCTCGATCGAGATCGCGTTGGCGATGTCGGAAAAGGTGGCGGTGCCCTTGTCGGCGGCGACGACGAGGTAGGGGTCGTCGTCGTCGTGCCGCACGGTGGAGTCAGGCGACACGATGACGTCGCCGTCGAAATTGTCGGTGAGTTCGAGCATGGAGCGAACGAAGATGCGATAGGCTTCGGTGCCTTCAGCCATGAAGGCGTCGCGATTGGAGGGCGGCGGCAGGCGTTTTGGCACGAAGCCGCCCTTGGCGCCGACTGGCACGATCACGGCGTTCTTGACCTGCTGGGCCTTGACCAGGCCGAGGATTTCAGTGCGGAAATCTTGCGGCCGGTCAGACCAGCGCAACCCGCCGCGTGCGACCTTGCCGAAGCGCAGATGAATACCTTCGACACGCGGCGAATAGACGAAGATCTCGTAGAGCGGCCGCGGGGCCGGCAGGTCGTCGATCTTGCGCGCGTCGAACTTGAACGAGATCACCGGGCGCGGATGTCCGTCCTGGCCGATCTGCCACAGATTGGTGCGGATGGTTGCCTGCACCAGATTGGTGAAGCGGCGCAGGATGCGGTCTTCGTCGAGCGAAGCGACGGATTTGAGCTGCTCCTCGATCTCGGTGAGGAGGGTCGCCTCACGTGCCGAGCGTTCGGCGTCGGTAGCGGCGAGGCGCGGATCGAGGCGGGCCTGGAACAGCGCGACCATGCTGGCGGTGATCGCGGTGTTCTTGCGCAAGGTCTCCCACATGTAGTCCTGGCTGAACGGAGCGCGGATCTGGTGTAGGTAGCGGGAGAGCGCGCGGATGGTCGAAACCTCGCGCCAGCTCAGGGCCGTACGCAGGATGAGGGCGTTGTATCCGTCGGATTCGGCCCGATCGCCGACCACCGCCATGATCGAGGCTTCCAGGCGATGGCCGAATTCCGAGCTGATCACGACCGGCTTGCCGTCGTTGGCCTCGATCGTCATGTCGTGCAGCCATACCGGCGCCGGCGCCACGATCTGATAGGTGCGCTCGTTGACGACGCGCAGGCCGTGGTGTTCGATCACCGGCACCCGGTACGACAGCGACAGGGGCGCGCCAAGCGAGAAGACCTTGAGACCGAAGCGCGTTGGATCGTCCTCGCCCTCGATGCGGTGGGCCGAAATCGCCACCGGCCGCGCCGGGGTGAGCTTTTCGATGGTGGCGATATCGGCAATCGCCTGCGAGGTGCCGAAGGCCTCGATGTAGCCGCCAGTGAAGGCCTGGGCGTAACGGTTGGCGAGCATGCGCGCTCGCATGCCGTCGGTGGAGGCGGCGAGCGCCGCCTTCAGCTTGTCGCCCCAGGTCGCGGCGATGGCGCTGATCTCGGCTTCCAGCGTCGCACGCTCGACAACAGGCGTTTTGCCCTCATAGCGCCCGATGATGTAGTGGACGCGCGCAAGCGATCCCTCGGGGAAGGAAGCGTACGAGGCCGCCAAGCGCCCCTTGTAGACCTGCGCCAGGAAGTCCCCGACGCGCGTGCGCACATCGGTGTCATACTTCTCGCGCGGAATGAAGACGAGGATGGAGACGAAACGGTCGAACTTGTCGGCCCGTGTCAGCGCCCGCACGCGGGGACGCTCATAGAGCGTCAGGACTTCCATGACGAAATTGTAGAGTGTACTGGCATCGAGCTGGAAGAGCTCGTCGCGCGGATAGTCTTCGAGGATATGCAGGACCGCCTTGCCTGAATGACTGGCTGGGTCGAAGCCGGCGCGCTGCAACACCTGTTCGACCTTGTGGCGGACATAAGGGATCTGCCGCGCCGAGCGGGTATAGGCACCCGACGTGAACAGGCCGACGAGGCGCAACTCGCCCTCGAGCCGCCCGTCGGGCGCATAGAGTTTGATGCCGACATAGTCCATGCGGACGCGCCGATGAACACGGCTGTTCACATTGGCCTTGACCACCATCAGGACGGTCGGCTCGCGCATGAATTCGCGGATTTCCGGCGTCATGACCACCATTTCGGCGCCGCGGCGAAGAACCTTCACATCGGGATCACGCAGGATGCCGAGGCCTTCGCCCGTGCTGATGTCGTCCGGCGCATCGGCGTCGGGCGAGAATCGATATTCGCGCAAGCCCAGGAAGGTGAAATTGTCGGCGCACAGCCATTGCAGGAACTGGTTGGCTTCGGCGACCTCGTCGATCGGCAGCGGCGGCGGATTGGAGCGGAAGGTCATGATCGCCTGCTCGACCCGGGCGCGC
This sequence comes from Bradyrhizobium sp. AUGA SZCCT0431, assembly GCF_018131065.1. Classification (NCBI taxonomy): domain Bacteria; kingdom Pseudomonadati; phylum Pseudomonadota; class Alphaproteobacteria; order Hyphomicrobiales; family Nitrobacteraceae; genus Bradyrhizobium; species Bradyrhizobium sp. AUGA SZCCT0431. The sequence continues at coordinate 91,808 of NZ_JAFCLR010000021.1, read as the reverse complement.
ATGGCCCGCCAGTCGGCGACGCAGGCGCGCACGTCGTTAAGCGTTCTGGTCAGGCCCTCGATCAGCTTCTGGCGGTCGGCATCGGCGTCCAGGCGCGCGATGTGGAAATGAATCAGGCTTTCGCGTTCGCCCTTTGCTCCCTCCGGCAGCGCTTCGCCGTAGAAATGCACCAGCTTGCCTTGCTCGTTGCGCTCCACGGCGATGATCGGGTGGGCGACCAGCGTGACCTCGATGCCCCGCTCGGCGAGCTCCGCCATGGTGGAATCGAACAGGAAGGGCATGTTGTCGTTGAGAACTTCGAGCACGGAAATCTCGCGCCCGTCGGGCATCATCGGATTGACGACACGGATGTCGGCATGGCCCGTCGTGCGTTGCTGCACATGCTCCCAGGCCTGTTCCGCCAGGAAGGCCAGGGAGGCCGCATCGTAGTTGGCGAGGTCCTCGAGATTGGTATGGCCGAACAGATGCTCGGCAAAGGATCGGGGCGCCTTGCCCGGCTGCACGTTACCCGCGGCTTCGTGGATCAGGGTCGCCCGGGCCTTGTCGTCACGCCACGACGCCATAAGGTCCTCCATTTCTCTCGCCGTCTGACCGCAGCCGCGATCGTTCGCTTGATTCTGGAGTGCATCTCTTTGAGCGCATCGCTTTGGCCGGGATTGATCACATACGCGCAATCCTCGGTCTCGGAGCCTCAGCAGCCCTTGATGATTATGCCATCAAATCTCGAGAAATGCATCTTCAGTATGCGTTTCAGCCGACTTCGAGGGGGCTTGACTTGCTGGCAGGTAGGTTATCGGAGGTCGGGAAAGGTCACCCGCCACGGCGCATTCGCGCAGCCTCGCTGGTACAGCTTACGAACGAGGAATTCATGCAGCAGGGGTTGTAGCGCTCCCCCGCTACCAAAAGCCTGGGATTTACTACGCCAAACCACGATCTTCGGCGAGGCCGAATTGCAAGGGCGTTCGTGGCGCCGCCGGCGGCAGTAAGCTCGCCGGCGGTCGCAGACGATTGTGAGGTCAGGCCGCTTTGGGTTTCGATTTCGCCACGTGGGTAGCGATCGCATCCATCAGCGGCGGAGACAGGCAATCATAGGGCTCGAGCCCGAGCTCCGTGAGGCGGGATCTGATCCCCGCCATGTCAGATGGAGCGACGCCGGCTTCGATCACGGACGATACAAACGCAGCAAACCCTGGTGCCGCCGAACCGGCTTCCTGGAATAGTTCGGGGTGGATGAAGTCGAGGCCGTAGAAGGGATGTCCCTTGTTCTCGATCCGGCCGTACATGTGCGTGCCGCAGGCCTTGCAGGCGTGGCGTTGGATCGCCGCCGACGCATCGACAATTTGCAGCTTGTCGCCGTTTTCCAGCACCGACACATTTTCGCGTGGCACGACCGCCACCACCGAGAAGGTTGCCCCTGCCGGCTTCCAGCATTTGGTGCAGCCGCAGGCGTGGTTGTGGGCGACATCACCCTTGATGCCGACCTTGACCGCCTTGTCCGCGCATTTGCAGACAAGGGTGCCGCCGGCAAAGCTGCCCGACCCCTTCTTGACGCCGTTGTCGACCGATGGGTGGATGTGAACAGTCATGGGCCTATCCTCCTTATGTTTGACGTTCTTTGGCTTTAGAAAACGACGACCGAACGGATCGACTTGCCTTCGTGCATCAGATCGAAGCCCTTGTTGATCTCCTCCAGCGTGAGAACGTGGGTGATCATCGGGTCGATCTCGATCTTTCCGTTCATGTACCAGTCAACGATCTTCGGGACATCGGTACGGCCGCGCGCGCCGCCGAACGCAGTGCCTTTCCACACCCGGCCGGTCACCAGCTGGAACGGCCGGGTCGCGATTTCCTTGCCGGATTCAGCTACCCCGATCACCACCGAGACGCCCCAGCCGCGATGGCACGCCTCGAGCGCCTGGCGCATCACGGTGGTATTGCCGGTGCAGTCGAAGGTGTAGTCGGCGCCGCCGTCGGTGAGCGTGACCAAATGCGCAACGATGTCGCCGCCGACCTTGGTCGGGTTGACGAAATGGGTCATGCCGAAGCGGCGGCCCCATGCTTCCTTGCTGTCGTTGATGTCGACCCCGATGATCTTGTCGGCGCCAACCATTTTGGCGCCCTGAATCACGTTGAGCCCGATTCCGCCAAGTCCGAACACCACCACATTGGCGCCCGGCGTGACCTTGGCGGTGTTGACCACCGCGCCGACCCCGGTCGTCACGCCGCAGCCGATGTAGCAACTCTTGTCGAACGGGGCGTCTTCGCGGATCTTCGCCAGCGCAATTTCCGGCAGCACGGTAAAGTTCGAAAACGTCGAGCAGCCCATGTAGTGGAAGACGGGCTTGCCCTTGTAGCTGAACCGCGACGTGCCGTCGGGCATCACGCCCTTGCCCTGCGTGGCGCGTATCGAGGTGCAGAGGTTGGTCTTGCCGCTCAGACAGCTTTTGCACTGGCGGCATTCGGGTGTGTAAAGCGGGATCACATGGTCACCCGGCTTCAGTGACGTGACGCCCGCGCCGACCTCGCGAACGATGCCGGCGCCCTCATGGCCGAGGATCGAGGGAAAGATTCCTTCGCTGTCGAAACCGTCAAGCGTATAGGCGTCGGTGTGGCAAATCCCGGTCGCCTTTATCTCGACAAGGACCTCACCGGCCTTCGGCCCGTCGAGATCGACCTCGACGATTTCGAGCGGCTTTTTTGCTTCGAAAGCGACAGCAGCGCGCGTCTTCATTCCAGACTCCACTTTTCGTCTTGAGGGCGCTGCAAGGACATCTGTCCCCCGCGCTCACTCCGGATGATCATTTCCTGCCCATGCAGGAATTCTCCGCCTCGGTGTAGGCGTCAGGCTTGTCTTCCTTCTTGGCAGGACGCACGCGCCCGACCGCGTCATTGGCGCGGGCGCGCAGATAGATGTAGAGGTCGTCCATGTAGCAGGCGACGTTCGGATTATCGCCGAGCGCCGGCATCACGTTCTCCTGCGACGAACTTACGTTCTTGCGGCCGCTCGCGACAACGCCGACGAAGTCTCCGTAGCTCATGGTCTTGACCGAATCCGTGAGGGCAGGGGCGTAGGTCGATCCCATCCCGTCGGGGCCATGGCAGACATGGCATTCCGAGTGATAGCGGCGGTATCCGGAGTAGGTGTACCAATCCACCGTGCCGTCAGGGGCGACCTTGAAGGTCGGGGTGCCTTCCTTGTCGAAGTACTTTCCGTCCTCGGACTTGACGGCAGTCGGATCGACCGCGTCTGCAGCGAGGGTAATTCCGCCAGATACCACGGAGATCATCGCGGCGCCCGCAAACCAAATTGTACGCAAGAGCTTGTCCTCGGGATTCGTTGGGAAGTGCTCCGGCGCATGGAGCCAGTCCATGCGCCGGAACGTAGATGGTTCAGCTCACTGCGGCAGGGCGAATACGGTCAGTGATCCGCCGAGCGCCGTGTAGTTGCTCAGCGCGGCGTAGCCGCCGACCGCGCCGAGACCAGCGGTCGGATCGGTCAGACCGGCCGCAAGGCCGATGCCCGCCCAGCCACCGACGCCGGACAGCACTGCGACATACTGCCGGCCGCCCTGCTCATAGGTCGTGACGTTGCCGATGATGCCGGACGGGGTCCTGAACTTGTAGAGTTCCTTGCCCGTCTTGGCATCGACCGCCTTGAGGTAACCTTCGAGCGTTCCGTAGAACACCACGCCGCCGGCGGTGGCGAGCGCACCGGACCACACCGAGAACTGCTCCTTGTTCGACCACACGATCTTGCCGGTCTTGTTGTCCCAGGCAATGAAGTTGCCCATGTGGGATTCGCCGGCAGGCGGGTACATCGAGAGCGTCGCCCCGACATAGGGCTGGCCTGCGGTGTAGCTCACCTTGAACGGCTCATAGTCCATGCAGACGTGGTTGGTCGGAACATAGAACAGCTGGGTGTCCGGTGAGTAGGCTGCCGGCTGCTCGTCCTTGGTACCGAGCGCGGCCGGGCAGATGCCCTTGGTATTCTTGTCCTCGCCGGTCTGTTCTGTCGAATATTGACTGACGACCTTGGGACGGCCGTAGGTCGGCGAGCTCTTGTTCATGTCGACGCCGGTGGTCCAGTTGACCTTCGGGTCGTACTTCTCGGCCACCAGCAACTCACCGTTGACACGGTCGAGCGTATAGGCGAGCCCGTTCCGGTCGAAATGGGTGAGAAGCTTGCGCTCCGCGCCATTGAACTGCTGATCGCTCAGGATCATTTCATTGACGCCGTCATAGTCCCATTCATCATGGGGCGTCATCTGGTAGACCCAGCGGGCCATCCCGGTGTCGGCATTGCGTGCAAAGATGGTCATCGACCACTTGTTGTCGCCCGGGCGCTGCTTCGGATTCCAGGTCGAGGGATTTCCCGAGCCGTAGTAGACCATGTTGAGCGCGGGGTCATAGGACAGCCAGCCCCATGTGCAGCCGCCGCCGATCTTCCATTGATCGCCTTGCCAGGTCTTGATGCTCGAGTCCTTGCCGATCGGCTTGCCGAGATCGGTCGTCTTGTCGGGGTCGACCAAAAGCTGATCGTCCGGCCCTTCGGAGAAGGCCCGCCACACTTGCTTGCCTGACTTGAGATCGTAGGCGGTGACGTGACACTGCACGCCGAACTCGCCGCCGGAGATGCCAACCAGGACCTTGTCCTTGATGACGAGGGGTGCGGAAGTGCCGGTTGCGCCCTTGCCGGGATCGCCGTTCTTCACCGACCACTCAAGTTTGCCGGTCTTGGCGTCGAGAGCGACCAGCGTGGTGTCGGCCTGGTGCAGGAAGATCTTGCCGTCGCCGTAGGCCACGCCACGGTTTACGGTGTCGCAGCACATCACCGGAATGACGTTCGGATCCTGCTTCGGCTCGTACTTCCAGACGATCTGTTGGTCCTTGGATAGGTCAAGAGCATAGACCTTGTTTGGGAACGGCGTATGGACGTACATCATGTTGCCGATGATGAGCGGTCCGCCTTCGTGGCCGCGCAACACGCCGGTCGAGAACGTCCAGGCGACCTGGAGTTTGCCGACATTGGCCGCCGTGATCTGGTTGAGCTTCGAGTAGCGCGTATTGGCGTAGTCGCCTGCCGGCATCACCCAATCCTTCGGGTTCTGCGACATTTTGATCAATTCCTCGTTGGCTACGGCGCTGCCCACGGCGAACGCCGCCATGGAACCAAGACAAGTTGCAAATAGCAGTCTGCGCATTGCGTCCTCCCACTGATGAAGCCCAGGTACCGCCGAGGCGGCCCATTTTTTCGATTTTGTCCCGTATCTTTATCCCGTTCGGGAATAGGAAACTTGCCCAAGAGCGAAGGGCATTTGCTCCAAAGCGAACCTCGGCGAGATTTCTGTTTTCCTGCCGAATTGCTTGGGCGTTGCCACACATAAGGCAGTGGTTTGGACCGCCGCTGTGCGGCGCACTACGACGGATGTCGCACGATCGAGGTGAACCTTCCCCTTGACGGCGCAGAAACTAAGTCGGAGGATTGTCAAGTGGATGCCGGGACATACGTTGCTTAGGCAACAACGACCGTTCAAATTGAGGTAAATCTAACTTCACCGTGACCGAGTCTCCCGCGACAACAGTTACGTTTCTCGAATCGGTGGCTGGAAATGGTTGATACGCTCCACTCGCTTACCACTTCGGGATTGTCGCCGAAGAAGCAGATCCAGTGCTGGTCGGATGCACTGACGGATCTTTGTGGCCAATTTGACATAGATCCGTTGAAGGCTTCGTCGCTCGAGGCGCGTGTCAACTACACGACGGTCTCAAAGCTGAAGCTCTGTCAGATCGAGGTCAGCCAGCATCGCATCGCCCACACCGTGTCCCGTTCAAAAGCCAGCGAGCATCCCTACGTCAAGATATTGTTTCAGACGCACGGCGTTTCCTATTTCGAGCAGGAGGGCCGGCGCATCGAGCTGATGCCCGGCGATTGCCTTGCCTACGATGTATCCTGTCCGCATACGATCGTCAGTCCGGCGCTGACGCGGCACGAAGTCGTCATCGTGCCGAAGGCGCTGCTGCAGGAGCGCGGCTTCCATACGGCGCGGATGTCGGCGTGCAAGCTCTCGGCGCGCACAGGCACCGGCCGGATTGCCTTTGACTTCGTTCATGCCGCATTTGACCAGGCTGCGAGACTGTCGCCGAACAACGCGGTCGTCGTCGCCGATTCGCTGATCGATCTGTTGCTGTTGCCGCTGCGCGAGGCGGACGCGAGTTTCGATCGCGGTGGCCCCGAGGCGATGTATATTCGCGCTCAGGCCTTCATCCGCGAACATCTGCGCGATCCTGATCTGTGCATCGATCAGATTTCCGCGGCACTGGGCTGCACCAAGCGTTATCTGCACATGCTGTTCAGCGACCGGGGCATGACCGTCAGCGACTATATCTGGCAGGCACGGTTGCAGAATTGCCGCCACGAACTGGAGACACACGGCGGCAAGACCGTCACGGATGTTGCATTCTCATGGGGCTTTTCGAGTTCGTCCCATTTCAGCCGGGTCTTCCGCAGGTATTTCGGCATTGTTCCGTCTTCGATCCAGAAGGCGCAGCACAACAGCCCGGCTCCAGACGCTTCCTGAGTTCCTCAACTCGCAACAGCGTGCCCTGATCTGAACCCGATCGGTAGATCGAAGCTCCGATGGCGCAGCGGCTCGTCGCCCAATGGGAGCCTTGCCTAGCCCGGTTCCTTACGGGCTTTTGGCGGCACAAACATTGCTTTGATCATCCCGCCGGAGAACACAGGAGCGGGACGGATGAAGCGAATCATCCTTTTTCTGGGAATTTTCGGTTGTTCCCTTACAGGGCTCGGCGCGCGCGACATTGGTCAATGGGAAAACGCGGATCCTGCGATCCGGCAGTGGTACCAATCGCTGATGCAGCCCGACGCTCCCAGCGCATCATGCTGCGGCGAGGCTGACGCCTACTGGGCCGATGAAATCCACGTCCGGGACGGCAAGACCTACGTGCGCATCACCGATGACCGGCCGGATGAACCGCTCGGCCGGCCCCACGTCAAGAACGGAACGGAAATCGAAATCCCGCACTACAAGCTCAAATGGGATCAATCGAATCCCACGGGTCACGGCGTCGTTTTCATGAACCGCAACGGTCATGTGTTCTGTTACGTCCAGCCCGGCGGCGTATGAGCGCTTGATCAGCCCATCGGAACATGCGGGCAGATGCTTGGCCGCTTCTGGGATCCACGCTTGTCGATCGGCACATTGCAATTGTCGATCCGCTGCTCATCCATCCATTTCCTGCCGAGCCGCTCCTTGCCGGTCAGTGTTGCAGGCGGGTTTGCGGAGCCCGGTGTCGGCTGCCCGAGTCGCGAGTTGTCCTGGGCGTCGACCGGTACCACAAGGCAAATCGCGAGGAAGGTCCCGAGCGTTCCGCAGATCAATGGTCGCATGTGATTAGCCTCGCAAATTGTAGGCACTGATCGGAAACATGAGGTGCGCCCGATTAAACAACAGCGAGATTCGACCCGCCACCCGGAACCCGTGGCCGCCGAACCGGTTGCTCCTCCGTCCTGACGTGCTGGGGCGCACGGCAGGTCCAAGGAGGATCAGATGAACACGAAACGACTCGTTCTCGCGGCTTGCTCGATCGCTGTTTTGAGCATCGGCAGCGCAATGGCCGCCCCCTGCGACACCACCGGTCGCGCCGCAAATCTGAAGGACGCGGGTTCCGGACCCGCATCGGTTGGCACTGGCCAGACCACCGGCATGGCTTCCGATGCCAAGGAACACGCGCCAACCAGCACGATGAATCGTGCAGCGAGCGATGTTGCAGCGTCTTCGCAGGATACGCAAAAGCAGATGCAAGGTCAGCCGACGGCGGCGCAGCAGGCCCAAGGCGCCAAGTCTGATCAGCACAAGTCTGATCAGCAAATGGCCGAAAAGGCCTGCGATTAGGCCAGCTGTGATTGGTCCGGGACCGCCGATCGTGATCGGCTGCGGCTAGCCGCGACAGAACCGAGGTGTTCGGCGTGCTCATTGACCGGCACGCCGCCGCATCGATCAGCTTCAGGGCCCGTCCTTGGGCGGAAGAATCGGAGCGGGCAGCGGCGCGAATTCGATATTGCCGGCTTCACCGGTCAGGAACGATAGATCGAGCGGACCGCCGCTCATCGGATCGCCCCCCGGCGCAGCCGTCGGGCGCAGCGTCGAGACATCCGCGGGACCTTCAGGCGCGGCTTGTCCATTGCCGGATCCGTAATCGGCCGCGCGTCCGCCCTGCGGATGGCCTTTCATGATCTCGTCGCGCGCGGCGGTCACCTTATGCGCGAGTGCCGCGGAATAGGGCAGGCGATGGGCCCGCGGCTGACCGCTCGGGAGATTGGCGGCATCGAGTTCCTCGACCCAGATATGCACCGCGCCGGGATCGCGATCGAGCGGGTTCGGCTCGACGACCCGCGCCCACAACAATTGGAACTGCGACGGCAACGGTGCGGGCGCCGACCAGCCGGCCAGACCTTCGATGCGGAAAAACGCCACGCAGTAGTAGACGCTGGTGACAAGCACGGCCGCTGCCTTGAGCTGCCAGGATACGCGGGCGCGCAGCACAATGACCAGCAACAACGCCGCCAGCAGCGCGTAGGCAATCGATAGACCCAGGATTTCCTTCTGCAGTTCCATGGTCAGCCACTCTTGCTGAGCCGGTTGCGCAGCGTCTGCAGCAGCGACTTCTCGTGATGGTTGACGTCGACGATGCCGCCGCTGGCGTCGATCGAAAAGCGGACGGCGGTGCGTTCGGTGCCCGCGCTTTGCATCATCATCTTGTCGTAGTGGACGACCTGAACCGTCGGATTGAGCTTCTCGACCTTCACCGAGACCGGCACGGGTTCGCGGCCCATCGCGATAAAATGATAGATGTTCACGGTGTATTCGCCGGCGACGATGCCGCGGATGCTAACCGTCTCCTGGCGGATCGGCGACAGGACCTTGCGGCCGTTGACCAGAATGAAATCGTTGGCGCCACCACGATCGTCGCGGTCGAGCAGCATGAATCCAGCCTCGCGCCGCCGATACCAGACCATATTGCCAAGCGGGTCCTGAACGAACATGTCGAAGTCGTCCGGATGCTGGTCGGGCCAGGCCATCGTCACCAGGAATTCCGCCTTGCTGTCGATCTTGCCATCCTTTGCCTCGGGCGCGATGGCGAGCAATGCGACGAAGAACAGGAAGGCGAGGACCTGTAACGCTTTGAACAGCATGACCGCGAACGGATCGAACGGCTCCTCCTGCGGCATGAGGTCATATTCGTCGATCATTCCGCCGCCTCGGGTCGATTCTCCAGGATCGAAACCACGCGGACTTCCGTCAGCCCGACGGCGAACGCAAACAGCTTCGCGGTCGCGTCGTCGAGCATGTAGTACTGGATCCTGACGAGGATGGAACCGACGAGACCGGCGAGCGTCGTGTACATGGCGACCGCCATGCCGTCGCTCATCAGATTCATCGAAGACCTGACCGTGCTGCGGTCGCTGGGATCGAGTCCTGCAATTGGCGCCAGCATCATGATAAAGCCGATGATCGTGCCGAGCAGGCCCAGCTTCATCAGCGTGTCACTGGCGAAGGCGCCAAACTGGTTGGAGCCGCGTAGCCGGCTGGCCAGCCCGCGCAGCAGCAGCGTCTGATCGAGCTTCCGGGATCCCTGCAGGCGTGCCTTGACGGCAAGGTCGCGAATGTGAGCCGCGACCAGACCGGTTGGAAGCAGGCCGGCGCCTTCGACGACGACGGCGTCGCCGTCAAGATCAAGGCGACCCGATCCAGACGCGATCAATGCGCCAGTGCGGCGCGCCGAATCGCCCTCGCGTGCGATCACGATCGTGCGCCACAGGCAATGTAGCGACGTCGCAACATAGAGCAGAGCGATGATCGGCGAGAGATAGGTGCGATCGCCAGCGACCATCTGCCGAACCAGGCCGAAGCGCCACAACAGAAAGAACGCAAAAATCCACAGCCCGGTGAAGACCAGCCATCGCAACAGAGGCCCGCGGTCACCAAAAGAATCAAGATCGCCACTCGCCGTTGGCATCCGGACACCTCGACCCAAGAACCTGGACCCAAGAACCTCGACCCAAGAGAACGCCAACCTTCCACATGTCGCATGGGCAGGCAAACCGAATTCGTCAAATGGCGATTCAAGCTTCCGTTGGGCACAAGGTCGTTCACGGCCCGTGCGCTATTGCGCTGATGTCGCGCGGCGATCCGGTGTTCCGTATTTGCCTAGGAGCGAAGTGACTTTGTCCGAGAGAGAAATATTGGTGGTTAGGTGCGGCAATCCAGCGTTGTGCCGTCGATGTTCCGTACTTGCGCTGCGTCCGGGGCCGCCCTAGGTTCTGCTCCGGCGTGAACGTCGCGCCAAACTAGTTGGGAGGACCCCGAATGACTTGGAAGACTCCGAAAATCGTCGAAGTGTCGGTGGGCATGGAAATCAACATGTACGCCTGCGCATCGCGCAAATAGACTGCATCGAAACGTTCTGCCCGGCTCTGGCTGCACTCTGCTGCTACGAGCCGCGGCAGGCGTCCGGTTCAATATCCAGTCCCGTTCAAGATCTGGTCCGGCTCGAGATTTAGTCCGGCTCAATATTTCAGAACATCGCCTCGCGAAATCACGCAGCGCCCGACTCCCTTTGCATTGATCGGCTTGTGTCGAAAGTCTCGAAGCCGTCAGGCTTCTTGCAGTAGAAGCTTTGCTATTCCATTTTCCCTCATTGGCGCCCTCGCGCCGGCACCGGCTGCCATGGCCGGAATTCAGGGATTACGCCTTCCGATTCCTTGGCCGCCGCCATCTGCGCCATGCTAGGGTGCCGGCAGTGACGCCTCGTTCATTCCCGTCGTTTTCATTCCTGTGGCTCGTGGATGCCAATTCGTTCGAACACCTGCCGGGCGGTATTCGTCTGTCTCTCCGTGCTGCTTCCGGGTGCTGTTTGCGCGGAGGGCATTGATACCGAGCATCTGTTCGGCTTCATGATCGGCACGGATATCGGCAGTGTCGGCGAGCGCGAGCTGCAGAGCGAGACCACCGGACGATTTTCCAAAAATGGCGGAAACTACCGCGCGATCGGCCAGGAACTCGAATTGGAATTCGTGCCTGCCAGAAATGTTCGGGTGGAGTTGGGAACCAACTTTGCGTCCCATTACATCCGCGGCGTTCCAGGTCTGGAGGATCGGCGCCAGTTGTCGTGGGAAGGCGTGTCGGTGGACCTGCGCTACCGGTTTCTCGATCGGGACGCGGCCCCATTTGGCTTTACCGTCGCGGTAGAAAGCCACGCCAGCCGCATTGACGAGACTACGGCGGCGGCGGTGCGAAGCTACGGCGCGGGACTGACGCTGGCGTTCGATCGCGAAATAATTCCGAACGTCGCCGTCGCTGCACTCAATCTGATCTACCAGCCGGAATGGACGCGCGTTGTCGGCACCGGAGCCGCAGACCAGGAATCAACCATCGGCGCTGCGCTCGCCTTGATGGTGCAGACACGTCCGGGTTTCTTTCTCGGCGGTGAAGCACGCTACCTGCGGCAATATGAAGGGATCGGGTTGCAGGAACTCGCAGGCCAGGCGCTGTTTGTCGGGCCCACGGCCTATTTTCAATTGTCGCCGCGCTCACGATTGACCGCGGCCTGGAGCGTTCAGGCATGGGGACGTCCGGCCGGATCGAACGCGGCGCTCGATCTCGTCAACTTCGAACGCCATCACGCGCGGCTGATATTCGGCGTTAACTTTTGAGCCTGTGCGGCTAACACGAGTCGCCGGGTACCGGGTTTTCGCGGTGTGGTGAAACTTTTCGCTGCCTGTTACGTAGCTGTTTGTGTTATCTATTCAACGCACTAGCTCTGGGATCTCAGGCATGAATGCGATCGATTTGGTACTGACAGTGTGTGCCGTGCTGTCGCCGGCCACCTGCGAAGAGAGGCACCTGGTGTTTTCCTCGGATGTGTCCCCGCGGCAATGCGTCATGGCTGCGCAGCCCTATATCGCGCAATGGGTCGGCGAGCATCCGAAATGGACCGCGGTGAAGTGGCGCTGCGAATATCCGCGCCCCAACGACCGGGCGGATAAGGGCGAAGCTGTGCCCGCAGGCTGAAGCCATCTTGTCAGGGCGTCGCAAGGACTATTTGTTGCAGTCCTTTAAATCCTTGTCGGCAATCGAAAATACGGCATCCGCCTTGATTTCGATATCTCTCACCAGACATTGCCTTGCGTCGGGATAGCTCACCTTGGCATCGTAGCGTCCGGGCTCCACGCCCGTAATGCGCAGGCGTTCGTCGTGGTCGACCTCCTTGTCCTTGTCGTTCAAGGTCAGGTTAGGTCCCCAGGCGTCCTTCCCGGCCGGCGACAGCTGGAAACCGGATATGGTCGAGGTGGTCAGGTTCCAGAGCCGGATGCCCTTGCCCTTGCTCTGCGCGGCGAGTTCGTCGGCGCCCGCCAACAACAGCACGACCAGGGCCAGTATCCATCGCATCACCAGATCCTCCCGCGGCAACCCTGAAGCTCTCACTACCTTACCAGACGTTCCCGGTTCTTCGCCTTCTCGAAATTTTTTGCCTGGTCGAGGCCGATTGGCGCCTTCAACTTCGCTGAATCAAGATCCGCGCCGTCGAAATCAGTGTCGATAGTCGTGACGTCGGTCAAGTCGGCGCCGCCGAGTTGGGCGTTCTTGAGGGAAGCACCCGTCAGGTCGGCGCCTTTCAGTGAAGAAAATTCGAGGTCGACGCGTGATAGATCCGCGCCGCGCGCATTCAACCGTTCCAGATTGGCGGATTTCAGCACCGCGCGCATCAGGCCCATCGATTGGTTACGCATGTCGGCGCTCAGATTTGCGCCCGCGATCGAGGCTCCGACGAGGCTCGCGCCGGTAAGATCGGCGGCAACGCGTGCTCCCGAGAGATCGGCGCCATCGAGCCGGGCGCGCGCCATCTGCGAGGCGAACAGATTGGCGCCCTTCAGGCTCGCGCCGGTCAGATCCGCCTCGAGCAGCCATGCCTGGTCGAGGATCGCACGATCGAGTCTTGCGCCGGCTAGCCTCGTCTTGTTGAGCCGCGCCGCGCGAAAGATCGCGCCGGACAGGTTGAGCCCGGAGAGGTCGAGGCCGGATAGTCGCTTGCCGGTGAAGTCGGCGGGCGCTGCGATGGTCGCGGCGGCAAGCGCGGCCTCGACCTCGCCGCGAGTCATTTCGGCCGAGACCATATCGGGTGACGACAGGTCGACGTGACGCATCATGTCCTGCGCCATTGCCGTCATGGTCACAAGAGCAAGACCAAACGCTGCGGTTGCGATCGAGCGTTTCATGGTCAATCCCGCCGATTGCGTACTCTAGCACGCGCCCCAAACACTGCCTATGAGGCATCGCGCTCGGTGAGACCGCCATTGATCCGCCGCATGATGTCGGACTTGATCGCCGCGATCTCGGCGTCACTCCGCGCGCGACGGGGCGTGCGGATGGGCAGCTCGGCAACAACCCGAGCCGGTCGCGGCGACAGCAGGAACAGGCGGTCGCCAAGACGAGCCGCATCTTCCACGTCATGGGTAACCAGCAGCGTCATCACGGAACGGCCGTCGACCAACATGGCAATCTGATCGCGCAGACGGACGGCGAGGGCGTCATCGAGCGAGGCCAGCGGTTCGTCGAGAATGAGGAAATCCGGCTCGATGGCGAACGCGCGGGCGAGCGCGACGCGCCGGGCAAGGCCGAGTGATAATTCGCCGGGAAAATGGTTGCGATGTGCGCCCAATTCCAGAATTTCGAACAGCGCTGAAAGCTTCGCTTCGTCGGCAAGAGGTGCGACAAGCCGCACGTTTTCTTCGACCGATCGCCATGGCAGCAGCCGAGGTTCCTGGAACACGACGCCGATCCGTGCGCCGGCGGGACGCACGACGCGCCCTTGAAAGTCGTGGTCAAGGCCGGCGAGAATCCTCAGCATGGTGCTCTTGCCGCAGCCGGATGGACCGACGAACACGCCAACCTCTCCTGCATCGAGCACAAAGGCCACGCCGGCGATCACGTCGTGCTGTTCGCCCGCCGCGTTCCTGAACTTCTTGCTGGCAATATCGACGTCAAGCCGCACGGGGGCGCCACCGGGATAGCCGGGCCTCAAATGGCTGCACCAACACGGTTTCGATGACGAGCACGACAGCCGCGAAGCTCAGTGAATAGGCCAGCAAAAGCGGGATGTCGAACAATTGGAACGCCACGCCAATCTCGAAGCCAACGCCGTTCGGGCGCCCAAGCAGCTCCGCAACAAGGACGATCTTCCAGACCAGGGAAAGTCCCGATCGCGCAGCGGCAGCGATATAGGGCGCCAGTTGCGGCAATATGACGTGCCGGAACGTCCTTGCACGCGGCAACGCAAATACTGTCGCCATTTCGTCGAGCGTCGCGTCGAGCGCCCGCGCCCCCTCACGCAACGTAACGACGGCGGTCGGCAGCTTGTTGATGGCAATTGCCGCAATTGCGGCGACTTCGGTCAATCCGGCCCAGATGTAGGCGAGCACGATAACCACGAGCGCCGGCAGATTGAGCAGCAGGATCAGCCAGGGGTCGCCCAGCCGATCGGCAAGCCGCACCCGGCCCATCAGGTAGCCGATGGCGGCACCCAGCGTCATCGCCAGGGTGAAGGCGAGCGCCACGCGCGCCAATGTCACGCCGAGATTGAGGAACAAGGCGCCCGACTTCGCTTCCGCAAGCATGGCCGCGAGCACGGTGGGCGGAGGCGGTAGCTTCGCATCGCCGGCGAGCAGCGAGGCGATCCACCAGGTTGCGAAAAACACGGCGAATGAAAACAGACGCGGCACCTCAGTCTCCCGGGATCGCGTGATAGAATGTGCCGGAAGCGAGTTCTGGCGCCGCCCCGACAAGTTCGCGGCCACCGATTCCAGCCAGCACGCGGTAGAGGATGCGCGCGTCGGCTTCCTCGTCGGCGATCGGGCGACGTGGAATTCCCTCCCGGTATCGATCGCGATAGACGCGGAGCGTTGCGGTGTCGGGGGCGCCGGTCAGCGGCGCAATTTTCTCCCACTCGGCATCCGAGGTCGACAGGATCTCTTTCGCCATGCGGGTCATGGCGATAAAGCGGGCCACTGTGTCCTGGTTGGCGTTCGCCCATGCTTCGTCGAAGACGTAGCCGATCATCGCGGTGCGGCCCGTGGCGCCAAGTTTCGGCAGCAGATCCTCAACGCCGGCGACGCGGCGGAAGCCTTTGGCTTCCAGCACGGCGCAGAAATTCCAGTAGTTCATGGTGGCATCCATTTCCCCGCTGAGCGTCTTTGCCGTCAGCAGCGGCGGCGCGCCGTAAGCGATGGTCGCCTCCGACTTCAGGTCGATGCCGCCCTGTTTCAGCCACGCTTGCAACAGCAGCCAGTTCTTGTCGATCGGGCCGCCGGCAACGGCGAGCTTGCGGCCCTTGAGATCAGCCAAGGTCTGGATCGGCGACGCGGCCGGTACCATGACGGCGCCGAGCGCGCTCGAATAGGGATAGAATGTCAGCTTGGCGCCCAGTGTGCGTTCGCGCGATACCCACAGCCAGTCGGAGACGATGATGTCGGCGTTGCCGGCGCGAAGCGCGATCTTGCCCGCCTCCGGGCTCGCGAGCTCAACAACCCCCACCGAGAGATTGGCCTGTTTGTCGAGACCATGGGCGCGGATCACGGCAAGTTCCCAGGCGAAGGTTCCGGTTTTTTGCACCGCAACCCGCACAGTTTCCGCGCCGTAGCACGTACCGACCTGCGCAGAGGCCAAAATAACCGCAGTCATCAGCGTGCGAATGCAAATTGTCATGGTGTCCAGTGCCGTTTTCCGCGAGCATCTTTTCAGCAGGACCGTCATAGCATAGCTTCCACGCTTCGTAGCGGGAGGAAGATCATGACAGCTGTCGGATCGGTACGACGTATTGTCGCCGCGTTGACAGCGTTGATGACGATGGCAACGATTGCGCGGGCCGAAGTGATCAACGACTATCCGACGTCGGCGCGCGCCGAATACGTCTTTGGTTGTCTCAAGGCGAATGGTGAGACGCGGCAGGCGATCGAACAATGCTCCTGCTCGATCGATATCATCGCATCGATCATCCCCTATGACCGCTATGTCTCGGCCGAAACCGTCCTCAGCATGGCGCAGGTCCGGGGCAATCTGGGCGGGCAGTTCCGCACTTCAGAGCAGGCGGCGGGCGCACTCAATGATCTCAGGCGCGCACAGGCCGAAGCAGAGGTGAGATGTTTCTAGAGCGTTTTCGAGCGAAGTGGACACCGGTTCGCATAGCAATCAAGTTTACGCAGATTGCGTAGACTTATCTGCGGTAGAAAACGCGTCAAAACAAGAATCTGGAGCTTCGGTTCTGATTCAATCAGAACCGAAGCTCTAGACGCGCCTCGATGTGCCGCCGCATCCGATATTGGCTTGCCGCGTTGCGTCAGATCCCGGAATCGTCGACCTTCCATTCCTTCTGGAATACGTGGCCTTCGGTATCCCTGGCTTCGGCACGGAAGCGCGTCGCGCCGTTCGAAACATAGGTAAAGCGGATGTTGGGATCTTCCGAAATCGAGATTCCACCTTCCATCGCCAGCACCAGACTATCGTCCTGCCACAGCCGCAACTGGTCGACGAAGAAGGCCGGGATGTAGAGCTGGGTCACCTGATCCATCTGCAGGCCGGAATGGCTGGGATGACCGATCATGATCTGCGCCTCGCGGGTACCGCTGGTGGGACCCTGGCCAAGTCCTTGACCAGCATGTCCTTGACCAGCACGCGCGAATTGCCGGTATCGCATCTGCCCCAGGCGGCTCTTGGCTTCGTCGGCGACCTTGGTGGCCGGTGCGGAGCAGCCGCCGGAGGCCTTCACGTAAGTCTTCGTCATATAGAGCTTGCCGTCGCTCAGTTCGGCCACGGCATGAACGTCGGTATAGTTGTTGACGCGCACGCGCGTCGAGATTTCCGTCACATTGGCGTCAGGTCCCAGTTCGAACTTTGCCGCCATTGGCGCCGGATTCTGGTCGATCACCAGCGTGATTCTCAGCACGCGGCGGCTGTCGCCAGGCGGGAGCTTGGTGCGCAGGGTGACGGGAACGATCGCCGCATCCTCGGCGCGGTACGGCATCTCGATGGCGATCACCTCGGCGCCGTCGTTCATCGGGCGGTTGTTGAAGATGTCCTGGACCAGTCCAGGCCACGGATCGTTGGCCTCGGGCGTTGCCGCAGGCGCAACGCGCGCGCCGACGAGCATGACGCTCAGGAGGCTGGCGATGCAGAGCAGGTGGAAACGGCGTCCGGGCATGGCGGCACCCCTTCACTGGGATGGAACGTAGTGCCGCCAGTATACGTCATCGGGCAGGTCATTCCCATTCAATTTCCGAAAATGCGGTTGTTGCATTGCGTGCATTGTAGTCGTCGAACAGTTGCCACCGCGGTCGCTCGCTGGCCGCGGCAGTGTCGGCGGCGGCCGTGATCGGAGCGCCACGGGCGACCAGCTTGCGAACATCCTCCGCCAGCGTTTCGAAGTAACGGCGTTGGTCGGCGAGGGCGCCCGGCCATTCGCTCACAGGTCCGTGACCGGGAATCACGCGTTGCGCGGGAAGCGTGCCGAGTTCGTCGATCACCCCGAGCCATCCGCGAATACTGCCGTCCAGCACCGGAATGTGGCCATGGAACACCAGATCGCCCGCGAACAGGGTTTTGGATTGCTCGTCGAGCACGGAGACGTCGTTGTCGCTGTGCGCCGCCGGCCACGACTTCAAGGTCAGGATTCGCGAGCCGAGATCGAGCTTGACCGTGCCATCGACAAGGAGCGTGGGCGGTATCATCCGTACCCCATCCAGGGACTTCTCGCCCATGATCCGGCGAAATGCATCGAGATAGAATGGTCCGCGCGCCACCAGCGCCCGCGGCAGGTTCCGATGACCGACGAACTCGGTTCCATCGCCTGCGAATGCGGCGGCGCCAAAGACATGGTCCGGATGGCCGTGTGTGTAGATAACGTAGCGGATCGGTTTGTCGGTCCGTGCACGGATCGCCGCAAGCAGCCGCTGACCCTCGCGAACGCTTCCCCCGGTGTCGATCACCGCTACCGCGCTCTCGCCGATGATGAATCCTATGTTCGCAGTCGCGCCTTCGTTCTCGCCCGTCATCAGCGCAGTCAGGCCCTGGTACGCGAATATTCCGGGGGCGACTTCGCTCACAGGCAATTCTTGCTGCTGGGCCTGCGCTAGGGTTGACGTCGCGAACACTACGAGTAGGGCAAGAACCGAAACGCCATGAGCCATTTTTCTGCCTCAGTCTCGTCCGGGAGGGATTTCGATCGCCGGGGGGTCCGTCGAGTTGGTTTGCGTCGCAACATGCAACGCAAACCCAGCACGGGGATATTCCTGTTGCACGCTCTGGCACGCTGAGCAATTGATGGATAGCGGGCGTTCGATCAAGAAGGGAATGCATGATGACAGATTGGGGACAACGCCGCCGCTTGCTGGTCTCGCTTCTGGCGATCACAGCAATATTCGCCGGTCGCGATATCGCCGGAGCCCAGACCAACGACAGCACCGACCTGTCCATCGAGCTCATCGATCCCAAGGTGCTGAGGGTTTGCGCTGACCCGCGCAATTTGCCGTTCTCGAACGACAAGGGTGAGGGAATCGAAAACAAGCTCGGTGAGCTATTCGCGGAAAAGCTGCAGAAAAAGCTGGACTATGCGTACTTTCCGCAAGCGGCCGGCTTTGTCCGGATGACGCTCGCCGCACATCGTTGCGACGTCATCATGGGCTACCCGCAAGGCGACGACCTGGTGCAGGGCACCAATCCCTACTACCGGACCGCTTACGCGCTGGTGGTCAGGCAGGGCAGCGGTCTTGACGAGGTCGCGACGCTGGGTGACGCGCGCCTGAAAGGCAAGCATATCGGCATTGTTGCCGGCACGCCGCCCGCCACCAACATGACAGCAAATGGTTTGATGGCGGAAGCCAAGTCCTATCCACTGATGGTCGATACGCGGATCGATTCATCGGCAGAAGTCATGATCAAGGATCTGACGACGGGAAAGATCGACGCCGCCATTCTGTGGGGACCGTTGGCTGGCTTTTACGCCGGGAAGGCAAACCCGCCGCTACACGTCACGCCGCTTGTCAAGGAAACCACGGGGCCTCGGCTCGTCTATCGCATCGGCATGGGCGTCCGGCCGGCCGACCAGAACTGGAAGCGGATGCTCAACCGTCTGATCCAGGAGAACCAGCCGGCCATCAACAGGATACTGCTCGACTTCGGCGTTCCCTTGCTCGACGAGAATGACCGGCCGATCGGCGCGGAGACGGCGAAGAAGTCGCCGTGATACGAACGCTGGCGTGCGTGATCGTTGCGACCCTTGCCCTCGCAGCCAACGTTCTCGCGCAGCAGAATGTGCCGGAGCCGGACGGATATCGCACGGATAATTATCGCGCGGCTGTTCCTGCGACCCTCGCCGGCGTACGCGTCCTTACGACGGCAGAGGCCGAAGCGATCTGGCGCGCAGGCAGCGGTGTTTTTATCGACGTGCTGCCGCGTGCGCCGAAGCCGCCAAATCTTCCCGCCGGCACGGTCTGGCGTGACAAGCCACGGCTCAACATCCCCGGCAGCATCTGGTTGCCTGATACGGGTTACGGCAAACTGGCAGAGCCAACCGAGGCCTATCTGCGGCGGGGACTCGAGCGGGTGTCTCATGGCAACAAAGCCGCGCTGCTTGTGATCTACTGTCAGGAAAACTGCTGGATGTCGTGGAACGCCGCGAAACGGGTCCTGTCCTACGGCTATCCCAATGTGGCCTGGTACCCGGACGGAACCGAGGGATGGGAGCACGCCAACCTGCCGGTCGTTGAATCACAGCCTGAGCCCAGAACGGATGAGGAAGGGGGCAGATGAGGGGCTTGGACACAAAATTGCGAAAACAACCCCATGCAAAGTAGAATGGGCCGCCCGTTCGCTACTCGATCTCCTGCTGGATCATGCGGCCGAGCGCAAACAACCGCTGGTCGATCGCGGTGGGCACCTCGCAGACGAATTTGACCACGCGCTGCCGGTCTTCAAAGATCCGGGTTTGCCAGACCATTTGATTGTTGAGTTCGTCGATCTTGGGCTGATCGGGCGGGGACGCACCCTGCAGGGCATGCAGGGCGGATACATCGGACCGGATCTTGTCCGCGGCCTCGCGCTGCTTGCGGGTGATCCGTTCCAATCCGTTCATGACCGACGCGCGCTGCGCGTTGAGGCTGTCGAACAGGCCGGCGAACAGCAGCTTGCCTGTCGTGGCCTTGTCGGTCGCCGGGCTGCCAAGAAATTCCGTGATCAGCTTCTGGGCGTCGTCAAGGGAAGTCCGTCTTGCGGCCAGCCTCGACACCAGCGGGCTCACCTTGGCATCGTCCTTCCATTTGTCCTTGATGTCGTCGAGCGGCGGACCGGCCCACACCGCGGTGAGCGAGATTTCCGGCACCTTGGCCTGGGTGCACGGCCAGTCCGGATAGCGCGGATCGGCGGCCAAGCCGGCCTCGGTCGATGCCGCGGCAAGGAAGAGTGTCCCGATTGCGATCTGCCATCTCATGCTTCGCCTCCGGCGGGCCCGCGGCGGACCAGGCCGCGCGATGGATCATAGGCGTATATCGCACCGATCATGAAAGCCGTCGTGCAGCAAACCACGACGGCCAGTGAAATCCAGTTCATCTGTCCATACAGCGCAAAGCGTATCAGTTCGACGGCGTGCGTAAACGGATTGAACAGGCAGACATAGTAGAGCAAGGGGCTTCCCTCCTGCACTCGCCACAGCGGATAGAGCGCCGATGAAGCAAAGAACATCGGGAAAATCACAAAATTCATCACACCGGCAAAGTTCTCGAGCTGCTTGATGCCGGAGGAGATCAGCATGCCGAGCGCGCCGAGCATCAAGCCCGAAACGACCAGCGCCGGCAGCACCGTGAGATAGCCGATCGGCGGCGGCGCGATATCCCAGAACCACGCGATCAACAGGAAGGCGTAGACCTGGAGCAACGAGACCGCGGTTCCCGCAACCAGCTTGCAGAACAGGAGATACCAGCGCGGTAACGGGCTCACCAGCAAGGTGCGCATATTGCCCATCTCGCGATCGTAGACCATCGAGAGCGACGACTGCATGCCGTTGAAGAGCTGGATCATCGCCATCAATCCCGGCGCGATATAGACCTCATAGAGAATGTAGGTTTCGTATGGCGGGATGATGGAGATACCGAGGACCTGACGAAAGCCGGCGGCGAAGATGAACAGCCACACCAGCGGCCTGACCAGCGCCGAAATGAAACGTTCGCGCTGGTGCACGAAGCGCAGCGCCTCGCGCCACACAATGCCGTTCAGGCAGGTGACATATTGCGCGAGCGAGAAGCCGCTGTGGTGTCGGTTGACGGTCGTGGAGCTCATGACGCGGGGCTCCCGGGATCCACCGCAGCGCCGGTCAAGCGCATGAATGCGGAATTGATGTCACGGGCGCCGGCGTCGGCGATGATATTCTCGACCGGGCCATGCGCAAGAACCCGGCCCTGGTGCAGGACCACGAGGTCGTCGCCGGGCACGATCTCGTCGAACAGATGAGTGGCCCATAGCACGCCGATATCCTGCTCGATCACGAGCTGCCGGACGTGGCCGAGAATGTCGGCGCGGGCCTTGACGTCGAGCCCGACGGTCGCCTCGTCAAGCAACAGCAAGCGCGGACGATGCAGCAAGGCGCGCGCGATTTCCAGCCGCCGCATCTGGCCGCCCGAGAGGTCGCGAACCTTGCTGCAGGCGCGGTCCGCAAGGGCGATGCGCGTCAGCACTTCGTCGCTGCGCAGCCGTGCCTCGCGCTTGCCGATGCCATGCAGGGCGGCGTGATAGAGCAGGTTTTGCGTCACCGAGAGATCGAGATCGAGCGTCCGTGACTGGAATACCACGCCGAGCAGCCGCAGCGCTTCGCCTGGCGCAAGGCTGATGTCGTGGCCGAAAATGCCGATGCGTCCAGCCTGAGTTCCGAACAGCCGCGTGATCAGCGCGAACAACGTGCTCTTGCCGGCGCCATTAAGGCCAAGCAGCGCCGTGAAGCTTGCCGGCGCAACCGCGAAGCTGACGTCGATCAAAGCGCGCCGTGTGCCGTAAGAATGGCTGATGCCTTCGATCGACAATGCGGGAGTAGCCGCAGGATCGTCCCGGGAACGGGGGTCCGGCAAGATGGGTCCTTTGCTGTGTGCGTCGATGGCTGTCATGGCTGAGCAAACGTAATCCCCCAGGGCAGTTCGCCGACCTGGATTGTCTTGATCACTTTTTGCGCCGACACGTCGATCACAGAGACGTCGTTGGATACACCGTTGGTCACCAGCAGATATTTTTCGTCCGGCGTGAAGGCCATATGCCAGACCCGTTGGCCGACCAGAAGATATTTCGTGACCTTGTGCGTGGTGGCATCGACGACGGCAACGCGGTTGGCGGGGCCGAGCGCAATGAAGCCGGTCTTGCCGTCCTTGGTGATGGCGATGCCGACCGGCTGGATCGCCTCGCGCCGCAGGCCGGGAATGCTGAACTCGATCTTGCCGGTGATGGTGCGCTTGGCGGGGTCGAGGATGGAAACGGTGCCGCCGATCTCCGACGACACCCACAATTCGGAACTGTCGCGCTTGAACTCGGCATAGCGTGGCCGCGCATCGACCAGCACATTGGCGACGATCTCACGCGTCGCGGTGTCGATGAAATGCGCCATGTTGGTGGTCTCTGAAGTATTGATCAGGATCTTGCCGTCCGGGCTGAGGGCCATGCCCTCAGGCTCGACGCCGACCTGGATGTCACCCAGGCGGACGCGCTTTTCGAGGTCGATGATGGTTACCGTGTTGTCGTTCTCGTTGGCGACATAGAGCAGTTTGCCGGCGGCATCCTGGGTGAACAGTTCCGGATCGGGACCGGAGGGCAGGCTGTCCACCACCTGATGGGTCGCGGTATCGATCACCTCGATCTTGTCGTCATCGCCGACCGCGACCAGCACGAATTTGCCGTTCTTCGTGAATTCGATACCGCGCGGGCGCTGACCGACCTTGATGGTATGGGTGACGGCCCATTTGTCGGTATCGATCACCGATACGGTGTTGCTTTTCTCATTCGATACATAGGCGACGAAGGCCAAAGCGGGGCTGGTGGCCGTGAGCCACACCGCCATTCCGGAAAGCAGACACCGACGCCACATCCGCCATTCCTCCGTTTTTCAGTTCAGTTTGCATTTGGTTTCGGGCCGGTCGACGCCGAGTGTGTCGAGTTCGGAGTACTGATGCAAGAAACCCTCCTGCGGCGAAACCGAGACGACCATGCGGCCGTCGACCAGCAGGATCGGCTGGCGTAGCTGCAGGTTCCAGTCCCGCAGCGTCAGCCGCTGTCCCTTGAACGCGGCAACCGAAAAATCCGGCCGCTTGAGAAAATCAAACACCGATTTCGGGTCGCCCGAGTTGGTGCGCGATGTCGCTTCGCCGATCATGCGCGCGGCGGTCCAGGCCTGCATGTCCCGCGCCGTCATGCGCCGCGAATTCAGTTTGACGAAGCGGTTCTGGATCTGGATCGCACCCCATTGGTCGTGCGCCGCATCCCAACTTGTCGGCACGAGGCCTGCCGAGCCGGCGATCGGCCGCGGGTCCCAGGTCCGGTAGGGCAGGTAGGATGCGAACACTTCGCTTTCGTCCGCAGCGACGAGGACGTCATAGGCCGGGGCACCTTGCGTAAATACCGGCATTTGACGCTGGATCAGCGTGACGCCACTGTCGGTGCGCCGCGCGCCGCCGGTATCCTCGAAGACCTTTTCCTGAACGATTTTGGCGCCAAAGCGGGTCGCTGCGCGCCGCAGCGCATCGGCGTAAAGCTTGTCGGGCTCGTGTGAGCCGACCACCAGCAGCCAGCGCTTCCACTGCTTCCACACCAGATACTGCGCCAGTGCGTCAGCGAGCATCGAGCGAGTCGGGGCAACATGGATCACGTTGGCACGGCAATCCTGCTCGCGCAGCCGGTCGTCGATCGCACCACTGTTCAACAGCACGGTCTTGCGATCGCGCAGGGCATCGGCCGCCTTTAGCAGCGCGTCGGCGGGCAGATCGGCGATGATGATGCCATTGCGGTCGGCGAGGGCCATCGCCGCCTTGGCGACATCCTCGCCATCTTTCAGGCGAATTTCCTCGAGGAAGAAACGCTGATTGAGGAATTTTCCGGTGGTGTTGTTGTCCTCGATCGCCAGACGCGCACCGGCGATGCCGTCATTTTCCGACGGTTGCTCGACAAGGGACAGTTTCGATTTGATGCCGGCCTGACCGAGATAGCCGACGCGGATGTCGACGGGGTCGGCCGCGAACGCGGAACTGGCCACGAAGCTTAGTCCGATTGCGCCGATCAACCATCGGATCATGGACGTTCCCTGAATTCTCCTCCTCGACTTGACGACGATGGAGGGATACTTGTCTCGTAAGCACACTCGACTTGAAACTTGACTGAATTGTTCTAGCTTGCAAGTCCGCATTTCGTCGTTGTTCGACCGTCGATGT
Source organism: Bradyrhizobium sp. AUGA SZCCT0431 (assembly GCF_018131065.1). Classification (NCBI taxonomy): domain Bacteria; kingdom Pseudomonadati; phylum Pseudomonadota; class Alphaproteobacteria; order Hyphomicrobiales; family Nitrobacteraceae; genus Bradyrhizobium; species Bradyrhizobium sp. AUGA SZCCT0431. Next base: position 67,285 of record NZ_JAFCLR010000021.1, on the reverse strand, counting down.
GAGGGATCACGATCATGAGAGCGCACGTCGTCTTTGCCGCGCTGATGCTGCTGGTGTCGGTGCCGGCGCGTGCCGATCCGCCGAAGCTCGCGATTTTCGATTTCGAGCTGCTGGATACCAGCCTCGAAGGCGAGATGAGGGGGCCTCAGGCCGACGAGCATGATCGGCTGATCCGCATCAGCGATCTGGTGCGCCGGCAGTTGACGGAATCCAGCAAGTTCGAGCTTCTGGACATCTCGCCGGTGAAAGCTGCGGCCGAGGGCAGCAATCTGCAGGCATGCGGTGGTTGCGACGTCCAGTATGCGCAGCGCATCGGCGCGGATCTCGTCATCACAGGTGTCATGAAGAAGATCTCGACCCTTATTCTCAACCTGACCATCTTCGTGCGCGACGCCCACACCGGACAGCTCATCACCGCGATGAATGCCGATTTTCGCGGCAACACCGATGAATCCTGGACGCGGGCGACGAGCTATCTCGTGCGCAACCGGCTGCTGGCGCCCAATTATGGCAAGCCCCAGCCATAATGGACTGCGCAAAATTTCAGGCTCTCAGGCGCGCGGCGTGCCAGCGCAGATGGTCGCCCATGAAGCTGGAGATGAAGAAATAGCTGTGGTCGTAACCGCCCTGGCGGCGCAACGTGAGCGGAATGTTCGCCTTCTCGCAGGCGCTTTTCAGCAATTCCGGCCGAAGCTGCTCGGCAAGAAACGAATCGGCGTCGCCGTAGTCCACCAGTAGATCGGAGAATCTGGCGCCGTCCTCGATCAACGCAACCGCATCATGTTTGCGCCAGGCCTGTCTGTCGCCGCCGAGATAGCCTCCCAGCGCCTTGATGCCCCACGGTACTTGCGAGGGAGCAACGATCGGCGCAAAGGCGCTGGCGGCGCGGTACCGGTCGGGATGGCGCAGTGCGACGGTCAGGGCGCCGTGGCCGCCCATCGAATGGCCGAGAATGGATTGCCGCCCGGCATCGACCGGAAAATTCGCGGCGACCAGTTTCGGCAGTTCTTCCGTGACATAACTCCACATCCGGTAGTTACGTGCGAACGGCGCCTGCGTTGCGTCGACATAAAAGCCGGCGCCGAGCCCGAAATCATACGCGCCGGCGGGATCACCGGGCACCTTGTCGCCGCGCGGGCTGGTGTCCGGCGCGACGAAGACCAGTCCGAGGTCAGCGCAGGCACTGCGGAACTCACCCTTTTCGGTGACGTTGGCGTGGGTGCAGGTCAATCCCGACAGATACCAGACCACCGGCAACCTTGCGCCATCCTGATGGGGAGGGACATAGACCGAAAACGTCATGTCGGTCCCGGTCTCGGCGCTGGCGTGCTTGTAAACACCTTGCGTGCCGCCATGCGATTTGTTCAGCGAAACCGTTTGAATTGTCATGAGCTCACCATTGCCGTGCCGTGCCGCCTCAGGCCACGCCGTTGTCGATGGCCAACCGCACCAGTTCGGCGGATGTGCGCACGCCGAGTTTGTGGCGCATGATCGAGGACGTATTGGCGACGGTCTTGTAGGAGGAATGGACCAGCCACGCGATTTCAGACAGGCATTTTCCTGCACTGAGCAGACGAAGTATCTCCATCTCGCGCGCCGTCAGTTTTGAAAGCGGGCTCCTTGCGTACGAGGGTCCGGCGAATGCAATGCTTTGCGCAATCGCCGGCGGCAAATAAACCCCGCCCTTTGCTACCTCGCGGATGGCGTCAACAAGGTCCTGGGGATCCCCGGTCTTGGAGACAAAACCCTTGGCGCCGACGTCGATGGCGCGCGCGGCGAAAACCGGGTCATCGTTCATGCTGAACATGATGATGCGCGCCGACGCATCGCGCCCGAGCAGGCGTCGCGCCAGTTCGAAGCCGGACACCGTCGGCAGGTTGATGTCGAGCACGCAGATATCGGGATGCAGTTCGCCGAACACGCGCTCGCCGCTCTCCGCGTCGGAGGCTTCCACGACATCGATCTCCGGCTCGTCCGCGAACAAGGCACGACAGCCTGAAGCTACGATGCGATGGTCATCAACGATCAGAACGCGCATTGGCATTGGTCCCGAATAGCCGCGTCAATCCCGTTGTGCACCGCATCAGGTGAAACACCCCGCGCAGACTTCGGGGCGATACCTGCCGTCGATGGTCATGCAACCCGGGCGATGTTGCTATACGCTTCGATTAGATAGACGCCTGTTTTATCTGTCAACGCTCTGCTCGATGATGAATTGAAGACGAGTTCGCTCTCAGGCAAAGGCGATTTCACTCCTGGACAAATGATATGTGGCAAAAACTTTCCTTGCGCGCCCGGATCAACCTGTTGCTCGCGCTCGTCCTCACGCTTGGTCTGGCCATCAATGTTGCGCGGCTTGTGCTCGAGGCCGGGCCCCGGGTTCAGGCTGAAGATCAAAGCGTCATACGATTGGCGCGCGAGTTCATCGATACGATCGTTGCAGGACTAAAAGAGACGCCGGATCCCGAAGCGCGACTGAACCAGATTGTTCACGACCTCAACAAGCTGCGTCACGTCAGCATTACGCGACAGAGCGAAGCCATCGCAAGATCCGGGATCGCGGACAAGCCGGACGACAATCCCGATGCACGCTCGCCGCCGGCATGGTTTGTCCGGCTTGTTCACCCCGAACAGACCACGGTGAACGTGCCGATTTCGATCAAGGGAAAACCGGACGCGCTGCTGATCACGTCGCATCCCAACGACGAGATGGCCGAAATCTGGGACGGGATCGTCACCCAGCTCATGATCGGCACCGCGATTGCGATCGTTCTTTTCCTCATTACCAGCAGGGTCGTTGGCCGGGCGCTCGCGCCGATCCAGACCCTTTCGGGTGCGATGGCGAAGATCGAGGCCGGCGGCTACGACACGCGCGTGAAACCGGACGGGCCGCCGGAACTCGTTGCCATTTGCGACAAGTTGAATCACCTTGCGGCCACTCTGGGCGATGCGGTTGAGGACAAGCGGCGCCTGGCCGAGCGCGTCGTCTCGCTGCAGGATGTCGAACGCAAGGAAATTGCCCGCGAACTGCATGATGAATTTGGACCCTATCTCTTTGCGTTGCGGGTACATGCCAGCGCGCTGACGCGGATTGCGGATGCGGGGGATCCGAACGGGGAGGCGACGCGAAGGCACGGCAGTGCCATATTGGAACAGCTGAATGCGTTGCAGCAGTCCAATCGCCGGGTTCTTGAAAAATTGCGTCCGGTGGGACTGACGGAACTCGGCCTTCGCGAGGCGCTCGGCGCGCTGCTGCGCCTGTGGGGTGAGTCTCACCCCGAAGTCGCTATCGAAACGGCGATCTCGCCCTCCTTGGGCGACACCGGCGAGACGGCTGACTTGACGATCTACCGCACCATCCAGGAAGCGCTGACTAATGTATTTCGCCACGCGGGCGCCACCTTCATTCAGGTAAGCGTTGAACCGGCCGAACTGCCTGTGGGGCATGCGCGTGGCGGCCGCGGCGGCGCGCTGGTGCGGGTTCGTGACAATGGCAACGGATTGGGGCCCGATCACAAGCTGGGCTTCGGGCTAACCGGCATGCGCGAGCGCATTTTGGCGCTGGGCGGCTCGCTGACGATTGCTTCCGGGGACAGCGGGGTAACGGTCGAGGCCCTGATTCCCCAGGACGTCGGTCGCTAATTCGGGAATTTTTCCCGAACTGGTTCGGGACGTTTTGAATGGTGCGCAACTTTTTTGACGCCCGTAAGATCGCCAGCGGCGTACCGGCAGACACCAATGCAGCCGGAATGGGATGGGACGAAGTAAAATGGGCGCGCGATTCCTGTTTATCGGGACAATATCACTGTGTCTGGTTCCCGGGAGTGACTGTGCTCAAGCCCAGGACGCGCGCGGTGCGACCGAGGTCTTGCCCGCCATCGAGGTGGTTTCTCCGGGGGCAGCTGCCAGGCCCGCCCGCAGCAGAAATGCGCCGCGGGCGACCAGGAACGTCCGCAGGGTTTTCGTCTATCCGACCGCGCCCACGCCGACGGCCGGTTCCGGAATGGATGTCGACAAGGTGGCGGCCAGCGTCAATGCGGTGGGGGCCGGACAGATTGCGCGCACCGGCTCGCTGAACATCGCGGACGCATTACAGCAACAGGTGCCGGGTATCATCATCAGTGATACGACCGGAAATCCGTTTATGCCCGACATACAGTTTCGGGGTTTCGTCGCATCACCGGTCGCCGGTACGCCTCAGGGACTGGCGGTTTACCAGAACGGCGTGCGCATCAACGAAGCGTTCGGCGACACCGTCAACTGGGACTTGATCCCGACGGCCGCGATCAGGTCGGTCACCGTCGTCACCAACAATCCCGCCTTCGGTCTCAATGCGCTGGGCGGTGCCGTCAACGTCCAGATGAAGGATGGCTTCAACTATCACGGCGCCGAAATCAACACGACGGGCGGTTCGTTCGGACGCATTCAGAGTTCGGCGCAGTATGGCAAGCAGATCGACAATTTTTCGGTCTATGGCGCGCTGGAAGGCGTGCGTGACAACGGCTTTCGCAATTTTTCGGAGTCGGCCATTCGCCGGTTCTACGGCGATGTCGGCTATCGGACCGATAGCAGTGAATTTCACCTCAACGTAGGCGTCGCCAAAAACAATTTCGGCGCGGCGGCGACGGTGCCGGTTGAACTGCTGCAGAATTACTGGGGCGCCACCTACACCACGCCGCAGACGACATCCAACCAGGTTGCCTATGCCAATCTGACCGGAAAGGTCGAGGCCACGCCGACCTGGACGATCGAAGGCTCGGCGCGCGTCCGCGCATTCCGGCAAAAAACGGTGGATGGCAATCCGACCGAGACGGAGCGATGTGGCGCCGATCCGGGCCTGCTTTGCTTTAACGACGACGACGTCCCGGCGAATGGCCTCAACGGCGTCCAGCTTGCAAATCCCTTCCCCGACAACGCCGTGCTGGGACAGATCGACCGGACCACGACCCGTTCGGTCACGACCGGTGCAACCCTGCAGGCAACCAATACCGACCAGCTGTTCGGGCACAACAACCAGTTCATGGTTGGCGCCAGTATCGACTCCGGCGTCACCCGCTTCGGGGCCAGCGCGGAACTCGGCACCATCGGTTCAAATTACGTCGTCAACGGCAGCGGCATCTATCTCGGACCATCCGGCGAGCCGATCTCGATCGGTCCGGTTTCGCTTCGCGCCACCAACCGGTACAGCGGGCTCTACGCGTCAGACACGTTCGACGTGACCGATAGATTTTCGATCACGGGCGGCGGCCGGTTCAACCATGCGCACATTCGGCTGGAGGATCAGATCGGTACGGCGCTCAACGGCGAGCATACGTTTACCCGCTTCAACCCGATGATCGGCGGTACCTACAAGATCACATCAGGCTTGACGGCTTATGCCGGGTATTCCGAGGCCAATCGTGCGCCGACCCCACTGGAACTCGCATGCGCCGATCCTTTGCGCCCGTGTCTCATCGCCGCATTCCTCATCGCCGACCCGCCGCTGAAACAAGTCGTGTCCCGCACCATCGAGGCAGGTTTTCGCGGAACGTCGGAGCTCAATATCGGAACGTTGAGTTGGAAAGTTGGTGCGTTCCGCGCAACCAATGCCGATGACATCCTCGCGATTCCGAGCCCGGAGCTGCAGGGATTTGGCTACTTCCAGAACGTGGGTTCGACACGGCGGCAGGGCATCGAGGCCCAGGTCAATCTGACGTCGAAGACACTGCAACTTTATGCCAGCTATGCCCTCGTGGATGCGCGCTTCCTCGACGCGCTGCAGGTCGGCTCCAACAGCCCGTTCGCCGATGACAACGGCAATGTCCAGATCCTGCCGGGCAATCGAATTCCGGCGATCCCCCGCAACCGGATCAAGTTCGGCATCGACTATTCGGTTACGGATGCCTTCAAGGTCGGAGGCGATGCGCTATTCGTCGACAGCCAGTATTTTGCGGGCGACGAATCCAATCAGGCGCAGCGACTGCCGTCCTATGCGGTCTTCAACCTGCACACCTCGTATCAGATCAACAAGACGTTCCAGATCTACGCCCGCGCGGATAACATCTTCGATAACCGCTATGCGACCTTCGGCACCTTCTTCGATACGGGCGACGTGCCCAATTTCGCCAATGGCGGTGCGCCTTTCACTGACGCGCGTTCGCTCAGCCCGGCGCGGCCGCGCGCCTTCTACGCAGGCCTGAAGGCGACCTTCTGAACGAACGGCGGGTCAGGGGATGCCGATCAAGGCCGGCCTCACAGCCGGCTCCACCAGGCATGGCCGATCCATCCCAGCGTCAATGCGCCTGCAATCCACAACAGGATGATTGCCCCCATTCCGGCCCGGCTGGTCGGACGCTGCGCGGCCGCGTTCGCCTTGGCGCGGCAGTCGACCATGATCTCATCGGGAATCAGCGTCACCACGAGCCAGATGCCCAAAGGCAGCAGGATCAACTCGTCGAGATAACCGATGATGGGGATGAAGTCCGGAATGAGGTCAATCGGCGACAGCGCATATCCGGCAACGGCAATGGCGAGCGCCTTCGCGTACCACGGCACGCGCGGATCGCGGGACGCGAGATAGATCGCGTGAGCGTCGCGTTTCAGACCCTTCGCCCACGATTTGATACGAGAGAGCATTGAGCCTTCCAGAGTACCAGGTTCCTTGGCCAAGGTGGCAGCGTGAGCAGAACTTGCGGGGCATTTCAGCCGCGCTTTTTGCGGGTCGATGACCGGGTGAGACGCAGGCGGCCATAGGTGCGCGGCAGAAACTGCTTGCCCCTGGTGCTGAGGAAATCGAGCATCGCCTGTGCCGGCGGCAGCAAGACCTTGTCCTTGCGGGCGAGCACGAACCATTGCCGGACCACGGGAAGGCCGTCAACGTCGAGCACAGTCAATCGTCGTTCGTCGAGTTCGGTAGCCACCGTGTGCGCGGAAATGAATGCAATGCCCAAACCTGCGATCACGGCCTGCTTGATGGTCTCGTTGCTGCTCATGGCAAGGCCGATCTTGGGACGAATGCCGGCGGATTCGAACAGCTGCTCCATCAGGCCGCGCGTTCCGGATCCAGGCTCGCGCGTCAGGAAAGTCTCGCTCGCAAGCTCGCCCGGCGCGATGCGGGATTTTCGCGCCAGGCGATGTCCCGTCGGCGCGATGATGACGTGGGGGTGATCGCCGATCAGGTGAACGTTCATGTCGATGTCGGCCGGCGGGCGGCCCATGATCGCAAAGTCGAGATCGTAGCCGCGCAACGCCGTGCCGATCTCCTGCCGGTTTCCGATCGAGAGCGTGACTTCGACGTCCGGATGCCGTTTCGAAAATCCTGAAATCATGAACGGCACGAAATATTTCGCGGTGCTGACGGCGCCGATCGAGATGCGGCCGGCGGTCTTCCCCGCCATCATCGCCATCGTGGTTTCGCAATCGGCGATCGCCGCCTCGATCCGCTCAGTCAGCGCCAGCACTTCGCGCCCGGCATCCGTCAGCAGCATGCCGTCGCCGGTGCGCTGGATCAGCGGCAGCCCGGCGAGTGCCTGCAAATTGCGAAGCTGCAGCGTGACCGCGGGCTGGGTGAGATGGAGCTGTTTGGCCGCCGATGTGACCGATCGAGTTTTTTGAACAGCGGCCAGTGCACGCAACTGGCGGATCGTCACTTCCCGCAATAACCGGCCTGCCATCGCCGCACCCTTTATAACAAAAACTTTGCTCAGACCAAAGATAACAAAATTTTACTAATTCGGCAAACTGCGTTTCCTTTGACATCGCGGATTGCCAAACCGGCAAGACGCTTGAGAGCCCCCGAAAGAGGGCACAGGGGAGACGGCCATGGACGAGCGCGTGACGCTGCGTTCACATCTCGATCGGTCCGCGTTGCAGACGCCGCTGCATGGCGCTGCGCTCGGCGACGTGATCAAGGCGATTGCCGCCGCTTCCATCGAGCTTGCCGGGCTGATCGCGGATGGGCCGTTCGCAGGCATCACCGGACGGCATGGCGGCATCAATTCTGACGGCGATCAGCAAAGGGATATCGATGTCGTTGCCGATGAATTGATACGGCGCGCCTTGCGCGGCACCCCGGTGGCGGCGGTTCTTTCCGAGGAAGCCGCGCTGCCGGAAACCTTGCGTCCCTCTGCGCCGTTCTGTGTTGCGATCGACCCGCTCGATGGATCGGCCAACCTCGACAACAATATCTCGGTCGGCACCATCTTTTCGATCCGCCCCAGGGGCAACGACCTGCTTTCGACCTTCTTCGAGCCCGGCACGGCGCAGTGTGCCGCGGGTTTCATCGTTTACGGTCCGCAGACCACACTCGTCCTCGCGCTCGACGCGCGCGTCGATGTCTTCATGCTCGATCGCCACGCGCAGGAATTCGTGCTGGTCCGACAGGCCGTGCAGATCGCACGCAATATGCCGGAGTTCGCCATCAACGCGTCCAATCACCGCCACTGGCACGGGCCGGTCCGCACCTATATCGACGAGTGCCTCTCCGGCACCAGCGGCGGCGGCGAGGCGGATTTCAACATGCGCTGGATCGGTTCGCTGGTGGCCGAAGCGCTTCGCATCCTGGTGCGCGGCGGCGTGTTCCTTTATCCGGCCGATGCCCGCCCGAGCTATCGGGAAGGGCGGCTTCGCCTGCTGTACGAAGCCCATCCTATGGCGCTGATCATGGAATGGGCGGGAGGCGCGGCGTCGACCGGGCGCCGGCGAATTCTGGAACTGGCTGCAAAAACCCCGCATCAGCGGGTGCCGCTGATCATGGGATCCGTGCACCACGTGCGCGACGTTACGGCCATTCACGACAGGATCGAACCGATGTTCGACAATAGCGACGCACCGCTGTTTGCGCGGCGCGGTCTGTTTCTCTGACGAGGCGATCGACATGTCGCGGGCTCATCCCATCATATCAATCACGGGTTCGTCGGGCGCCGGCACGACGTCGGTGAAGAAGACGTTCGAGCAGATCTTCCGCCGCGAAAAGGTGGTTGCGGCCTATATCGAAGGCGACGCCTTCCACCGCTACAATCGCTTCGAGATGCGCACGAAAATGCTGGAGGAAGCCGAGCGCGGCAACAAGCATTTCAGCCATTTCAGTCCGGAAACCAACCTGTTTGTCGAACTGGAAAGGATGTTCCGGGACTACGGCGAATCCGGCACCGGAACCACTCGCCACTACATCCACGACGACGAAGAGGCGAAGCTGTACGGCGCCGAACCGGGCACGTTCACCGACTGGCGCCGATTGCCTGAGAATTCCGACCTGCTGTTCTACGAAGGACTGCACGGCGCTGTGGTCACCGACAAGGTCAACGTCGCACAGCATGCCGATCTCAAAATCGGCGTCGTGCCTGTCATCAACCTGGAATGGATCCAGAAGCTGCACCGTGACCGCAGCGCCCGCGGCTATACCGCGGAGGCGGTGACCGACACCATCCTGCGGCGCATGCCAGACTACGTGAACTACATCTGTCCGCAATTCGCCGAGACCGACATCAATTTCCAGCGCGTGCCGACCGTCGATACGTCGAACCCGTTCATCGCGCGGTGGATTCCGACGCCGGATGAATCAATGGTGGTGATCCGCCTGAAGAATCCGCGCGGCATCGATTTTCCGTATCTACTGTCGATGATCCCGCACAGCTTCATGTCGCGCGCCAATTCGATCGTGATCCACGGCGCGAAACTCGATCTGGCGATGCAGCTCATCCTCACCCCGCTGATCCTGCAACTGATGGAACGCAAGAGGCGCACGACATGAACGCTCCCGTCCTGTCCCGTATTGCCGGTTATCCGGATGCTTCACACGCGGAAATGGCCAACGCGATCCGCTTTCTGGCGATCGATGCGGTTGAACAAGCAAAATCCGGTCATCCCGGCATGCCGATGGGCATGGCCGACGTCGCGACTGTCCTGTTCTCGCGATTCCTCAAGTTCGATCCTGCCGACCCGGCGTGGCCGGATCGCGATCGCTTTGTGCTGTCTGCCGGTCACGGCTCGATGCTGCTGTATGCGCTGTTGCACCTGACGGGCTATGAGGGCGTGACATCGGATGAACTCAGGGCTTTCCGGCAATGGGGATCGAAGACGCCGGGACATCCCGAGTACGGCCATACCCCTGGCGTCGAAACCACCACCGGGCCGCTCGGGCAGGGCATCGCCACGGCCGTTGGCATGGCGCTCGCCGAACGGCTGATGAATGCGCGGTTCGGCGACGACTACGTCGATCACTTCACCTATGTGATATCAGGCGATGGCTGCCTGATGGAAGGCCTCAGCCATGAGGCAATCTCGCTGGCCGGCCATCTCAGGCTCAATCGGCTGATCGTGCTGTTCGACGACAATGAGATTTCGATCGATGGCGCGACTTCGCTGTCGTGTTCGGATGACCAGCTCGCGCGGTTCAAGGCCTCCGGATGGTCGGCCTGCCGGATCGACGGCCACGACCCTGAAGCCATCGCCGCTGCGATCGAACGGGCCCGCACCAGCGATAGGCCGTCGCTGATTGCCTGCCGCACGCTGATCGGTTTCGGAGCGCCGAACCGCCAGGGCAGCGAAAAGGCCCATGGCGCGCCGCTCGGCGCCGATGAGGTCGCAAAGACCCGCGATGCGCTGAACTGGCCGCACCCGCCGTTCCAGATTCCGGAGCATATCGTGGCGCAATGGCGCAACGCCGGCGCACGCGGGCATGCCGCCCGCCGCAGCTGGATCGAGCGGACCAAGCGCGTCAGTGCCGCGACGCGCTCGCCGTTTCACGATGCCCTCAATCGCAATCTGCCGTGCGGCTACGTCGACGCGATGGCGGGCCTGCGCGATCGCTTCGCCGCCGAGCGGCCGAACATCGCGACCCGGCAGGCCTCGCAGCTGGTGATCGACGGGATCGCCGAGGCGTTGCCGAACCTGCTCGGCGGCTCCGCCGATCTGACCCATTCCAACCTGACGCGCGCCAAGACGCATCGGCCGGTGCAGGCCGATTGCCTCAGCGGCAGCTACATTCACTACGGCGTCCGCGAGCACGCGATGGCGGCGGCGATGAACGGCATCGCGTTGCATGGCGGCTTCATTCCCTATGGCGGTACGTTTCTCAGCTTCGCCGACTACAGCCGCCCCGCGATCAGGCTGGCGGCGTTGATGGGTATCCGCGTCATCCATGTGATGACGCACGACTCGATCGGACTGGGCGAAGATGGCCCCACTCACCAGCCGGTCGAGCATCTGGCATCGCTGCGGGCGATCCCCAATCTGCTGGTGTTTCGCCCCGGCGATGCCGTTGAAACCGCAGAAGCGTGGGATTGCGCGTTGCGCGCCCAAAATAGCCCGTCGCTGCTGTGCCTGTCGCGGCAGGCGATGCCGACGTTCCGCGAAGCTGGCGAGCCAAATCTGGTCGCGTTTGGTGCTTACGTCGTGGTCGATCCGGAGGAAGGCCGTGACGTCACGCTGATCGCAACCGGCTCGGAAGTATCGATCGCCATGCACGCCGCCGAATTGCTGGCGAGCCTCAACGTTCGCGCGGCCGTGGTCTCGGCGCCATGTTTCGATCTGTTTCGCCAGCAGTCGCGCGAATACCGCACTGCGGTGCTCGGCCGCGTGCCGCGCATCGGTGTCGAAGCCGCGGTCGAGGGCGACTGGGCGCGCTGGCTCGGCGACGACGGCGAGTTCGTCGGCATGACCGGCTTTGGCGCCTCGGCACCGGCCGAAACACTCTATCGCGAATTCGGCATCACCGCGGACGCCGTAGCAAAAGCGGCCCTGCGCTGCATCGCGCGCGCGAGGATGGCGGTGGACGGCGCATGACACCCCGCACACCAACAATGACACGGAGGTTCTAATGGCCAGGATCACATTGAGGCAATTGCTCGATCACGCCGCCGAGCGCGGCTATGGCGTGCCGGCGTTCAACATCAACAACATGGAGCAGGGGCTCGCGATCATGGAGGCGGCTTCCGCCGTCGATGCGCCGGTCATCATCCAGGCCTCGCGCGGCGCGCGCTCCTACGCCAACGACATCATGCTCTCGAAGATGATCGACGCGCTGGAGGAGATGCATCCGCAGATTCCGCTCTGCCTGCACCAGGACCACGGCAATGAGGAAGCAACCTGCGCCACCGCGATCCAGCATGGCTTCACGTCGGTCATGATGGACGGCTCGCTCAAGGCCGATGCCAAGACTGCGGCGGATTACGACTACAACGTCGACATCACCCGCCGCGTCGTCGACATGGCGCACTGGATCGGCGCCTCCGTCGAAGGCGAGTTGGGCGTGCTCGGTTCGCTGGAGCATGGCGGCGGCGAACAGGAGGATGGCCACGGCGTCGAGGGTGAGGTCAGCCACGATCAGCTACTGACCGATCCCGACCAGGCGGTCGATTTCGTCCGCGCCACCAAGGTCGATGCGCTGGCAATCGCGATGGGCACTTCGCACGGCGCCTACAAGTTCTCGCGCAAGCCGGACGGGGATATCCTTGCGATGCGGGTGGTCGAGGAGATCCATCGCCGGCTGCCGAATACGCATCTGGTGATGCACGGCTCGTCCTCGGTGCCGCAGCCGCTGCAGGACATGTTCAACCAGTTCGGCGGCGAGATGCCGCAAACCTGGGGCGTGCCGGTCGAGGAGATCGTCCGCGGCATCAAGCATGGCGTCCGCAAGGTCAACATCGACACCGACTGCCGGCTGGCGATGGCCGCGGCGTTCCGCAAGGTCGCGACGCAAAGCCGCAGCGAATTCGACCCGCGCAAATTCCTCAAGCCCGCGATGGACGCGCTGCGCGACCTTTGCCGTGAGCGCTTCGAGCAGTTCGGCACCGCCGGCCATGCCTCGAAGATCAAGGTCGTTCCACTGGCCGAGATGGCGAGGCGCTATCGCTCCGGCGCGCTCGACCCCCGCATCGGGGAGATGACCAATGCCGCATGACCTTTTGGTCCCCACGCTCCCGACCAGCCGCCGCACGCAACATGAGGAAACCAGTATGAACCAGCACTCGATGACCATTCGCGGCAAGGAACGCTACAAGTCAGGCGTCATGGAATACAAGAAGATGGGCTATTGGGAGCCCGACTATGTGCCAAAGGACACCGACATCATCGCGCTGTTCCGGGTCACGCCGCAGGATGGTGTCGATCCGATCGAGGCCGCGGCGGCCGTGGCCGGCGAATCCTCGACCGCGACCTGGACCGTGGTGTGGACCGACCGGCTCACGGCAGCGGAAAAGTACCGCGCGAAGTGCTACCGCGTCGATCCGGTGCCGAACTCGCCGGGGCAATATTTCGCCTATATCGCCTACGATCTCGACCTGTTCGAGAATGGATCGATCGCCAACCTGTCGGCGTCGATCATCGGCAACGTGTTCGGCTTCAAGCCGCTGAAGGCGTTGCGGCTGGAGGACATGCGGCTGCCGGTGGCCTATGTGAAGACATTCCAGGGGCCCGCGACCGGCATCGTGGTCGAGCGCGAGCGCATGGACAAGTTCGGCCGCCCGCTGCTGGGGGCCACCGTGAAGCCGAAGCTCGGGCTCTCCGGCCGCAATTACGGACGCGTGGTCTACGAGGCGCTGAAGGGCGGCCTCGACTTCACCAAGGACGACGAGAACATCAACTCGCAGCCGTTCATGCATTGGCGCGAGCGCTTCCTCTATTGCATGGAGGCGGTCAACAAGGCGCAGGCCGCGTCCGGCGAGATCAAGGGTACCTATCTCAACGTCACCGCCGGAACCATGGAGGACATGTACGAACGCGCCGAATTCGCCAAGGAACTCGGTTCGGTCATCATCATGATCGACCTGGTGATCGGCTACACCGCGATCCAGTCGATGGCGAAATGGGCGCGGCGCAACGACATGATCCTGCATCTGCATCGGGCAGGGCATTCGACCTACACGCGGCAGCGCAGTCATGGCGTCTCGTTCCGCGTCATCGCGAAATGGATGCGGCTGGCGGGCGTCGATCATATCCATGCCGGCACCGTGGTCGGCAAACTCGAGGGCGATCCGGCGACCACGCGCGGCTATTACGATATCTGCCGCGAGGACTACAATCCAATGCGGCTCGAGCACGGCGTGTTCTTCGACCAGAACTGGGCCAGCCTCAACCGGATGATGCCGGTCGCATCCGGCGGCATTCACGCCGGCCAGATGCACCAATTGCTCGATCATCTCGGCGAAGACGTGATCCTGCAGTTCGGCGGCGGCACCATCGGTCACCCGATGGGCATTCAGGCCGGCGCGACCGCCAATCGCGTGGCGCTGGAAGCGATGATACTCGCCCGCAACGAGGGCCGCGACTATCTGCGCGAAGGGCCGGAAATTCTGGCCAAGGCGGCAGAGACCTGCACGCCGCTGAAATCGGCGCTGGAAGTCTGGAAGAACGTCACCTTCAACTACGAATCGACCGACATGCCGGACTACGTCCCCACACCCAGCGTCGCAATGTAAGGAGCGAAATCATGCGTATTACCCAGGGCTGCTTCTCGTTCCTGCCTGACCTCACCGACGAGCAGATCTCCCGCCAGGTCCAGTATTGCCTGGAGAAGGGATGGGCGGTGAACATCGAATTCACCGACGATCCGCATCCCCGCAACAGCTTCTGGGAGATGTGGGGATTGCCGATGTTCGATCTCCGCGACGCTGCCGGCGTGATGATGGAGCTCGGTCAATGCCGCAAGGTGTATGGCAACAGCTACATCCGCCTGTCGGCGTTCGATAACAGCCACGGCTGGGAATCGGTGCGGCTGTCCTTCATCGTCAACCGACCAAAGGACGAACCCGGCTTCCGCCTCGAGCGGCACGAGATGGCCGGCCGCAACATCCGCTACACCACGAAGTCCTATGCGGTCGATCGCCCCGAGGGCGGTCGCTACGGTTAGCTCGCCTTTTACCCCTGCCGGCCGGCGGATCTCCCTCATCGACCCCGGCCGGATGTACTGCTCCGTCGCTGCGAAAGCGGCGGCGGAGTTTTTTTCCCGAAAGGCGTTGAGGTTTGCAGATGGATTTGGATGCCTCACCAATGACAGACCGGGTCAATCTCCGCGAAGAGCTCGAGGCCGTCGGCATCGAGGATATCCTGACGCAGCTCGACCGCGAACTGATCGGGCTGAAGCCGGTCAAGACCCGCATTCGCGAGATCGCGTCGCTGTTGCTGATCGAACGTATCCGCAAGCGCATGAATCTGACGACGGACACGCCGACGCTGCACATGTCGTTCACCGGCAATCCCGGCACCGGCAAGACCACGGTGGCGCTGCGGATCGCGGGCATCCTCCACCGGCTTGGCTTCGTCCGCCGCGGCCATGTCGTCTCGGTCACCCGCGATGAGCTGGTGGGGCAATATATCGGCCACACCGCGCCCAAGACCAAGGAAGTGCTGAAAAAAGCGATGGGCGGCGTGCTGTTCATCGATGAGGCCTATTATCTCAATCGGCCGGACAATGAACGGGACTACGGCCAGGAGGCGATCGAGATCCTGCTGCAGGTGATGGAATCGCAGCGCGAGGATCTGGTGGTGATCCTCGCCGGCTATGGCGACCGTATGGAAAAGTTCTTCGCCAGCAATCCGGGCTTCCGCTCCCGCATCGCCCATCACATCGATTTTCCGGATTATTCCAATGATGAGCTGCTCGCCATCGGCGAGCTGATGCTGCACGACATGAACTACAAGTTCAGCGACGAAGCGCGCGAGGCATTCATTCGCTACATCGCCGCGCGCGTCACCCAGCCGCTGTTCTCCAACGCGCGCTCGATCCGAAACGCGCTCGACCGCATGCGGCTGCGCCAGGCCAATCGTCTCGTCGCCGATCTCGACCGCATGCTGGACGCCGACGACGTGATGTCGCTGCAGGCGTCGGACGTGCTCGCCAGCCGGGTGTTCCTGAAGGACAAGTCCTAAGACCAGAGTCCGGCGCTACGCTGTTGTTCCGTTTCGAAGCCCCATCGGTTAGCCGCCTGACGCATTCGGTATCGTTCGCTCGATCTCTCGTGCAGCGGCGATGAGGACATCAGACACTTCGACGGCACGGCGCGGACTGAGCCTGTTCCTTACCGCTGAAAGGGTGATCGCCGCCGCGGGTTGGCCATCCGGACTCCTGATCCAGGCCGAGAGCGATTTCGTTCCTTGCACGAGGCCGACGTCGCGCAAATTGTAGCCCCGGCGCCGTGCAAGCCGGATCTGCCCCAGTACCGTCGACAGGTCGGTGCGATAGGCCATGAATCTCGCCTCGTTGGCGAGGACGATCCCGCGCGCCTCCGGAGCCGGCATAGCGGCCAGAATTGCCACGCCCGCGCTGGAGACCCCGAGTGGCCGCCGCGCGCCGACCTCGATCGACAGCACCTGGATTGGATACGAGCCGATGCGGCGCGCGACGCATAGCGTATCGAGCCCGGTGCGCACCGTCAGAAACAAGGTATCGCCGAGCTGTGCGGACGCCCGCGCCAGATAAGGCTCGGCCGCGACCAGCAGCGGCGAGCGCGATTGCCGCGCCAGCGCCAATTCCGCCACCTGGCGGCCGATTGCGTAGCGTCCGGTCTGAGCGCTGCGCTCGACAATGCCTTCCTCGATCAGCACCTGCGCGATCCGATGCACGGTAGGACGGGTGAGGGACGTTGCCCGAACGACCTCCGACAACGGCACGCCGGTTTCCCGGCCGGCCGCTAGAATCCGCAAGACGGTCAAGGCGCGGCGGATCGCCTGTCCGCCCTGCTGCGGCTCCGGTCTGTCGCGCCGCCGGCCATCCGTCATCTGGGTTCATCCAATGTCCATAATGTGGACAAAAACACCACAATTCCATCGACAAGGGAAGCCCGCAGGGCAAGATCGGATCACTGGAGCGTTTTCCAGCGAAGTGGATACCGGTTCGCGTCAAGAAAACGCGTCAAATCAAGAATCCAGAGCCCCGTTCCGATTCAATCGGAACGGAAAAGGCTCTGGGCGCGATGCACGTATCGGCAGACGGGCGGCCGCTCGCACCACAACAAACAAGAGTAGCGGGTTGCTCCAGCTGCTCGCTCTCGGGAGGATGCAATGAGATTGTTCGCCATCGCCGGCATCGCGGTCACGGCATTGATCGCGGCGCTGTCGAGCACTCCGGCCGCGGCCCAGCAATGGCCGGCACGGTCGGTGAAGCTCATCGTGCCTTATCCGGCCGGCGGCAATGTCGACGGAGCCGCGCGCATCATCGCCGACAAGCTGCAAACCATGCTGGGGCAGCCCTTCATCGTGGAAAACAAGGCCGGTGCCGGCGGTCTGATTGCCGGCGAGGCATTCGCGAAATCCACGCCCGACGGCTACACCCTGTTTGTCGGCGCCAACGGACCGGTGCTGTTCGCCCCCGAGATCGCCAAGCGCGACGTCTACAACTGGAAACGTGATTTCCTGCCCATCACCTCGATCTCGATGACGCCATTGGTGCTCGAGGTGCATCCGTCGGTGGCGGCAAAGGATCTGAAGGAATTTTTCGATCTCGCCCGCCGCGAGCCCGGCAAGATGACGATGGCCTCGCCCGGCGCCGGCACCACCAATCATTTGCTCAGCGAACTCGTGCAGTCGACGCTCGGCGTCCAATGGGTGACGGCACATTACCGCGGCAACGCGCCCGCCATCAACGATCTGATCGGGGGGCAGGTGCAGTTTGCCTTTGACCAGATTTCGGTCGGACTGCCCTTCATCAAGAATGGAAATGTGCGCGCACTTGCCGTCACCGGCAGCCACCGCGCCTCATGGATACCTGACGTGCCGACCTTCGCCGAACTCGGCTACAAGGAATTCGACGGCCAGACCTTTACCGGCCTGTTCGCACCATCAGGTACGCCCGCCGAGATCGTGACGAAGCTGCACGATACGATGGCGACGATACTGAAGGATCCCGCGATCGTCGAAAAGTTCAATACGCTCGGCGCGGAGGCCGTCACGATGACGCCGGCGGCGTTCAAGAGCTATCTCGAGGCCGAGGACGCCAAATGGATCCCCGTCGTCCGCAAAGCGAATATCAAGACCGATTGAGGGACCCGCGATGCGGATCGATCCATCAGAACTCGATGCCGAGAGGGCCTACCGGCTGATCACCGGCATCGTGGTGCCGCGTCCGATCGCCTGGGTCACCAGCCTGTCGGGCGGCGGCACCGTCAACCTTGCGCCGTTCAGCGCCTTTACCTTTGTCTCGCCGAAGCCGCCGATGCTGGCGATCAGCGTCGGCCGCAAGGCCGGAATCTACAAGGATACGGCGCATAATATTCTCAACAACGAGGAATACGTCGTCCACATCGCGGATTCGAGCCTGATGACGGCGGTGCATGAGAGTTCCACCGAACATCCGCCCGATGTCAGTGAGGTCGAGGAGCTGGCGCTCGAGACGCTGCCGAGCGAGCGCATCAAGGTGCCCCGTCTGGCCGCAGCACCGATCGCGATGGAATGCCGCTTTCGGCAATGCCTCGAATTCGGCGAGACCCGCAGCCGGCTGATCGTCGGCGAAGTGCTGGTGTTCCACGTCCGCGACGGGCTGCTGCAGAACGGCAAGATCGAGACCGAGGCGCTGGACCCGATCGCACGCATCGGCGGTCCGCGCTACGCGCGGCTCGGCGAGATCGTCACCCTGAAGCCTGTGTTCCAGACCTCGAAATCCGAATCCTGAAGGAAGCCACATGCGTCTTCTGAGCTATCACGCCAACGGACGACCGTGCTTTGGCGCTGCCGTCGACGGCGGTGTCGTTGATCTGAGCAGCCGGATCGGCACCAAGTTTCCCGATTTGCGGACCCTGATCGCCGGCGACGGCCTCGAGGCCGCGCGCGCGGCCATCGCCGGACAAGCGCCGGACCATGCGCTCGGCGATCTCACATTGCGGTCGCCGATCCCGGCTCCGGAAAAGCTGTGGTGCATCGGCGTCAACTACCGGGATCGCAACGCCGAATATAAAGACAATTCCGACCTGCCGAAATATCCGAGCCTGTTCGTCCGCAACCCGTCCTCGGTGGTCGGGTCCGGCCAGCCGATCGAGAAGCCGAAAATATCCGAGCAACTGGATTACGAGGGCGAGCTCGTCATCGTGATCGGCAAGGCGGGGCGCCACATCGCGCGCGAGCGTGCCTTCGACCACATCTTCGGCATGACGCTGTGCAACGAAGGCAGCGTGCGCGACTGGCTGCATCACGGCAAGTTCAACGTCACGCAGGGCAAGAATTTCGATCGCTCCGGCAGCGTCGGGCCGTGGATCGTCACATCAGACGAATGCGATCCGCGCGGGCCGCACGATATCGTCACCCGCGTCAATGGCGAGGTGCGTCAGAGCGATTCCACCGAGCGGCTGATGTTTCCGTTCGACTTCCTGATCGCATACCTTTCCACCTTCGCGACCCTGAAGCCGGGCGACATGATCGCAACCGGCACCCCGACCGGCGCGGGCGCGAGGTTCGACCCGCCCCGCTGGCTGAAGCCGGGCGACGTGGTCGAGGTGGAATCCTCCCGCATCGGTATGCTGCGCAACGTCGTTGCCGCGGAGGCCTAGATCATGCTCGATCCGCAAACCATCGACCGCCTGGCGCAGCGCCTCGACGAAGCCGAACGCAGCAAATCGCTGATCCCTGCGTTCACGTCGGAGTATCCGGATCTGACGATCGAGGATGCCTATGCGATCCAGCGGGCGTGGACCAAGGTCCAGCTGTCGCGCGGCCGGATCATCAAGGGCCACAAGATCGGCCTGACGTCGAAGGCGATGCAGAACGCAGTAGGCATCTCCGAACCTGACTTCGGCGTGCTGTTCGCGGACATGTTCTATTCGGACGCCGGCACCATTCCGTTCGACCGTTTTCACGCCCCGCGCATCGAGGTCGAACTGGCGTTCGTCCTGAAGGCGCCGCTGAAGGGGCCGGACTGCACGCTGTTCGATGTGCTCAACGCCACCGACTACGTCACGCCCGCGCTCGAAATTCTCGAAACGCGCATGCACCGGGTCGATCCCCAAACAAAGGCGCCGCGCAAGGTCACGGATACGATCTCCGACAACGCGGCGAACGCGGCGCTGGTGGTCGGCGGCCGGCCGTTCCGGCCGCTGGAGGCCGATCTGCGCTGGATCGGAGCATTGCTGTTTCGCAATGGGCAAATCGAAGAGACCGGAATCGCGGCCGGCGTCCTCAACCACCCGGCCAATGGCGTGGCGTGGCTCGCCAACCGGCTGGCTCTCCATGACGAGCACCTGGCCGCGGGCGAGGTGGTGTTGGCGGGGTCCTTTACGCGCCCGGTCGAAATCAGCAAGGGCGATACGTTTCACGCCGATTACGGTCCATTCGGATCGGTTTCCTGCCAATTCGTCTGAGCGAATATTTATCAAAACGAGGTGTGCAAATGGCGCGACGCAAGAGCATCCATATCGGCGAGTTCAAGCATGCCAATCCAATTCCGAATGCATGCCGGATCGGCAATCTCCTGATGTCCGGCGTCATCCTCGGTCGCGATCCCGCAACCGGCGCCATGTCGGAACGCATCGAGGACCAGTGCGCCAACATGTTCGCCCACATGAAGGCCATCGTGGAAGCCGGCGGCGGCAGCACCGACGACATCATCAAGATGACGGTGTGGCTGCAGGATCGCACCCAGCGCGCGCCGGTCAATGTGGAGTGGCTGAAGATGTTTCCCGACGAGCATTCGCGCCCCGCCCGTCATGCGCTGCAAATGAACATGGACGGCGGCGCGCTGGTGCAGTGCGACTTCACCGCCGTGATCGATTGAGCCTGAAAAGAGAGACGCGCCATGCCGAGCTACCTTCCGTTCGATCCGAACCCGCGCCGTCCTTTGAGGCTGCCGCCGCCGAAGAGCATGGACAGCCAGTTTCACGTGCTGGGGCCGGTGGAAAAAT
Source organism: Bradyrhizobium sp. AUGA SZCCT0431 (assembly GCF_018131065.1). Taxonomy (NCBI): domain Bacteria; kingdom Pseudomonadati; phylum Pseudomonadota; class Alphaproteobacteria; order Hyphomicrobiales; family Nitrobacteraceae; genus Bradyrhizobium; species Bradyrhizobium sp. AUGA SZCCT0431. The sequence goes on along the minus strand of NZ_JAFCLR010000021.1, from coordinate 46,484 downwards.
ATCCGGTCCGGGCAGGGGCGGCCTACCAGATGCCATCAGCGACCTGGGAGGCAGCGCTGCGCGTCCACAAGGCGCTCGGCATCGAGCGCGGCATCATCGTGCAAACCACGACCTATGGCGCCGATCATTCCGTGGTGCTCGATGGCCTGGCTGCGATGGGGCCGAACTATCGCGCCTGCGCCAACGCACTGGTCTTTGCTGAAGCCGATGACGCCTATCTTGCCAGGCTCGATGCCGCAGGTGTCGGAGGGGCGCGCTTCAGTTTCCGCAAAGAGCTTGGCGCGGTGCTGTCCGACAAGGATTTCGAGCGCGCCATCGCGCGCATCCGCGAACTTGGTTGGTATGCGAAGTTCCAGCCCGAGAAGGACGGCATCGTCGGGAATCTCGACAAGATCCGCGGGCTGAACGTACCTGTCCTGATCGATCACATGGGCCGGCCCGATCCGCTGCGCGGCAAGGACGATCCGAACCTGCGCGCGGTGCTCGACCTGCTCTCAAAGGGCAATTTCTGGGTCATGCTGTCGCTCGGCGAGAAGACCTCGAAGGCCGGCCCGCCGTGGGACGACGTCATTCCGATCGCCCGCGCCTATATCGAGGCCGCGCCCGACCGCTGCGTATGGGCCAGCGATTGGCCGCATCCGGTCTCGGTGGTCCAGCCCCCCAACGACGCCGATTTGCTGGAGCTGCTCTATCGCTACGCGCCCGATGAGGCGGAGCTAGAGAAAATTCTGGTGACCAATCCGGCCAGGCTATTTGGCTTTCACGAGTGAAGATGTTGCGCGGGTTCATGACTTCCTGGAGGCGCAAATAAGCCCCGGGGCACTTCCGGGGTGCGCCGAATCAACGCATCGGGCGAGCCGTCGAGGCCCCGGCCAAGCAGGCCACTCTCTCTAATTTCGCAATGCTCCCGGCGGCCGATAGGTTTAGACTGTCGGCAGCAGAAGTGCGCTGGCGCGTGCGCCACATGGCGATGAGAGATTTCGAATGACCGATGTGACCGAGAAAACCCCTCCCGCTTCCCCAGCCGGCGCAGCTTTCCGGCCGCATTCGTCCCATTGGGGCGTGTTTTCGGCGCGCTGGCAGGGCGATGAGCTCGAGGTTCGGCCGCATCCTGATGATCCCGATCCGAACCAGATCATCGACAACTTTCCCGGCGCCTTGCGTCATCGCGCGCGCGTCGCGCAGCCGATGGTGCGCCGCGGCTGGCTCGAAGGAAAGCGCGGGCCGGACGCGCGCCGCGGCCGCGATGAGTTCGTGCCGATGTCCTGGAAGGACGCGCTGGACCTGCTCGGCGCGGAACTCGCCCGCGTGCGGGATAATTATGGCCCGGGCGCGGTGTTCGGCGGATCCTACGGCTGGTCGAGTGCGGGCCGCTTTCACCATGCGCAAAGCCAGGTCCACCGCTTCCTGAACATCGCGATGGGCGGCTACGTCAAGTCGGTCAATTCATATAGTTCCGGCGCCGCCACCGTCGTGGTGCCCCACATCATCGGCGACTACGAGGATTTGACCAAGCGCAACGTCTCCTGGGAGCAGATCGCCGAGCACAGCGATGTCGTGCTCGCCTTCGGCGGCATGGCGCTGAAGAACAGCATGGTGGCCGGCGGCGGCACCAGCAAGCATGTCGAGCGTGGCGCGATGGCGCGCGCCGCCGCGCGCGGCTGCGAGTTCGTCCATGTGAGCCCGCTGCGCGGCGATTTGCCGGACGAGGCCCGCTCGCAATGGATCAGCAACATCCCGGGCACCGATGTCGCCCTGATGCTGGCGCTGGTGCATACACTGGTCGTTGAAGGCCTGCACGATCGCGCTTTCCTCGATCGCTTCACGGTCGGCTGGCCGGTGTTCGAGCGTTACGTTCTGGGCGAAACGGACGGCCAGCCCAAGGACGCGGCATGGGCCGCCGCGATATCAGGCGTTGCGGCCGACACCATCGTGGCGCTCGCACGCAAGCTTCACGGCCGCCGCGCGCTGATCGTGGTCTCGCACTCGCTGCAACGGGCCGAACATGGCGAGCAGCCGGTCTGGATGGGCGCGGTGCTCGCAGCAGTGCTGGGGCAGATCGGCCTGCCGGGCGGCGGCTATGCCTATGCACTCGGAGCCATCGCGTATTACGGCCGACGTTATAACGCCGTGCCGACGCCGACGCTGTCGCAAGGCCGTAACGGCGTCACCGAATTCATTCCGGTCGCCCGCATCGCCGACATGTTGCTCAACTCCGGCGGCACCTATCGCTACAACGGCAAGACCAAGACCTATCCCGATATCCGTCTGGTCTACTGGGCCGGCGGCAACCCCTTCCATCATCATCAGGACATCAATCGCCTGCGCAAGGCTTTCGCGCAGGTCGATACGCTGGTGGTGCATGAATTGGCCTGGACCGCGACGGCCCGGCATGCCGATTTCGTGCTTCCCGCGACCATGACGCTGGAGCGCGAGGATATCGGCGCCAACGCCAACGATCCCTTGCTGGTGCCGATGCAGCAGATTGCGCCGCCTTATGGTGAAGCGCGGGACGATTACGCCATCTTCTCCGATCTCGCCGAACGCCTCGGCAAGCGCGAAGCCTTTACCGAAGGCCGCAACGTCCGCCAATGGCTGGAGCATCTGTACGAGCCGACACGGCAGGGGCTGGCGGAGCGCGGTTTCCCGGCGCCGAGCTTCGACGAATTCTGGAAGAGCGACGGCCTGATCATGCCGCAACACCCCGACGATGGCGGGCAGCTGCGCCGTTTCCGCGAAGATCCGGATGGAGCGAAGCTGCCGACACCCAGCGGCAAGCTCGAGATTTTCTCGGAGACCATCGCGGGCTTTGGCGAGACGGATTGTCCGGGTCATCCGGCCTGGCTCGAGCGGGTGCAGGTGCCGGCGCCTTCGGCGCCGCTGATCCTTGTCGCCAACCAGCCGGCTACGCGGCTCCACAGCCAGCTCGACTTCGGTGGCCACAGTGCAGCCTCGAAGCATCGCGGACGCGAGGTCGCATGCATGAATCCGATCGACGCCGCCGCGCGCGGGATTTCCGATGGTGACATCATTCGCCTGTTCAACGAGCGCGGCGCGTGCCTCGCGGGTGTACGCGTCACCGACGACATCCGGCAGGGCGTCATCCAGTTGGCCACCGGCGCCTGGTATGATCCCGCCGATCCCCAGGAAGAGGCCTCGCTTTGCGTGCACGGTAATCCGAACGTCCTGACGCGGGACGTCGGCACGTCCTCTCTGGCGCAGGGCTGCACCGGGCAACTGACGACCGCCGAGGTCGAACGTTTCACCGGCAATCTGCCGCCGATCCAGGCCTACGATCCGCCCGTGACCGCGAAGCGCGGAAGCTAGGTCATGGATAAAGTCGATCTCTGCTTCACGCCGGCAACGGAGCTGGTGGACGCGATCCGCGCCAAGGAATTATCCTCCGTCGAAATCACATCGACGGTGCTGGAGCGCATCACAGCCCTTGAGCCCAAACTGAACGGCTTTGCCCATCTGGCGGCGGAAGAGGCGATGGCCGCGGCGGCGGCGGCCGACAGCGCGCTCGCCAAGGGAGATTCCCTCGGGCCGCTGCACGGCATTCCCGTCACCATCAAGGATCTCGAACCGGTGCGCGGCATGCCGTTCGAACGCGGGACCTATTTGTTCCGCGGCGAGGTCGCGTCAGCCGATAACGTCGCGGTCGCGCGGCTCCGCGAGGCGGGCGCCATCATCCTCGGCAAGACCACCACGCCCGAATTCGGCTGGAAGGGTGTCAGCCACAGTCCGCTGACCGGCGTCACGCATAATCCGTGGAAGCTCGGTTTGAACGCCGGTGCGTCTTCTTCCGGCGCGGGTGTAGGCGCTGCGGCGGGCTACGGCCCGCTCCATCAAGGCAGTGACGGCGCGGGCTCGATCCGCATGCCCGCGCATTTTTGCGGTGTCTACGGATTGAAACCGACCTACGGGCGCGTGCCGCAATCGCCGATGACGCCGAGCGATAACACCGTGCATCTCGGTCCTTTGACGCGCACGGTCGCCGACGCCGCGCTGATGCTAAAAGTGATGGCCGGCCGTCATCCCGATGATCAGTCGAGCCTTGAAGGGCCGCCGGCCGACTATCCCGGCCAGCTTGCGAACCGGCCGCGCGCGCCGCGTATCGCGTTCAGCCCGGATCTCGGCCATGCCCGCGTCGACCCTGAGGTGGCGGCGCTGGTGCGCAAGGCCGCGGAGGCGTTCGAAACCGAGCTCGGCTGGCGCATCGAACAGGTCAAGACCCCGTGGGGACCAAAAGGCCCGGAACTGGCGCGCTTTTTCTGGCCCGCGCATTACAGCCGTTACGCGGATCGCGTCGCCGAATTCCGCGACCGGCTGGATCCGGGCTTTGTCGCATGCTTCGAAGCCGGACAGCACATCACGCTGTCAGACTATCTCAAAATGAAGGTCGCAAAACTCGCCTATTGCGCGGAGATCCACCATTTCTTCGAGGACTGGGATTTCCTCCTGACACCGGCGGTGTCGGTTGCGGCATTCCCCGCCACGCAGTTACAACCCGACCACTGGCCGCAGCATCCGTGGGACTGGATGTCGTGGGCGGAGTTTTCCTATCCGTTCAACCTGGCGCAGAATCCGGCCGCGTCAATTCCCTGCGGGTTCACCGCATCAGGCCTGCCGGTCGGGCTGCAGATCGTCGGCCGGCGCTGCGACGATCTCGGCGTGCTGCAAATGTCCGCCGCGTTCGAGGCCGCACGCCCATGGGCCGCAGCGCGTCCGCCGATCGCTTGAGAAGCGCAACGGCGGAGCGCCTAGAGCTTCGGTTCTACCGAAGCTCTAGAGTCTCGTTTTGACGCGTTTTCTTAACGCGAACCGGTATCCACCCCGGATCAAGTCCGGGGCAGGCTTTCGCTCGAAAACGCTCTAAGCAACTTCCAGCGCCCGCGCGTAGGTCAGCCCTGAATTGCCGATGTGTGACGTCATCAGTGTCTCGAAGGCCGCGAGCTCGCCACGCTCGAACAGGTGGAGCAGCTTGCGGTGCTCGTCGAACGAGGCCGGTGTCTGGACGTCGACCGGTGCGCTCAAATTGGTGCGCAGCGCGGCCACGCGTCCCGATACCAGTTGATAGGACTCGACAAGATAGCGATTGCCGCAGTGCGCGAAGAAGGCCTCATGCAGCGCGGTATCCGCTCGCCCATAGGCGACGTTGTCCTTCGCCTTCAGCGCCTGCTCCATCTCCGAGATCGCGGACTGCATCGCCGCGACCGCGCCGGCGCGGTCATAACGATAGGCGAGATCGGCGGCCTTGGGCTCGATGATAATCCTGAACGCGCAAAGCGCCGAGATGTCGGCAGCGCTCGGGGTAAAGACAAAGCTGCCGACCTGCGGCCTTATCACCACGAGCCCCTGCGACTGCAGGAGACCCATCGCTTCCCGCACCGGCGTTCTGCTGACGCCGAACGATTGCGCGATCATCTCTTCGGAAATGACCGCACCCAGTCCGAATTCGCCATCGATGATGGCCTGACGCAGCCGCAGCATGACCCGCTGCGATAGCGACTTTGGTGCATCGAGCTTGAGCGATTTCATGGGCTCTCTTGCCTCCGCCTCGATCAGATCACCTTTCCGGGATTGAGCAAATGATCGGGATCGAGCGCCGCCTTCAGCGTGCGCATCAGCGCGATCTCCGCTTCGCTGCGCGCATGGCCGAGCCATTTCTTCTTCATCGTGCCGATGCCGTGTTCGGCGGAGACGCTGCCGCCCATGTCGCGCACCAGGCCGTAGATGATCGCGTCCATTGCTTCCTTCGGCTGGCGCTCGACCGGCAGGCCTGCGACCCAGGACACCAGATGCAGATTGCCGTCGCCGATATGGCCGTAATAGACGCTCTCGCATCCGGCGATGCCGCTGGCCAGTGCGGCCTTGCAGCGGCTGACGAACTCATCCATCCGCGCCACCGCAAGCCCGATATCGTAGGAAATGTGCGGGCCGAGCACTTGGCCGAATTCCGAACAGATGTCGCGCACCGCCCAGAACGCCTTGGTCTGCGCCACCGATTGCGAGACGGCGGCGTCCAGCAGCAGTCCGCGCGCCATCAGGTCTTCGAGCCATGCTTCGAACTGCGGCGCATCGATGCTCTCATCGGTGCCTTGCGCCTCCACCAGCACATAGAGACCATGACCGGTGCCGACCGGCGAGCGCACGTCGGCCCGCGCCGTAATCACCTCCCAATAGTCCGGCCACATCACTTCGAACGCCGACAGCAGCGGACCGAGCCCGCCACGCGCCGCGTCGAGCAGCGCCAGCACCGCAGGATAGTCAGCCACTGCGCAGAGCGCCGCCATGGTCGAGCGCGGTTTCGGAAACAGCCGCAATACGACGCGGGTGATGATGCCGAGCGTGCCTTCCGAGCCGATGAAGAGATGCTTCAGATCGTAGCCGGCATTGTTCTTCAGGAGCTTGTTGAGGTTGGTGACGATGGTGCCGTCCGGCAGCACCACTTCGAGGCCAAGCACCAGTTCGCGCGTCATGCCGTAACGGATGACGCGATTGCCGCCGGCATTGGTGGAAAGATTGCCGCCGATCGCGCAGGAGCCGCGCGATCCCAAATCGAGCGGAAAGAAGAAGCCGGCTTCATCCGCGGCCTTTTGAATCGTCTCCAGCGGCGTGCCGGCCTTCGCCGTCATGGTCGCGCTGGCGCGATCGATCTCTTCAATGCCGACCATTCGCTCCAGCGAAATGGCGACCCAGCCCGGTTCCGGAGAAGCACCGCCGCACAGGCCGGTCAATCCGCCTTGCGGCACGAATGGCAGCTGCGCCTTGCGGCATGTCGCGATCGCCTCAGATACGCCGGCCGCGTCCAGCGGCCGAACCACCGCGATCGGTGTTTGCGGCAGGCTCGCGCTCCAGTCGTTGCAATTTCGGGCGGGAATTTCGGCGCCGGTCAGCACCGCCTGCGGGCCGAGTTTGAGCCGCAAGCCGCTCAGCAGCTCCAGCGGTCGTTCGGGTCGCGTCATCGCATCCATGGCGGAGCCTTTGTTGATCCGTCGCGCGTCCATGCGTTTTTGGCAGCGCGGCCTGCTCAATACCGAGTTGAGGTGTTCTTGTATGTAAGGTACAACAGAAGTCAAGAAGGCCGCTTGAGGCGTCCAGATGCAATGGGAGAGGTCATGACAGCAGCAATTCGCGGGTTTTGGGCGGCTGCGCCCACACCGCTGACGGCCAGTGGGGCCGTGGATCACGCGAAGCTGGCGGGGCACGCCCTCAACCTCTTCAAAAAAGGCGTCGACGGCGTCGTGCTGTTCGGCACCACCGGCGAGGGCACCTCATTCGGTGTGGCCGAGCGGATCGCGACCGTCGAGGCGTTGCTCAAGGCCGGCGTGGCGTCGTCGCGCATCGGGCTTGGCGGCGGTTTTCCCGCCATCACCGACAGCATTGCACTGGCGCGTTCGGCGCTGAGCCTGGGATTGAACCATGTCCTGATCCTGCCGCCCTATTTCGACCGTGACGTCACGCCTGAGGGAATCGAGGATGCGTTCGCCGCGATTTTCGATGCCGTGGCTGACGACCGCCTTCGCGCCACGCTCTATCATATCCCGCAGGTGTCCGGCGTCGCCGTGCCGGTCGCGGTGGCGGCCAGTCTGCGCAAGCGCTACGGCGTTGTCGTCGCTGGTCTCAAGGACTCAAGCGGCGACTTCAGGCAATTCCAGGCGTTTCGTGCCGCCGCGCCCGAGCTTGCGATTACGGTCGGCAACGAAACCGATATCGCCCGCGCCATCGCAGCCGGCGGCGCCGGCACGATCTGCGGAATGGGCAATGTCGTGCCTGGCCTGGTTCAGGCCATGATCAACGGCGCGGGGACGGAAGCGCGCATGCAGGCCGCCATCGACGTCGTGGCGAGCGGGCCGTCGTTCCCCTCGACCTTGAAGGCAATTCTCGCCGCGCAGAGCGGCGACGCCGGCTGGCTGCGGGTGCGTCCACCGCTGCGCCAGTGCGCCGACGGCGCGGTTTTGAAGGCGAAGCTGGAGACGTTGATGAGCCCGGAGGTCGCCTGAACGTCTCAAATCAAGCCGACGTTTTGCGTGCGTACGCAACGCTTGAAGCTACCCCCGGGGCGAGGCCTGCATCCAGAAACCCGCGCGCGGCGCGGCTCTTGCTCGTGGCCGCGGCGCGGCTCTTGCATGTGGCAAGTCGTGCTCTTGCATGGAGGGTCTGTTTGATGACACCGTGCGGTCGCTTCGGGTAGGGGACACCGACCTGAACACTCTCGTTGCGTTTCGGTATTGGACTTCTCGATGCTGCTTCTGATTGCCCGGCGTCTCGGTCTCGGCCTCCTGGTCGCGCTCACGGTGATGACGCTTGCATTCATGCTGACGCGGCTGTCGGGCGACCTTGCCATTTCAATCGCCGGGCCTTCCGCGACGCAGGCCGACGTCGAAATCATTCGCAAGGCCTACGGCCTCGATCGTCCGCTCTACGTCCAGTTCTTCTCCTGGGTCGGCCGGGCCATGGTCGGCGATTTCGGCCAGAGCTACTTCTTCAAGGACAGCGTCTCCAACCTGATCGCGCGGCGCCTGCCCATCACCCTGACACTCGGCCTCGTGGGCCTGAGCCTGGCCTTGATCATCTCGATCCCGCTCGGCATCCTCGCGGCGGTCCGCGAGAACACCTGGCTCGACCGCGGTGTCACCATGTTCACGATGGTGGGGCAGGCGATCCCGAGCTTCTGGCTCGCCTTGATCCTGATGATCGTGCTCGGTCTCAATCTCGGCATCCTGCCGATTTCAGGCACCGGAACCTGGCAGCACTTCGTGATGCCGGGCATCGTGCTCGCTTTTACGGCAATCCCGGCGCTGACGCGGCTGACCCGCTCCGGCATGATCGAGGCGATGGCGTCCGACTACATCCGCACCGCGCGCGCCAAGGGCCTGTCGCGCGCGCGCATCATCTTCAAGCACGCGCTGCGCAATGCCGCGATCCCTGTGGTGTCGATCGCCGCCGTCCAGCTTGGCTTCATGCTTGGCGGCTCGATCGTTATCGAAACGGTGTTTGCGCTGCATGGCGTCGGCTATCTTGGCTGGGAGAGCATCGCCAAGAATGATTTTCCTGTCGTGCAGGCAGTGGTGCTGGTGCTGGCGGCGATCTATATCGGCCTCACGCTGCTTTCCGACATCCTCAATGCGCTGCTTGATCCGAGGCTCCGGACCGGATGAGCGAACCGATTGCAATCCATGCGCCGCTGACGTCGCGGGTCGGCGTGGCCGGCTTCACGGTCGGGATCGTCATCGTCGGCATCATCGCGGTGGCCGCGATCATCGGCAATCAGCTGGTGCCGCATGATCCCTTCACCCAGGACCTCGGCAACCGCCTCAAGCCGCCATTCTGGATGGAGGGCACCCAGGCCGGGCATCTGCTCGGCACCGATCAACTCGGCCGCGATTATCTGGCGCGGCTGGTGTACGGCGCGCGCATTTCGCTGCTGATCGGCATCATGACGGTCATCACGTCGGGACTGATCGGCATCACGCTCGGCGTGCTCGGCGGCTTCTTCGGCGGCCGCATCGACGACGCCGTGCTGTTCGCCATCACCACGCGGCTGTCGATCCCGGTGGTGCTGGTCGCGCTCGCAGTCGTGGGGCTGATGGGTTCGGGCCTTGGCCTCGTGGTCGCGACCCTCGGGCTTCTGTTGTGGGACCGTTTCGCAGTGGTGGCGCGCGCGACCACGATGCAGATTCGCAGCCTCGATTACGTCAACGCCGCCCGCTGCGCCGGCGCCTCGACCCCGCATTTGCTGATCAAGGAGATCCTGCCGAACATCGCGAGCCATCTTGCCGTGGTGGCAACATTGGAAATGGCGCTCGCGATCCTGCTCGAGGCCGCGCTGTCGTTCCTCGGCCTCGGCGTGCCGCCGCCGCTGCCGTCCTGGGGTCTGATGATCGCCGAGGGCAAGGATTACATGTTCTTTTCGGCCTGGGTGATCATGGTGCCCGGTGTCGCGCTGTTCGTCCTGGTGCTCGGCATCAACCTGGTCGGCGACGGATTGCGCAATCTGCTCGGCTCGGAGCGGTCGCGATGAGCGCATTGCTTGACATCGAGGATCTCGAAGTGATGTTCGGCGGCCGCAGCGCGGCGGTACGCGGCGCCTCGTTGCAGGTCGAGAAGGGCGAGACCCATTGCCTGGTCGGCGAATCCGGCTGCGGCAAATCGGTGACCGCGCTGTCGATCATGAACCTGCTCGCGCGCGGTGGCCGGCGCTCCGCCAAACGCATGAGCTTTGCCGGCACGGATCTGCTTTCGCTGTCCGACCGCGAGATGGCGCGCCTGCGCGGCAATCGGATCTCGATGATCTTCCAGGAGCCGATGACCAGCCTCAACCCGGCCTTTACGATCGGCTCGCAAATGGCTGAGGTGCTGACCCGCCACAAGGGCGGCTCGCGCACCGCCGCGCTCGAGCGCGCGGTCGAACTGATGGGCCGCGTCGGTATCACCGCGCCGGAGATGCGGCTCGGCCAGTTCCCGCACCAGCTTTCCGGCGGCTTGCGACAGCGCGTCATGATCGCGATGGCGTTGATGTGCGATCCCGAACTGCTGGTCGCCGACGAGCCGACCACCGCGCTCGACGTTACCGTGCAGGCCCAGATCCTGCGGCTGCTGGCGACCTTGAAGCGCGAGCTCGGCCTTGCGATCCTGCTGATCACCCATGACCTCGGCATCGTCGCCCGCGTCGCCGACCGGGTGTCGGTGATGTATGCGGGCGAGGTGGTCGAGCGCGCACCGACCGCGGAATTGTTCCGCAGCCCCCAACACCCCTATACGCGCGGACTGCTGTCCTGCGTGCCGGTGCCGGGCCGGGTGCAGCGCGACCGGCCGCTCGGCTCGATCCCGGGCGTGGTGCCGGCGATCGGACCCGGCTTTGCAGGCTGCGCGTTCCGCTCGCGCTGTTCCCATGCCGATGCCAGCTGCGAACGCGAGATTCCGCGCCGCCAGGCAGGTGGCGCGCACGACTATCTTTGCCGGCTCGCACCGGAATTCTCGGAGCCGCAGCCCGCATGAGCGTCGCGATCGAAGTCCAGAATTTGCGGTGCGAGTTCCGGGTCAACGCCGGCTGGTTCGCAGCGGAAAAACGCGTGATCGCGGTCGACGACGTTACCTTCAGCGTGCCGGCGGGCAGCGTGCTCGGCATTGTCGGCGAATCCGGCTGCGGGAAATCCACCCTCGCGCGGCTGATCCTCGGGCTGCTGAAGCCGACGGCGGGGACCGTGCTGGTCGACGGCAAGCGCCTGTTCGATCTCGACCGAAAGGCGCGGGCGCGATTGATCCAGCCGGTCTTCCAGGATCCGTTCGCCTCGCTCAATCCGCGGCACCGCATCAAGGACATCGTCGCGCTGCCATTGACCGCCCAGGGCACCTTCTCACGCGCGGAAATCGAGCGCCGGGTCGCTCAAATTCTCGAACGCGTCGGGCTTTCGGCGGCGATGGGCGAGCGCATGCCCTCGCAACTCTCCGGCGGGCAACGCCAGCGGGCGGCGATTGCCCGTGCGCTGGTGCTCGAGCCGCGGATCGTGATCTGCGACGAGCCGACCAGCGCGCTCGACGTTTCCGTGCAGGCGCAAATCCTCAACCTGCTCGCCGATCTGCGCCGCGATCTCGGACTCACCTATCTATTCATCAGCCACAATCTGGCTGTCGTGGAGCATGTCGCGAGCGAGGTCGCGGTGATGTATCTCGGTCGTTTCGTCGAGCGCAACGAAACCGACGCACTGTTTCGTGCGCCCGGTCATCCCTACACGCAGGCGTTGCTGCAAAGCGTGCTGACGCCGGAGCCGGGCCGGGGCGTGCCCGATATCGGCCTCGGCGACGCCATGCCGGATCCGGCCAATATTCCCCCGGGCTGCCGGTTCAATCCGCGCTGCGGCATCGCCGTCGAACGCTGCCGCCGTGTGGCACCAACGCCCATGGCCCGCGCGCCCCAGGGAATGGTAGAGTGCCATCTGGCATAGAGTGTGCTTGAAATCGGTCTTGCGATCGGAACCAAAGGAGGACGGCATGGGCGTGCAATTGAGATTTGGTGCGGCGATCCTCGCGGCGGCACTGGTCGGTGCCGGCGCTTCCCCGGCGCTGGCGCAGAAGTCCGCCGACACGTTGCGGATCACGATGCGCGCCGCGTTGTCGAACATCGACCCCTACTATAACAACGAGCGCACCGGCGTGGTGATGCACCACCAGGGCTGGGACGGGTTGGTCTACCGCAACCCCGAAACCTTCAAGGTCGAGCCGCTGCTCGCCACCGAGTGGAAGCTGCCGGATACGACCACGATCGAGTTTACGCTCAGGCCCGGCGTCAAATTCCACGACGGCAGCGCGTTCACCGCCGATGACGTCGTCTACACGCTCAATCTCATATCCGATCCCGCGAGCAAGGTGTCGACCCCGGCGAACTACAACTGGATCGACAAGGCAGAGAAGACCGGCGACATGTCGGTTCGCGTCAAACTCAAGCGGCCGACGCCGGCGGCGCTGGATTATTTCGCGATGGTTGTCCCGATCTACCCCAAGGCCTATCGCGAGAAGGTCGGTGCGGAAGCCTATGCCAAGGCGCCGGTCGGCGCCGGCCCCTACAAGATGACCAAGGTCGAGTCGGGCGTCTCCATCGACTTCGAACGCTTCGAGGATTATTGGGCCGGCAGCCCCAAGGGTAAAGCCGCGATCAAGAAGATGAGCGTGCGCTTCGTGCCGGATGCCGCCACCGAAATGACCGAACTGCTCTCCGGTCGTGCGGACTGGATCTGGAATCTGAACCCCGACCAGTTCGATAGCGTCAACAAGTTCCCGAATCTGGCGGCCGTGCGCAAGGAGTCAATGCGGGTAGGCTATCTCGTGCTCGACGCCGCCGGCCGCACCGGCGCCGACAATCCTTTGACCAAGCTCAAGGTGCGCCAGGCGATCTGGCACGCGATCGACCGGCAGACGATTGCCGACAAGCTCGTCACCGGCGGAAGCCGCGTTCCGGGGGCTCCCTGCTTCCCGACTCAATTCGGCTGCAACGGCGAGGCCGCGACGCTTTACGACTACAATCCCGCCAAGGCGAAGCAGCTGCTCGCGGAAGCCGGCTATCCGGATGGCTTCGAAGTCGATCTGGCCAGCTATATATTGCCGCAATGGGGCTCGGCGATTCAGAACTATCTGATGGCGGTCGGCATCCGCGCCAAGCTCAACCAGCTCCAGGTCGGCGCGCTGATACAGCGCGCGAAGGCAGGGGAACTGCGCGCCTATCTCGGCACCTGGGGCAGCTATTCGATCAATGACGTCTCGGCCTTCCTGCCGAACTTCTTTGACGGCGGCGCCGACGATTATGCGCGCGATCCGGACGTGCAGAAATGGCTGATCGAGGGCGGATCGACCAATGACGCTGAAGCGCGCAACAAGGCCTATTCGGCCGCGATCCAGCGCATCACCCAGCAGGCCTATTTCGCGCCGCTGCACACCTATGTGACGACCTACGGCTATTCCAAGCAGCTCGACTTCACCCCCTATCCGGACGAGCTGCCGCGCTTCTATCTGGCGAAGTGGAAATAGGTCGGTCGGCCGGGCTTGCGGGGTATACGACAAGCTGCCGTAGGCCTGCTCGGCTGGGCTTCGTCGCCGGACGTTGCAATATCAGCGAGATCCGCAGGTGAGATCGCGGCTTCGCAATCTTCCTCGGCGGATGGCCCAGCGTTCATGGCTGTGGCGCATTACGCGATCGAGCGCCGCCCGTGAACCAAGCGTCCTCTCGGGCATGCAGGCGATCACCGCATTGCGGTCCTCGATGCCTTGTTCGTCAACGATCCATGTCCGCATTTCCTCGCCGGCAAGCCGAGCGGCGATCCGGTCGGGCGTCGGATCAATGTCGTTTGCCACCGTCACATTCATCACGATCCGGCCACCCGGTGCCAGGCGGGAGCGGATGGCGTCGCAGGTCTCGGCATCGAACTCCTCAGAGAACAGAAATCCCGGTCCTCCGACGTCGATCGCGATGCCGTCGTAGTACCCGCGGTCATCGAATACAAATTTCCGAAAGTCGGAGACGACACAGGGCAAATCGTCCGGCAGGTCGAAAAACTTGTGTGCAAGCACGAAACTGATCGGGTTGTTGTCGACGATGGTCAAGGTCTTGCCGAGACGCCACAGCCTTGTTGCAAGAGTTCCCCCGCCGCAGCCCAAAACCAGGATTTGTTCGGAGCGGGACAGAAGCTCGTCCATGAGCTTGACATAGGTGAAGACGCTTTCGCCATCGGGCGTTGCCTGGCTTTGTCTCACGCCTTGTTCGAAGTATACGCGCGTGCCGTCCCACGAGCATTCTACGATCTCGATCTGCCCGTTCCTTCCTTGATAACGTCCCAGCAACTTCACGTCGAAAAACCAGATTAAGATTCAAGCCTTAGAATACATGTACTAAACATCCCTTATCATGTTGCGTGCAGTACGCCAACTGTTTCGGAACAGCGCACTCCTTGCGCAATAATTCGGTAAAAGGCCCGGATAGCCAGATTCGTTCCGATGGCTCGAACTCGCGTGTGATATATTTTGCATCTAAATTGATGCTTGAAGCGGTAATTAGTGCGGTGTAGACATATTTTGATGCCCATCTCACTGGAGACCGCCATCTCATGATTACGGCCAACCAACTCAGGGCGGCCCGTGCGCTCCTGAACATAGATCAGCGGCAAACTGCCGACCTTGCAGATCTTTCGGTCCCCACCATCCAACGCATGGAAGCGAGCGACGGCGTTGTCCGCGGGAACGTCGATTCCCTGATGAAGTTGATTTCAGCACTGGAGAATGCGGGGATCGAATTGATCAATCCGGGTATTGCGAGTTCGGCCGGTGGCCGCGGGGTTCGCCTCAGGGAACACGTAACGAAGCCGAAGATGAAGAACATAAAGCCGTCCAAACCTTCGCTGCCGCGGACTTTGGAACGGACTCGATGACCAAACTGGTTCTCGAACGACGAATTTCCTGATCGAGGAAGACGCCTGGGAAAAACCTTCTTGCAGGCGGCGGATTTTGGCGTCTCGAGGCGTTCAGAGGGCATTTCGAAAATCAATACGCGGCGTCGGTTGCGGCATACGCGTTTGCTCCGAAGCTGGCCACGCAGACGCTCATCAGTGCCGACCACAGCAAGGGCGCGGCCGCGTGCGGGCCAAAATGCCAGTTCATCGCCACAAGGATGGCGGGAGGCGGCTGCAGCGCAAGCGACGCGCATCCGAGAGAGGCCAAAAAAAGGCAAATCGCGAGCGTGCCGGCCAAGCGATCCGGCTCGGAAGACGACTTGAGATGCGAAGCGTGGCGGATTCGCGTGGTTGTCGATCTAGCATAGCGGTGCTTTGTCAGAGCCACGCCTGCGGCTAACACCACGTAGATCAATGGCAGCAACGAGATCAACGAGACCGCTGGGTCGCGACCGGACGCGCTGAAATCATTGTCGCGGTATTGCGCGAAAAGGATCACTAACGGCGTCATCACGAAGACGATGGCAATTTGAATGCATCCCGCGACCAAGCCCGCTTGGAATAACCGAAATGGTCTCCGGAGACTCAAGTCGAATTGGCGCTTTTGGCCGTTCGATCGAGCAAGGAGAGAAGTCCCTGCAGGATCGTAACGGGCGGCGGCGGGCAGCCGGGAACATGAAGATCGACGGGGATGATTTGCGAGACCCCTCCGACCACCGCGTAGCTGCCGGCGAAACATCCGCCATCCCTTGCGCAATCTCCCAGGGCAATGACCCATTTCGGGTCCGGGGTCGCATGATAAGTTCGTTCCAGGGCATCGCGCATGTTTTTGGTCACGGGCCCCGTGACCATCAGAACGTCGGCGTGGCGTGGCGAGGCGACGAACCGGATACCGAAACGTTCGACGTCGTAATAGGCATTGTTCAGCGCATGGATCTCCAGCTCACACCCGTTACATGACCCGGCATCTATTTCGCGGATCGAGAGGCTTCGGCCGAGGCGCCGCCGTGTGGTGCGCTGAAGCGCAGCGGCGAGTTCCTCGACTGCTGTCTCATCCAGGGTGGGGGCCTGCTCCGTGAGCGGCCTCTGGAAGAAACTTTGAAAGAGAAGTTTGCGCATCGTCTTCTCCTACAGATCCTGCCCGGAATAGGAACAGTTGAACGATTTGTTGCAGAGGGGGAAGTCGGCGACGATGTTGTCTTCAATGGCAGCTTCGAGCAGCGGCCATTGGAACCATGATGGATCGCGAAGGTGGCAGCGTTCGACCCGGCCGCTGTCGAGCCGGAGCCAGACCATGACGTCGCCCCTGAAACCTTCGACCAACGCCATCCCCTCGCGCGGTCCGGCTTCGGCACCGACCGACCCGCTTAGCGGGCCGTCGGGAAGGCGGTCCAGAATCTGGCTGGCCAGGGAAAGGCTCTGCTCGACTTCCCGAATCCGAATCCAGACGCGGGCGTTGACGTCACCCTCCTCGAGCACCGGTACCTCGAAGCGCAGATCGTCATAGGGCGGATAGCCCGGAGCCCGGCGGGCGTCGAACACGCGCCCGGACGCGCGCCCCACATACCCTCCGGCACCGTACTGTTTTGCCAGCGTAGCAGTGACGATGCCGGTACCGACGGTACGATCCTGAAGCGACGCGGTGTTGTCGTAAAGTTCGATCAATTCGGGAAATCGAACGTTGATATTATCGAGCGCCGTACGGATGGCTGCTTGTCCCTTGGCGTCGAGATCGCGAGCCAATCCACCGGGAACGATGACGTCCCGCATCAGGCGGTGACCAAAGGCGCTGTTCGCCGCGCGCAGAAGGTCCTCGCGCAGCACGTTGCAATGGGCCTGCATCAAGCCGAAGGACGCGTCATTGCAGATCGCGCCGATGTCGCCGAGATGGTTGGCGAGCCGTTCGAGTTCCGCAAGCAGCGCCCGCAGCCAGACCGCGCGATCCGGAACGACAAGTTGCAGCGCTGCCTCGACGGCCCTCGAAAAGGCGTAGGCATAGGCGACGGTGCTGTCGCCCGATACGCGTCCGGCCAATTGAGCGGCGCGCTCGATAGGTGCGCCTCGCATCAGCCCCTCGATACCCTTGTGGGTATATCCCAGCCGCTGTTCCAGCCGCACCACGGTTTCCCCGCTGGCGGAAAAGCGGAAATGTCCGGGCTCGATGATGCCTGCATGCACGGGCCCGACCGCAATCTGATGCACGCCATCGCCTTCCACCGGCAGAAAACGGTAGGGCGCCGTCATCGACAAGGCGTCGATGCGATCTCCAAGCGGGAACCGTACGCCCCAACGGTTGTGATCGAGCCAGCGGCGGGTGTCGGGCAAGTCTTCCGCGGATAATCCGAACAGGTCGTTGACGGTACGCTCCAATCGAAGCGCCGGCGGGTGGTGCTTGCTGACTGAGGGATAAACGCGATTGGGGCAATCGAGGCTGACGACCGCGATTTCCGTCGTGTCGCGGTCGATGATCGCCATGTGTACCGCCGAGGCTTCACCCCAAAGGCCGAGCAGGCTCCAGCGCCCCTGTGCCAGCTCGTTGGCGGCAAACGCCCAAACGGAAGCATCGACCACGGTGCGTGGCCAAGGCATGTGCTGCGGGATTTTGCGGCCTTCCAGCATCAGATCGATCAGCGATGGCATATCCCGTTCATCCCTCAATCATCCAAGAAGACGCGCCACGTGCTGGAACCAGACGACGAGCGGTGCGGGAAGATAGATTCCCGCGCCCAGAACCAGTGCGAGATGCGCAAACATCGGCACGTAGGAGGCCTCCGCAGACGCCGTGCCGCCGCGAGGTTCGCCGAATGCGACGCTCGTCAGGCGCAACGTCAACGCGCCAAAGGCGAGCAGAAGCCCGAACACCAGCGCGATTGCGAGAAGGGGCTGCCGCGCGAAGGTCGAACTCACGATGAGGAATTCGCTCATGAAGATACCGAGCGGCGGCAAACCGGCGATCGCGACGACGCCCACCACGAAACCCCAGCCAAGCGCCGGATGGGTCACCGTCAAGCCCCGGATCCGATTGATCCGCTGCGTGCCCTTGATCTGCGAGATATGGCCGACGGCGTAGAAGATCGCCGACTTGGTCAGGCTGTGCATGACCATGTGCAACAGCCCGGCAAAATTGGCAAGCGGGCCACCCATTCCGAACGCAAAGACGATGATGCCCATGTGCTCGATCGAGGAGTAGGCGAACAGTCGTTTGATGTCCCGCCGGCGGTACAGCATGAATGCCGCGAAGATCAACGACACGAGGCCCATCGTCACCATCAGTGGGCCCGGAGCAATCGCGTGAGGATTGACGGCAAGCAATATCTTGAAGCGCAGCAGCGCATAAAGCGCGACGTTCAGGAGCAGGCCCGACAGCACGGCCGATATCGGGGTTGGACCTTCGGCGTGGGCGTCCGGCAACCAGGCGTGCAGCGGCGCGAGGCCGACCTTGGTTCCGTAGCCGAGAAACAGGAAAATGAAAGCGACATTGAGAAGGGCGGGATCGAAGGCCGCCGCATGCCGGATCAACAGTGTCCAGATCATGCCGTCCTGGCCTTCGCCCACGATCGGACGCGCCGCCATGTAGACGAGGATCGTGCCGAACAGGGCGAACGCAATTCCGACGCTGCCGAGGATGAAATATTTCCACGCCGCTTCCAGGGCCGCGTGCGTGCGATAGATCCCGACCATCAGCACGGTGGTGAGTGTCGCGATTTCCACCGCGACCCACATCAAGCCGATATTGTTCGACACGAAAGCCAGATTCATGCCGAACATCATGGTCTGGTACATGGCGTGGTAGAAACGCAGGTACACCGGTGTCAACCTGCCGGTTTCGAGTTCGTGGGCGATGTAGCTCGCGCTGAAGATGCTGGTCGTGAAGCCCACGAAAGTGTTGAGCACGATGAAGACGATATTGAGATCGTCGACCAGCACGTACGGCCCCGGCTGCGGTCGTTCGGTGACGAACAACGAGAGCGCCGAAACGAAGGTCAACAAGCTGGCAACAACGTTCAGCCTCGCCGTCAGCCGGTAGCCGGGCAGCATGGCAAGCAGCGCCGCCGAAACGATCGGGATCAACAGGACCGCCGCCACGGGGTCGAAGGAAGCGATGCTCATCTGTGCTCGCCCCGGTAATCGTCGAGGGCGGAGACATCAACGGAATCGAAGCGTTCGCGGATCCGGAACAGGAAGATTCCGATAACGATGAAAGCGATCAGGATCGAGAAGGCGACGCTGATTTCGACGACCAGCGGCATGCCCTTGGCGCCGGTCGCCGCCAGCACCAGTCCGTTCTCGAGCGACATGAATCCGACGACCTGACTGACGGCATTGCGCCGCGTCACCATGACCAGTAGTCCGAGAAGCACGACCGACAATGCGAAGGCGAGATCTTCGCGGGCCAGGGGATCGGCGTCGGCGGTGACCCGCAGCATCAGGACCAGGGAGAGGGCGACTAATGCCATCCCGGCCAGCATGGTCAGGCCGATGCCCACGGCTGACTCGATGTCGCGATGAATGCCAAGCTGCTTGACGATACGATGCAATGCCACCGGAATGACGATTGCCTTGAAGACAAGGGCGATGACCGCCGTGATGTAGAGATGAGGCGCGTCCTGGACGTAGGCCTGCCAAGCGACGGAAAGTGCGAGCACCACGGCGTGGAGTGCAAAGATGTTGAGCAGCGAATAAAGTCTGTCCTGGTACAACATCATGAAGCTGATCAGGACGAGGCCGCCGGCCAGCGTATGCGAGATGTCGAAGGCGAGGCTTTGCATCTGCATCAGAAACTCCTCGACACGAACAGGAGAAGCGTACCGAGCAAGCCCAGCATGAGCGCGGCTCCAAGAAATTGCGGAATGCGGAAGACCCTCATTTTGGCGGTGGCGGTCTCGAACAGTGCAAGGAAGAAGCCAGCGGCGGCCAGTTTGACGACGTAGGCACCGGCGCCGACGGCGTAGGCGAGCGGGCCTGTGCCAAACAGGGCGATCTTCCAGGGCAAGAACACGCAGGCGATCAGCGAGATGTAGAGCAAGAGCTTGAGAAACGCGCCGAATTCGATCATCGCGAGATGGCGGCCGGAATATTCGAGCACCATCGCCTCATGCACCATGGTGAGCTCCAGGTGAGTGGTGGGATTGTCGATCGGGATGCGCGCGTTTTCGGCCAGCGCCACCATGATGAGTGCGATAACCGCCATTCCCAATGATACCCGCAGTCCGACGTAGGACGAGGCCATAAAATTGGCTACTGTCGAAAGCTGGGTCGAGCCGGCAACCAGCGCAATGCAAAAGAAAACCAGCAGCATCGCGGGCTCGGCGAGGGCTGCGATCATCACTTCGCGGCTGGAGCCGATGCCGCCAAAGCTGGTGCCCACGTCCATTCCGGCAAGCGCCAGAAAGAAGCGCGCGCTTCCGAGCAGCGCAACGATGGCGATCAGGTCGGCCGTCCAGTTGAACAACAGGCCTGTCGCAAAGGTCGGCACCAAAGCGGCGGCGACCCAGATCGCGGCAAAGGTCACATAGGGTGTCACGCGGAACAGCCACGAGGCGTTCTCGGCCAGCACCACCTCCTTGCGAAGCAGGCGCAGCAGATCGCGATAGGGCTGAAAGACCGAGGCGCCCTGGCGGCGCACCAGCCTCGCCTTGATCTTGCGCACGAAGCCGGTCAGAAGCGGCGCAAGCAGCAGCACCAGAAGCATCTGCACACCCTGCACGATGATGTCCGAGATCATGACCATATCGCGAGCACCAGAAGCAGCGTGACGAGGGTGGCAAAGACGAGACTGAGGTATCGCCGGATGGTCAAGAATTGCAGGCGGTTGAGCCGGTCGGAAGAAAAGCCGACCGCGCCCACGATCGGTTCATAGATTCCCTCCCAGACCAGATCGTGCAATTCGATCCTGAGCCGCGCCGGCCTGACATTTCCGGGCGCGGGCATGTCGACATGGTCGCGGGCGCGGAACACGAGTGTGCCGAAAACCCGGCGGATCGGCTGCGCGAAGCTTCCAGCCGAATACTGCGCCGCTGGCGCAGGGTCCGAAAAACCGCAGCCCCACGCGGGTCCCCGCCGCAGCGCGTGCGAGGCGAAGCGATGGATCGCGAAGACGGAAAGGGAAGCGGATATCGTGATGAACATCATCACCAGCAATCCGTTGTATGAGCTGCGGCTCTCCGCTATCGGCACGATCGAAAGCCAGGGTTCATTGGCCTGGATCGGCATGCGGCCACCGAGGATATCGATCGTGATCGGCGAAAGCGCATCGATCACCAGTCCCGGCAGGATCCCGGCGAGCAGGCAAAGTGCGGCAAGGATGAACATGGCCGACAGCGAGTAGCGATCGACCTCTTGGGCGGTTTCCGCCGCCGTACTGCGCGGTCGGCCGAGAAATGTCACGCCGAACGCCTTGACGAAGCACGCCGCGGCCAATGCGGCGGCCAATGCGAGCAGGGCGCCAACCGCAGGCACCATGATCTTCAGTGCCCATTGCGGCAACTCCGGGCTTTGCAGCACGGCCTGGAACATCAGCCATTCCGAAACGAAGCCGTTGAAAGGCGGAAGCGCCGAGATCGCGACGCAGCCCACGAGAACGACGAAGCTGGTGAACGGCATGCGATGGATGAGACCGCCGAGCTTGTCCATGTCCCGCTCGCCGGTCGCAGTCAGGACGGCGCCGGCTCCGAAAAACAGCAGGCTCTTGAAGAAGGAGTGGTTGAGCACGTGAAACAGCGCCGCGGTGAAGGCCAGCGCTGCCGCCAGCTTCAGCCCATTGGCCTGAAAGGCCAGGGCAAGGCCGAGGCTTGCGAAGATGACGCCAATATTCTCAATTGTGCTATAGGCCAGCAGGCGCTTAAGGTCCTTTTCCATCAAGGCGTAGAGAATCCCCATGACGGCGGTGATGCCGCCGAGGAAAAGCACGACTACGCTCGCCGACCATGTTGGCTGCCCCAGCAGATCGAATATGACGCGAATGAAGCCGTAGATCGCCACCTTGGTCATGACGCCGCTCATCAGCGCCGAAACGTGGCTTGGTGCTGCGGGATGTGCGAGCGGCAGCCAGACGTGCAACGGCACAAGGCCGGCCTTTGAGCCGGCTCCGAGCAACATCAGGATCAATACCAGTGTGGCCACGTAAGGCGTATGGTGGGTCGCACGAATGGCCGCGAATCCGTAATCTCCCGCCGGTCCCGCCAACAGACCGAAGGCCAACAGCAACGCCAGCGTGCCGAAGCTCGCCATGACCAGATAGACGTAACCTGCCTTCGCATTGCCCGGCTCGCGGTGATGCGCCATGACCAGCGCCCAGGACGCCAGCGACATGAACTCCCAACACAGCAGATAGGAAAACGCGTCGTCCGCCAGCACCACAAGATTCATGCCGGCCAGAAAGGCAGGAAAGAAGGGCAGCACGCGATGCGGCGCTGGATCATGGCGCCCGTAGCCCAGACCATAAAGGCTTGCTGACGCCCCACCCAGATTGACCACAACAAGAAAAAACGACGCCAGCGCATCCAGGCGGAAATGGGCGCCAAGCCACGGTAGTCCGACCGGCAAGGTCAGGCCGGAGGCATTCGGGACCTCGCCGACCAGAAAGCGGATCGACCCGAACAATGCGACAAGGGAAACTGCCGTGGTGGCGCTGTAGATGATTGTCGTGGAGGTCTTTGCGCGACTGAGAATGATCGCGAGCACGGCGATCCCCAACAATCCCGCGACGCATAACATTTGCAGAGCGACGGAAGACATCAGGCGGAGCCCCTCGTTCCGCTCGATGATTTTTGCTCTGTCTGATTGTCCAGATAGGTTTTAGCCGAACCCGAATTCATCTTCAGTCGAACCCCGCGTCCCTGAGAGTTGCTGACGGCGCCTTCGTCGATCATCTCGATCCCGGCTGCGTCGAATGCGGCGATCAACTTGACCAGCGAATCGACATTGCCTCGAACCATCGTTTCGCTCGCCTCCATTCGCTGGATGGTAGGCACGGAGAGTCCGGAGAGTTGAGCAAGCCGGCGCTGATCGATGCCGAGCAGCAGCCTGGCAGCCCGCAACTGAGCGGCCGTGATCATTGGATTGCCTCCCTGTTGGGATCCCAGCCAATACCAGACGTCATTCTTGCATCCTAACTAATGATGTTAAACTGTCAATAAATGATATCTAGGATATCTATTCTAAAGGATCGCTCTCAGGCGCTGGGAGGCGCGTTCGTATCCGCCGGCCCTGCTTGGAAACGACGGTCCGGCTAGCCGACGCCAGACCTGACGGCGAAAAGTTTGCCAATCGCACGAATTCCGAAGAGTCTAGAATGGCCGAATCTCCACGCGGCATTCGGGACCACGAATGGCAGGGTTGCTCAGTCGGCGTGATGCGTTGTTGCGGGGCGGGGGGCTTGCGGCGGCAGGCCTGGTTTCTACTGCCGGCTTTGCCGCACCTGTCCGCAAGCCGGTTTCCGGCGATGCGATCGACGCCGCGCTACAGGCGAAAGTTGCTGCCAGGGAAATACCCGGCGTGGTCGCGATGGCCGCGAGCGAGACGTCGATCGTCTATCAAGGGGCATTCGGCGCGCGCAACGTCGCGGCCGCAATGCCAATGTCACCAGATACGGTTTTTCGTATTGCCTCGATGGTCAAACTGCTGACCTCGGTGGCTGCATTGCAACTGGTCGAACGCGGCAAACTGAAACTGGATGAGCCGGCCGCCAATATCGATCCGACGCTCGCCGCGCCCCAGGTCCTTGCGGGCTTCGATGCCAAGGGCGTTCCGCAGCTGCGGCCGGCGCACAAGCCGATCACGCTGCGAAACCTGCTGACGCACACCTCCGGCTTGAGCTACCCGCTTTGGGATCCAAATGTGGTTCGCTACCAGAAAGCGGCGCGGGCCGATCCGGCGCTGCCGCGCCGGCCGCTGATGTTCGAGCCGGGCGCACGATGGGCCTATGGCGGCAGTATCGACAATGTCAGCCAGCTGGTTGAGATCGCCAGCGGGCAAACCATCGATCGCTACTTCAGTGAACACATCACCGGCCCGCTCGGCATGAATGACACCGGCTTTGTCATCACCGAGCAGCAGCGTGCCCGTCAGGCCAGCCTGCATGTGCGCGACGCCGGCGGAAAGCTCGTCCCGAAACCGTTCGAGAAGCTGGCCCCGACATCAGCCTTTTCCGGCGGCGGCGGCATCTATTCGACCGCGCCGGACTATCTGGTCCTGCTGCAGGCGTTGCTGAACGGCGGACGTTTTCGCGGCGTAAGCCTGTTGCGGCCGGATACCGTAGCAATGATGTCGACCAACCAGATCGGCAGTATCGAAGCAGGAATTCTCAGGACCGCCAATCCGGCGCTTTCAAACGACGTGGATTTCTTCCCGGGCGTCCATCTGCGCTGGGGGCTCGGCCATATGATCAATGTCGATCCGGTCCGCGAGGGCCGCGCGGCGGGCAGTCTCACCTGGGCCGGCCTGTTCAATACCTATTACTGGATCGATCCGAAAAAGCGGATTGCGGGTGTGATCATGATGCAGATCCTGCCCTTCGTCGACAAGCAGGCGGTTGTGGCCTACCGGCAGTTCGAGCGCGGGATTTATCGCGCGCTCGGGGCGGCCTAGGCCCGCCGTTTCACCGACGCAGATGTGATCGAAACCCGCCTATGGCGGGCAGCTCGTGGATCGAAAATATGATAGACCGCCGTCATTCCCATCCGAAAACAGGCAACACGCTCACCATGAACCTCGATATGACCCGTCGCACCTTGCTGCATCTCGCCGGCGCCTCCTCACTCGCTGCGGCCGCTGCAGCCGCGGCGCGCGCCGAGGAAGGTGGTAGCGGGGGAGGGCCGACTTTCGCCAACCGCACGCCGATGCGGATCGGCATGGTGACGCTTCGGGTCCGCAAGCTCGATGTCGTGGCGGACTACTACCGCGACGTGCTCGGGCTTGCCGTGATGGAGCGCTCTGCTACGGGCGCTGTGCTCGGCACCGGCGGCGTCAAGCTGCTCGCGCTCGAGGCGCGCCCGGATGCCGCGAACGAAGCCCGCAATGCAGCCGGGCTCTATCACACCGCGTTCCTGATGCCGACGCGCAAGGATCTCGCGCGCTGGCTGGTCAATGCCGCGATCCACCGCGTGCCGCTGTCGGGCTTTGCCGATCACCGCGTCAGCGAATCCGTCTATCTCGATGACCCCGAAGGTAATGGCATCGAGGTCTATGCCGATCGCGATCCCTCGCTCTGGCAATGGAGCGCCGGCACGGTGACGATGGGAACCGATCAGCTCGATATCGACAATCTCGTCTCGCTCACCAATACCAACGTCAGCGATTATGCAAAGGCGCCCGACGGCTTGCGCATCGGGCACATGCACCTGCGCGTCGGCGATCTCGCCAAGGCCGACGGCTTCTACCGCGGCACGCTCGGCTTCGATCCGACGCGGGCGCGCAGCGGCGCCGCGTTCCTGTCCTCCGGGCGCTACCACCACCATCTCGGTCTCAACGTCTGGCAAAGCGCCGGCGCCGGCCGCCGCGACGACGCGGCCACTGGCCTCGCCTGGTTTTCGCTGGAAATCGAGAAGCCAGATTTGTTCGCGGCAAAGGAAGAGCGGCTGCGTCAGGCCGGCGTCGAAGTCGCTGCCGTTGCCAATGGGCTGGAAACCGCCGACCCTTGGGGCACGCGAGTGCGCCTCGTCAAGGTCTGAGCCATCAGGCAGGAGAAGGTCTCGATGGATGCAATGCTTCCGTATCGATCGATGGCCTACAATAACGGCTGGGCCAATCACCGCCTGCTGACCGCCTGTGCCGCACTGTCACAGGCTGAATTCATCGCGCCGCGCACCGGCTTCTTTCCAAGCCTGCGCGCCACCCTCAATCACATCCTGATCATCGACCGCTTCTACATCGACGCCCTGGAAGGCGGCACATTGGGGCCGGCGGCCTGGGCCAACCAGGAACCGTGCGAAACCGTCAGCATTCTCCGCGAGGCGCAAGGCGAGATGGACCGCCGGTTGATTGCCTTTGTCGAGCACCTCGGCGCTGAAGATCTCGATCGCATCGTCAACGTCCGCCGCGGCAGTCGCATTCAACATGAGCGGATGGACCGGCTGCTGCTTCATCTGTTCCAGCATCAGATTCATCATCGCGGCCAGGCGCATGCGATGTTGAGCGCGACCGGTGTTAAGCCTCCGCAGCTCGACGAGTTCTTCGCCGCGGAAGAGGCGCCGTTGCGCGCAGGCGAGTTCGCGGAGCTGGGCTGGAGCGAGGATAAGGTCTGGCGCCGCTGAGTTACCGCGCCGTCCCGTCGCGGCATCCATCCAGAAACAATTGGACCGCGGCCGTGACGCGCTCACGCAGGTCCTTTTCTGACCTGACGGTCTTGCCGCTGAGGATCGCGCTGCGGGCGGGGCCATCGACCACCGCGTAGAGGAATTGCTCGGCAGCGAAGCGTGCATCCGTCGTTGATCGGATCTGGCCGTCGCGCATGGCGTTGGAGAAAATGTCGGCAATCAGCTCCCGCGCGTGATTGGCGTTCTCGTGGCAGGCGAGGGCCAGTTCCGGGAATTGATGCGCTTCTGAGGTGATGAGCCGGTCCAGCGCGATCGCCGCCGGCGCCAGCGCACGTTTTGAAAGCTCGATGCCGATCCGGATCAGGGTTGCTTCGATCGGTGCGTCTCGGCTGGATTCGGTGACTTCGGGCGCCAGGAGATCGTTCACCCCTTTGTGGATGACAGCCCCGAACAGCGCCTCCTTGGAATTAAAGCGGGTGTAGAAGGTCTGTTTCGAGACCCGCGCCGTCGCCGCGATGAGATCGATGCTGACCGCCTCAAAACTCGATTCCAGGAACAGCCGTGTCGCCACGTCGACGAGGTGCCCGGTGATCTGTCCGGCTTGCTCCTTGGTCGGCCGTCCGCTGTGTCGTCGCACGGTCTTGGCTGGCTTGGCCTTGGTGACATTCATCTAGCTGGTTCTCTCCGGGGCATTTGCCCGCGCGGCCTGTTCGGCTGCGCGGTCGCATCGTCAGATCCTTCTCATACCGGCTTGCGCCCGGCTACGGAAGTGTATAATAGTACGATATCGTTTGATTAATAGCGCAGGGCGTTTCGGGCGGCGGCAGCCGTTCGGGGCGAACGGAAACCTGCGCCCGCGTCCCCGAAAGGAACTGGAAATGAGGCTGATGACGTTGATTTCCCGGACGATACTGCGCACCGCGCTCGCACTCTTTCAGATCGTGATCGCGGGGCCCGGCAACGCCGCGGGTGCGGCCGATCCAAGCGGCACCTGGCTTACGCAAGACGGCCGTGCGCGCGTTCGCATCGAGCGCTGCGGCGCCAGGCTGGAGCAGGTTTGCGGCTTTATCGTCTGGATGAAGGAGCCGGTGGACGCGAACGGGCAGCCGCTGAAGGATCAGAACAATCCGGACCCCGCCAAGCGGTCGCGGCCGCTTCTCGGTCACCAGTTGATCCTGGGTCTCAAGCCCGCCGCTGAAGGACGTTTCAACGGTCAGATCTACAATGCCGAGAACGGCAAGAGCTACCAAATCTCGCTATCGCGCGGCGCCAGGGACCTCAACGTCACCGGCTGCATGCTGTCGATTCTGTGCGCCACCCAGACCTGGACCCAGACCACGAATGCCTTGCCCGGCCAGCTGGTCGGTATGACCGGCGATCCCACCGGACCGAGGGCGGACAGAGAGTGGGCGCAGGCGAATCCACCGACAATGGCAAGAGCCGCGAAATAGAACCGGCGATTCAATTCGCGCCGTTTCGATCTGCTTCGCTGACGCTTACCCAACATATCCAAACTGGAGTTTGAAATGTCTGCCCTCTCGCGAGCGGACCGCCGTCTGGCGGCCCTAGCCCTTGCTGCTGCCTTGAGCGGATGCGCCAGCGTGACGCCGATCCCTTATTCGGAAGTGGCTTCATCGTCCTATCTCGCGCCAAATCCGTCCGATCCGTCCGGTCGGATTCCCTATCGTTATTCCACCAGCGTGGATTGGCGCGCCTACAACAAGGTCATGCTCGACCCGATCGTGATCTACCGCGGCCCGGACCAGCAATTCGGCGACCTGTCCGGAACCGACAAGACCGCGCTCGCGAACTATATGCGGACGCGGTTCACGAAAGAGCTGGGCGGCCGCTTCACGCTTACAAGTCAGCCTGCGCCAAACACGTTGCGCGTGAGATTGACGCTGACGGGGGCCGTCGCCAACACGCCGGTGCTCGGCACGCTGTCGCGGTTCGATGTCGCCGGCCTGGTCTATAACGGCGTGCAGACCGCGCGTGACGGGGAGGGATCGCTGACAGGCTCGGTCGTCTACGCCGTCGAAATCTTCGACGCGGGGACGTCACGCCTGCTCAGCGCCTTCGTCACCAAGCAATATCCGAGCCCGTACGACGTCAAGGCCAGCGTGGGACGGCTGACGGCGGCGGAGGCCGGGATCGACAAGGGCGCCGAAGCGCTGATGGCGCAATTGCAATGATGACAAATCGTATCGGCGCACTTGCCTCATTCGCCCAACAGCCCCGGCGCTCCGCGGATCATCAAATGATCGTTGGAAATCAAAACCGGAACAAGCCGTGCACCCGGCAGATCGTTCGCTGGATCACCGAACAAGCGACGGTGCTGGACGACGGCGTCGCTCTGCTCGATGGATTTTGCAAGGCATTGCGCGACCAGGGGCTGCCGCTCTGGCGCATGGGCGTGGTCACCAACGCGCTAAACCCGTCCGTGCGCGGGTTCAGCTTCGACTGGCACGGCGACCGTGGTGCGTCATTGGTCTCCGCAAGCTACGGCGACGAGGACTTTGGCGCCTTCGAACGCAGTCCTCTCCACGCGGTCCTGGCCGACGGCCTGACTTTCGCCCGATGGCGTCTTGGAGATGATCCGAATGCCGCAAGCGCTGTTCCCGAACTGCTCGACCTGCGCGCGGAAGGCGGCACTGATTATGTCCTGCATCTGATCTGGTTCGCGCCGGGAACGGCGCTGAAAGGCGTCGCCATTTCATTTGCGACCGACACGCCGTCCGGTTTCAGCGACGACGACATGGCTGTTCTGGACGAAGTGCTTCCCGCGCTCGGGCTTGCCATCTGCAAACTCAGCCTGTCGCGGACATTGCAGGAAGCGCTCGCGACCTATCTCGGCTCGGAGACGAGTACGCGGGTTCTCGAAGGCAATATTCGCCGCGGTGAAGGCAAGACGGTTGCCGCCGCGATCCTGCTGGCCGATTTCCGTGGCTTCACGACCCTCACCGACCAGGACGATCCTGTGAAGGTCGTCGGTTGGCTGGACCAGCATTTCGATGCCATCGGTGAGCCCGTCACGCGCTGCGGCGGCGAAATCCTGAAATTCATGGGCGACGGCTTCCTGGCGATCTTTCCGGTGTCGGACCCGGAAAATCAGCCATGCGCGACCTGTGGTGTTGCCCTGGACGCCGCGGAGTGGGCGCTGGCATCCAACCGTGCCTTGAATGAGCGACGTCGCCAGGCGGGACTGCCGCAATTGGAAGTCCACATGGCCTTGCACTTCGGTCAGGTGGTCTACGGCAATGTCGGGACCAGCCGGCGGCTCGACTTCACGGTGATCGGCCGGGCGGTGAACGAAGCCAGCCGTATCGAGGAGCTGTGCGACGACGCAGGCCGCCCTGTGCTGGTCTCCGATACGTTCGCCGAACGCTGCGCCCGTCCGCTGCAGCTGGTCGGCACGTTTGCCCTGCGCGGACTGGAGCGCAGGCAGCAGATCTGGGCGCCTGCAGATGATTCCGTAAACTGTCGCTAAAACTGCGGCGGCAGCTGCGCAGCGACCTCGCGCGCGGCGATGCCCATGTCGTTTGCCAGCGCCAGCGAGCGTGCACGATCGAGCTGACTGCCGAGGCCGACGGCCGCGATCGTGTGCGAGATCGTGCCCTGGCTGTTCAGAACCGGCACCGCCACGATGGTGACGCCGTCAATGTAATTGCCGCGATCGATGCTGAAGCCCTGACGGCGTACCAGCTCAACTTCCTTGCGCCAGGAATCGTAGCTCGGCGCGTTGTGCCAGCGCAGCAGGCGAAATCGCTTCTCGATCTCCTTCTGCGGTTGTCCGCAAAAGGCGGCGACGCATCGCCCCGTAGCGCTGATCAGCGCGGGAAACCGGCTCCCCACATCGACATGCAGGCGCACCGGCGCCTGGCTGCGGGCAAGGGCGATAACGATCATGTTGTCGAGGTCGGGCACTTCGACGCCGATCGCCATGACGCCGTAGCGGTGTGAGAGATCATCCAGCTTCGGCCGCACGAGGTTCGGAAAGTCGCTGTTCTCGAGCACGGCGCGCGCCAGCGGCAGCATGCCGACGCCGAGCCTGTAGCGCTTGGTCGAGGGATCGACTTGCAGCAGATCTTCGGCAACGAGCGCGCGCGCGATGTGCAGCGCGGTGCTGGGCACGAGGTCAAGACTCTCCGCAATCGCCTTGAGGCTTTGCGGCGAACGGCTGCGGCTCAGCAGCCGCAGAATGGCGATGGCGCGGGTGACGGCAGGGACGGCGCGGACCCGTGGGGCTTTGGGATTCGGCATGATTGTCTCTGTACAACAATGGCTGCGCTGCAACAACGAAACGAAGTGATTGTACATATACAATTATAAACGCTATTTGACAATCAGTTCGTCTTCGGTATTTTGCCGCCATGACCAAGCTGACCTACTTCACGAGCTACGCGGATGCGCAGGCGGAATTTTCCTCCGCCAGACTCTGGGAATTGTTCGCGGGCAATCGCGAACGCCTGAACATCGCCCATGAATGCATCGACCGGCATGCCGGGCGCTCCAATCCGGCGGTGATCGTCGTTCACGCCGACGGGCCGGATGAGCTGTTGAGCTTTCGCGAGATCTCGGAAGCCTCGTCGCGCTTCGCCCATTATCTGGGAAACGAGGGCGTCAAGCCCGGCGATCGCGTGGCGATCATGCTCGAGCCATCGCGGGCGTTCTACGTGGCGGTGTTCGGCACGATGAAGGCGGGCGCGATCGCCGTGCCCTTGTTCACGCTGTTCGGACCCGATGGCGTCAAGCTGCGCGTCAACGATTGCACGCCGCGACTGATTGTGACGAACGCCGAAAAGGCGCCAAGCCTGGACGGCATGGAAGCGAAAATCGTCGTCGCCGACGATGCGTTCCTGAAAGGACTTGAGCGCTTCTCACCGCACTTTACGCCCAACACGGCGGCCGACGCGCTGGCGCTGTTCCAATATACGTCTGGGACGACGCGCGAGCTTCCCGAGGCGGTCAAGCACACCCATCGTGCGATCGTGACGCTGATGGTGGCGGCGCTGTACGGCACCGGCCTGCGTCCCGGCGATCGCTTCATCTGCCCGTCGTCGCCGGCGTGGGGCCATGGTCTCTGGCACGGCACGCTGGCGCCGCTGGCGCTCGGCATCACCATTGGCGCCTATGCCGGCAAGTTCAATCCGGAGCGGCTGCTGGCGGCGCTGCAGCAGCATCAGTTCACCAACATCTCGGCGGCCGCCACCCATTATCGCATGATGCGGAATTCCGGCGCGGCGCCGCGCTATCGCTACGCCATCGAGAAATTGTCCTTCACCGGCGAGCCGATCGACAGCGAGACCGCTTCGTTCGTCGAGCATATTTTTGGCCGGCCGGCCTGCAGCATGTACGGCACCACCGAGATCGGCGTGATCCTGGTGAGCTATCCCGGCGCCGGCGATTTCGTCGTCAAGCCCGGTTCATTGGGTAAACCGATTCCCGGCGGGCGCGTCGAAGTCCACGATGCCGAGGGCCGGCAATGCCCGCCCGGAGTCGCCGGCGAACTGAAGGTCTGGCGCCACGGGCAGTGGATCGCGACCAAGGATCTCGGCCGCATCGACGAGGACGGTTACTTCTATCACGGCGGCCGCGCCGACGATGTGATCATCTCCGCCGGCTGGACCATGAGCGCCGTCGAAATCGAGGACGCGATCCTGAAGCATCCGCAGGTCCGCGAGGCCGCCGCCATCGGCGTCGCCGATCCGCTGCGCGGGCAAGTCGTAAAGGCCTTCGTCGTCACCGACCGGGCCGGCGACGAGGCGTTCCAGCACGAGATCCAGGACGTCGTGCGCCAGCGCCTCAGCCATCATGAATATCCGCGCGTCGTCAGTTTCGTCAGCGAGCTGCCCAAGACGCCGGCCGGCAAGGTCAACCGCAAGGTGCTGCGCGACCGCGAGCAGGCCATCACGAAATCAGAAGCGAGATAGAGGCAAAAGCCTGAAAGGAAGGAACGTCAATGCTTGATACCGTCGAAACCAGGTTTCCGAAAATCACCGAGGATGGCCTCGACGATCTGCGCAAGCGCATCGGCGTCTCCATCGGCGTCACCGCCGAACCCTGGTGCTATGAGGCCACGCGCGACAACATCCGGCATTACGCGCACGGCATCGGCGACGACAATCCGCTGTGGTGCGACCCTGACTACGCCGCCAAGACTAACCATGGCGGCATCATCGCGCTGCCGAGCTTCCTGTTCTCGACCAGCCGAATCGTATCAGGTTACGTCGGCGGCTTGCCCGGCGTCCATGCGATGTGGTCGGGCGCCGACTGGACCTGGCACAAGGCGGTCCGTCGCAACGACGTGATTTCGACCGAGGCAAAATTGAAGGACCTCGTCGAGCACCAGACGCGTTTTGCCGGCCGGGCGATCCAGCAGACCTATCATGTCGATTTCTTCAACCAGCAGGGCGACCTCGTCGCCGAGGCGGATAGCTGGTGCTTCCGCACCGAGCGCGACCACGCGCGCGAGCAGGGCACCAAGTACAAGGAGGTCAAGGCCCGCGCGCCGCGCCGTTACAGCGAGCAGGAACTGGCCGAGGCCTACAAGCTCTATGCCGAGGAGCGGATTCAGGGTTCGCGCAAGCGTTACTGGCAGGACGTCACCGAGGGCGAGGCGTTGCCCGTGATGTTCAAGGGACCGATGACGGTCACCGGCTTCATCGCCTATGCGCAAGGGTGGGGCGGTCTCTACATCCGCGCCAACAAGCTGGCCTGGAAGCTGCAGGACGCCCATCGCGGTCTCGGCATTCCGAACCGCTTCAATATTCCTGACTGTCCCGAGCGCGTGCATTGGGAAGAGGAGTTCGCGCTCGAAGTCGGCGCGCCCGGCGCCTACGATTACGGTCCGGAACGCTGCTCGTGGCTGACCCATCATCTCACCAACTGGATGGGCGATGACGGCTTCCTGCGCCGCGCGACCTGCAAGATCCGCCGGCACAATCCCGAGGGCGACATGCTGTTCATCAAGGGCAAGGTGAAGCGCAAGTTCGTCGAGGGCGGACGTCATCTCGTCGAGATCGACCAGGAAGCCTACAACCAGGACAATGAAGTATCGGTCCTCGGGACCGGCATCGTGGAATTGCCTAGCCGTTCCTGAAGAAGCTTCGTTCCTGACAACCGAACGGGTCAATTGACCATGCCCGCAAACGAGCTCACGCGCGGAGCGATGACCGGCCTCAAGGTCGTCGATCTGTCGCGCGTGCTCGCCGGGCCCCTGTGCACGCAGATGCTGGCCGATCATGGCGCCGATGTCGTCAAGATCGAGCCGCCGGCGGGTGACGAGACCCGTGGTCTCGGGCCGCCGTTCGATGCGGCCGGGCAGGCGGCGTATTTCAGCGCCGTCAACCGCGGCAAGCGCGGCATGGCGCTCGACCTTTCGCGCAGCGAGGGGCGCGCCGTGCTCGAGGCCTTGTTGAAAGACGCGGACGTGCTGGTGGAGAATTTCCTGCCGGGCACCATGGAGCGCTGGGGTCTCGGCTATGAGACCTTGTCGGCGCGGTTTCCGCGGCTGGTTTATTGCGCCATTTCCGGCTTCGGCGCCGACGGGCCGCTGGGTGGGATGCCCGGTTACGACGCGGTGCTGCAGGCGATGTGCGGGCTGATGAGCATCAACGGCACGCAGCAATCCGGTGCTACCCGCGTCGGCGTTCCCATTGTCGATTACGTCACCGGATACAATGCGCTGACCGGCGTCCTGTTGGCGCTGGCGGCGCGCGAGCGCACCGGAATGGGGCAGCGCGTCGAGGTGACGCTGTTCGACACCGCACTCAATTTGCTGGTCCCGCACGCAGCCAACTGGCTCTGCTCGGACGTCGTGCCCGGCCGGCTCGGCAGCGCCCATCCCAATATCGCGCCTTACGACAAATTCGCGGCCAGCGATGGTGAGATTTTTCTGGGTATTCTCAACGACGGCCAGTTCCGCCGCTTCTGCCAGAAGGTGGCGCGCGAAGATCTGCTCGACGACCCGCATTTCCGCACCAATGCTGACCGGCTCAAGCACGTTGGATCCCTTCGCGCCGAACTCGAGCGCACGCTGGCCGGCTTCAAGTCCGACGATCTCTGCCGCGAGCTGATGCGCGCGGGCGTGCCGGCAGGGCCGGTGAACAATGTGGCGCAGGCGTTCGCGCAGCCGCATGTGGCGCACCGCGACATGCTGGTCGAAAGCGAAGGCCACCGCGCGCCCGGCATTCCCATAAAACTTGCGCAGACGCCCGGCGGCGCGGGACGGCGGCCACCGCGCTTCGGTGAACATGTCCGCGAAATCCTGGGCGAGGCCGGCTTCGATCAAACGGCCATCGACGGTTTGATCGAGACCGGCATCGTCTCACTCAACGACAAGAAGAGTTCATAACAAAAAATAAAATCATCTGGAGAGGAAACCGTCATGCTGAGATCTGCAAAATGGGCCGCAGGATTGCTGGCTTTGCTATGGAGTTGCGCGGCGGTGGCGCAGAGTTATCCGACCAGGCCGGTGCGGATCATCGTGCCGTACCAGGCAGGCCAGGGCACCGACGTGGTGGCGAGATACTTCGCCGAGCAATTGTCGCGGACGACGGGCCAGCGGTTCTATGTCGAGAACAAGCCGGGTGCCGGCGGCAATATAGGCGCCGAGCAGGCCGCGCGTTCGGATGCCGACGGCTACACGCTGCTGATGGGCACCAACGCCACGCAGAGCATGAACGAGTTCATGTATGCCTCGCCGGGTTTCGATCCGGCCAGGGATTTTGCGCCGATCATCCTGGTGGGCAAGCTGCCGATGGTGCTTGCGGCTAATCCGTCGTTTTCAGGGAATTCGCTGGCCGATCTGATTGCGGCGGCCAAGGCGACGCCTGACAAGGTCGACATCGCGCTGCCGAGCACGACGGCCCGCATCGTCTTCGAGTTCCTGAAGGGACGGAGCGGTGCGTCGTTGTTTTCCGTGCCCTACAAGGGCTCGGCGACGGCCACGACCGATGTCCTCGGCGGCCAGGTGCCGCTGATCATCGACACGGTGACGGCACTGCGCGGCCATGTCGCCGGCGGCAAGCTGAAGGCGCTCGGGATTACCTCGCTGAAATCGACCGAGCTGATGCCGGGTGTAAAGTCCATCGCCGAGCAGGGCGTGGCCGACTTCGAGGTGACCGCCTGGAACGCGTTCTACGCGCCGCGCGACACGCCGCAGCCGATCATCGATCTCCTGAACAAGGAACTTGCGAAGGCACTTGCCGAACCGGAAACGAAGAAGCGCCTGCTGGAACTCGGATTTGATCCCGGCGGCGGAACGCCCGCCGAGCTGACCCAGTTCGAAAAACAGGAGCGGCTCAAATGGGGTCCGCTGATCAAGGAAACGGGCCTGCAGGGCGGCTGAGCGACGCGGGCGCCAAGTGAAGTCAGCGTTGCCCGTCATGGACTGAAATCGCATCGGCCGACAATCCGCCGATGCGGGCGTGCGGCCGGCCGCCGGTCGCCATCACGAGGCCGAACGCGATTTCGTCGCGGCGTGGTGCGTCCCACATCGTCATCTCGGCGGTGCCGAAATGGCTGCGCACATAGGCGGCGTGGATGTGGCCGAGCGGCACCATCACGCGGGTGCCGGGGCCGCCGATGGTCTTCGCTGCGGGAACGATTGCCTTGGGCTGGCCGAGCACCTCGCGCATGCCCTGGCCGCCGGCCTCGTGCCAGACTGCGCCGTGCTCCAGCTCGCCGTCCTCTCCGACGATGATGCCCTTTCCATAAGCCTCGATCGCGGCGCTGCCGCCGAGCCGCGCGATCAGCGCGGCCGCAAGCTCGCGGCCGAGTTCGCGGAGCGACGCCTGGAACGGCATCAGGTCCGGTTCGTAGCGGCCGGCAAAGGGATTGCGGATCACCGCGATCGCCGTGCCGACGAGCAGCGGCTTTGCGAGCCGCGGCCCGCGCTCGTGCCAGATCGTCTCGACGCTCAGCGAGGTCTTGCGGATTTCATAGGCGACGGCCGATGGCGTCATCGGATCACTCGTCGATGACGGGATTGCGGAGGATACCGATCTGTTCGATCTCGACCTCGACGACGTCGCCGGGCTTGAGGAAGATCGGCGGCTTGCGCGTGAAGCCGACGCCGGCCGGCGTGCCTGTGGCGATGACGTCGCCCGGCACGAGGTCGAAAATGGTCGAGGAATATTCGATCAGCCGCGGGATCGAGAAGATCAGCATCGACGTATTGCTCGACTGCACCGTCTCGCCATTGACGCGGGTCTCAAGCTTCAGATTGGTGGGATCGGCGATCTCGTCAGGCGTCACCAGCCATGGGCCGAACGGGCCGGTGCCGACGAAATTCTTGCCGGATGCGATCTGCTGCGCATGCCGCTGCCAGTCGCGGACGCTGACGTCGTTGTAGACCGAGTAGCCGGCGACATGATTCCAGGCATCGGCCTGGCTGATGTGGCGGCCGCCCTTGCCGATCACGACTGCGAGCTCGCCCTCCCAGTCCAGATTGTCGGAGACCTTGGGCCGGATCACCGGCGCGTTGTGCGCGACCTGCGAGCGCCAGACGCGCAGGAAGATCGGCGGGAATTCGGTGATCTCGCGCTTCATGCCGAACGCGACAGCCTCGTTGTGGTGGTCGAGGTAGTTGCGCACGGCGCAGACGATCTTTTCGGGGCGCGGGATGACCGGCAGGAAATCGATCTCGCTCAGCTTCAGGTCCGCCTTGTGGGCGGCGACGACCTTGTCGCGGTCGGCAAATTGCGGGCTCGCGATGAAATCCGTCAGCGTCCCGCCCAGCGCTTTGCCGAGATCGACGACTTCGTCGCCGCGCACGGCGCCCCATGTTTCGGTCTGCTGGCGCAGGAAAGATATGAGCTTCATGAGCGCGATCCTCGGACCCTGATTTAAGATTTCCGTAAAAGACACTATTTTCGAAAATGATACAAGTGAAATTCAGTTTCCGCTCGGAAGCGCGCATTTTCGCGCGGTCGCCGAGGCCCGATCGGTTCAATTCTGGCTGAACAATTCCGAAGCGTATTTGATGACGTTGTCGGTCGTGTTCTGGATGTGCCTTGCGATCAGCTCGCAGGCCCGATCGGCATCCCGGCCGACGGCCGCCTTCATCAGCGCGCGGTGCTCGCCGGCCTTGTCGCGCGGACGTGGCCGGAACCTTGCCGAGATATTGCGATAGCGCTCGGCACGTTCGAACAGCGATTGCCGGATGCCAAGCAGGGTCGGCGAGCCGCATGCCGCCACCAGGGATTCGTGAAACTCCCGGTGCGCCAGCTTCCATTCCGGATTGTCGGCGTAGTCCTCGACCGCGCGCCCCTCGATGATTCCGAGCCGGTGAATCGACGAAATAACCGCGATTTCCCAGTCATCATCGCCATTTTCGATCGAGCGGCGGATCAAATCGACGTCGATCAGGATGCGGGCGCGGGTGAGATCGATCAGATCCGAAAGGCTGATCGGCGCGACCTTGAAGCCACGCTGCTCCTCGGCCACCACGAGCCCCTCGGCGGCCAGACATGTCAGCGCCTCGCGCAGCGTCGTGAAGCTCGCGCCATAGGCCAGCCGCAGCGCATCGAATTTGAGCACCTCGCCGGGCTTGAGCCGGCAGGTCACGACCTCGTTGCGCATCCGGTGCGCGATATCGGACGCCAGCGTCTTGCCGAATTCCTTTCGGCGCTTGAAGGCCGTCACGTTCATATTGGAATCGCTCTCCGATCGCCTTCGAGTCTATCGAGGCGAGAATGCTGTTGCAATAATTTTCGCAAGCGCTAGTATTTTCGAAAATATGGTTTGAGAGGGGCGGAGCGCGCATGAAGGCTGTCTTGGTACACCGCCCGGGAGGGCCGGACGCCCTGCAATATCAGGACGTTCCGGAGCCAACGCTGGGCGAAACCGATGTTCTGATCCGGGCCGAAACCTTCGGGGTCGGGCAGCCCGACAAGCTGATCCGCAGCGGCGTCTACAAATGGATGCCGCCGCTGCCGGCCAACCCCGGCAACGACGTCGCGGGCCGGATCGAGGCCGTCGGCAGCGGCGTGCGCAATGTCGAGGTCGGGCAAAAGGTGCTGCTGAGCGCCCGCGACCTGGCGCAGCGCGGCGGCTGCTACGCCGAGATGGTCGCAGCTCCGGCGGACGCCGTCCATCTGTTGCCCGAGCAGGTCGACCTCGAAGCCGCGGTCTGCCTTGCCAATTACCAGGTGGCGTGGGCGCTCTTGAATGAATGCGGATCGGCGCGTCCGCCGAAATCGGTGCTTGTCATCGGCGCGGCCGGCGGCGTCGGCTCGTCGCTGGTGCAACTGGCAAAACTTGCGGGCATGACCGTGATCGGCACCGTCAGTTCGGAGGAGAAGGCGGTCTTCGCCAGCGCGATGGGCGCCGACGGCATCATCTATTACCGCGGCGAAGACGTCGTCGCGCGCGTGCGCGAACTGACCGGCGGGCGCGGCGTCGATCTCGTGCTCGATCATGTCGGCGGTCCGGATTTTTTCAGCCATCTGCGCGCGCTGGCCAAGTGGGGAACGGTGGTTTCCTACAACGCGTTCGACGGCCTGCCGACGCAGAACATGATGGAGGAGATGCGCAAGCATCTCGACGTCTGCCCCGCCATTCGCTGCTTCTCGTTTCACATCTACGATCATGACCGCGAAGGCCGCCGCGCCATCATGAAGCGCATGATCGGCCATCTCGCGGACGGCAGCATCAAGCCGGCGGTTTTCGCCCGCTTCAAGCTGTCCGAAGTGCGGCAGGCGCACGAGCTGCTGGATTCGGGCAAGGCGCTCGGCAAGATCATCATGACGCGCGACTGACGGGGATGGTTTCGATGATAAAAGTCAAACGCATCAGGCACGCGACGTTCGCGACGGCCGATATCGAACAGCAGATCGAATATTATCAGGGGATCATCGGTCTCGGCATTGTCGAAAAGCAGGCCGGTCGCGCGCTGTTCGCCTCGGAGTCCAGTGAACTCACGCTGGTTCTGGAGCAGGATACGGCTTCCTCCTGCAAGGCCATGGCCTTCGAGATCGGTCCCGATGTCGAGCTGGCGGACGTCGGCAAAGAGCTCAATGATCGTGGCATCAAGTCCGAACTCCGCTCCGATTCCGCGCCGGGAATATCGCGGACGCTGGTTTTCAGCGACGTCGACGGCCGGCAGATCGAGCTGTTTACGCAGTGGCAATTCACCCCGCCGAGCGAACAGGTGCGGGGCATCGTCGTCAGCAAGCTCGGCCACATGGCGCTGTACGCGCCCGATCCGAACCGCACCGCGACATTCTATGCCGACGTTTTGGGTTTCCGCGATTCGGACCGGATCGAGGAAAACTTCGTCTTCATGCGCTGCGGCTTCGAGCATCACGCCATCAATTTCGCGCGCGGCACCGACGCGCGGCTGCATCACATGGCATTCGAGCTGCGCGATGCCTCGCACATGCAGCAGGCCTGCGACCTGCTCGGGCGCCGAAAGATCCCGCTGCTGTGGGGACCGGTGCGGCACGGCCCCGGGCACAACATCGCAAGCTATCATCGCAATCCCGACGGCTATCTCATCGAGCTGTTCTACGACATGGACCGCATGACTGATGAGGAACTCGGCTATTTCGAACCGCGTCCCTGGCATCGCGACCGGCCGCAGCGTCCGAAGACCTGGACCGGATTGCCGCGCGACATCTGGGGCGTGGGTCCTTCGCCCGAGGCGGCGGAGTTCTCGCCGAAGATGCGCGGCGGAAAATAGGCGCGCGAACTTCCACGAACAACGAAAACAACGATCGGTATGGGGAGAGACAATAATGGCGGGATCAGCGCGCAGTTCAGTTCGTCGCCACTTTGTTGGGCGACTGTTCGCGATGGTGTTGATCGCCACGATCGCAGGTTCGTTTGGCGCGGCCTGCGCCCAGGACTATCCGACGCGGCCGATCCGCCTGCTCCACGGTTTCGCCGCCGGCGGCGCCGCCGACACCCTGTCGCGTATCCTGGCGAACGGACTCTCGAAGCGGCTGGGCCAGCCGATCGTGATCGAGGCCAAGCCGGGTTCGGGCGGCAATCTCGCCGCGGCCCAGATCGCCAAGGCCGAGCCCGACGGCTACACCATCGGGCTCGTCACCGGCGCCCACGCCATATCGCCGGCCCTCTACAAGTCGCTGCCTTACGATTCCGTCGACAGCTTTGAGATGATCTCGACCGCCGTCTATTACGCGCTCGTGATCGCCGTTCGTGCCGATTACGAGGTCAAATCACTTGGGGAATTGATCGCGCTCGCCAGGGCCAAGCCCGGCGAGCTCAATTACGCTTCCGTTGGATTTGGCAGCACCCACCATCTGGCCGGCGCGCTTCTGGAAACGACGGCCGGCATCAAGATGGTGCACGTTCCCTATCGCGGCGATTCGCTGACCGTCACCGCGCTGCTCGGCGGCGAGATTCCAATGATCGTGGGAACGCCGGTGCTGTTGGCGCCGCAGATCGAGAGCGGGGCCATTCGCGGGCTTGCCGTGACATCACCTGCGCGCAGCAAGCTCTTGCCCAACGTTCCCACGGCCGATGAATCGGGCGTCAAGGGATTCGATGTGCGCACCTGGGCCGGGCTGCTGGCGCCGAAGGGCACGCCGCCGGCGATCATCAAGCGCCTCAACAAGGCTGTTCTGGAAACCCTGGCCGATCCCGAAACCAGGGCGGCGCTGGAGACCGCGATCGGCGGCGACGTGCAGGGCAGCACGCCGGAGGAGATGCGCGCGCTGATTCAGTCGCAAATCGCAAAATGGGCCGACGTGATCAAGACGGCGAATATCCCTCGCTTGTGACGATCAAGGCATCGTCATGGCGGCCCTGCTTGCATTTCCGGCATGGTGAGCGGCCGAAAGCGCCTTTGTCGCTGCCGTCCTTTCGCGTATGTTCTCAGGAAACCACTCCGTCCTGAGAGGCCATGTGACTGCAACCAATCCTGCCGCAGGTAAACCGGTCGGTTCCGCTGATCTCGTCAATGTTCCGCGCCTGATGACGGCCTATTTCGCTGGAAAACCCGATCCGGCCGATCCCGCGCAGCGCGTTGCCTTCGGCACCTCGGGTCATCGCGGCACGTCGCTGAAAAACTCCTTCAACGAAAACCACATTCTGGCGACGACGCAGGCGATCTGCGACTACCGCCGCGAAACCGGGCTGACCGGCCCGCTGTTCATCGGCATCGACACCCACGCGCTGGCGGAATCTGCGCTGGTGAGCGCGGTGGAAGTATTTGCCGCCAACGGCGTCGAGATCATGATCGACGATCGCGGCGGCTACACGCCGACGCCGGTCATCTCGCACGCGATCCTGAGCTACAACAAGGGCAGGACGAGCGCCCTTGCCGATGGCGTCGTCATCACGCCGTCGCATAATCCGCCCGAGGACGGCGGCTACAAATACAATCCGCCGCATGGCGGCCCGGCCGATACCGATGTCACGGCCAGGGTCGAAAAAGCCGCGAACGCCTTTATGGCGGCGGACATGAAGGGCGTGGCGCGGATGCCGTATGAGCGCGCCCGCAAGGCGCCGACCACGCATCTGTACGATTATATCGGCCCTTATGTCGCCGATCTCGGCAATGCCGTTGACATGGCGCTGATCAAATCATCCGGCGTGAAAATCGGCATCGATCCGCTCGGCGGCGCCGCCGTGCATTATTGGCAGCCGCTCATCGAGCACTACGGCATCAACGCCACTGTTGTGAACGATGTCGTCGATCCCACCTTCCGTTTCATGACCGCAGACTGGGACGGCAAGATCCGGATGGATTGCTCCTCGCCTTACGCGATGGCCAGCCTGATCCAGATGCGCGACAAATTCGACGTCGCCTTCGCCAACGATACGGATGC
This sequence comes from Bradyrhizobium sp. AUGA SZCCT0431, assembly GCF_018131065.1. Classification (NCBI taxonomy): domain Bacteria; kingdom Pseudomonadati; phylum Pseudomonadota; class Alphaproteobacteria; order Hyphomicrobiales; family Nitrobacteraceae; genus Bradyrhizobium; species Bradyrhizobium sp. AUGA SZCCT0431. The sequence goes on along the minus strand of NZ_JAFCLR010000021.1, from coordinate 4,490 downwards.
CGACCGCCACGGCATCGTGACGCGCACCGGCGGCCTGATGAACCCGAACCATTTCCTCGCCGCCGCAATCGCCTATCTGTTCGAGCACCGGCCGCAATGGGGCAGGGATGCGGCGATCGGCAAGACCATCGTTTCCAGTTCGATCATCGATCGCGTCGCGAAGAAGCTGAACCGCAAGCTGGTCGAAACCCCCGTCGGATTCAAATGGTTCGTCGACGGGCTCGGCAGCGGCGCATTCGGTTTTGCCGGCGAGGAAAGCGCCGGCGCCTCGTTCCTGAAGCGGGACGGATCGGTGTGGACCACCGACAAGGACGGCGTCGTGATGGGGCTGCTGGCGGCCGAAATCCTCGCCAAGACCGGCCGCAATCCCAGCGAGTTGTTTGCGGGACTGACCGCCGAACTCGGCACGCCCGTCTATGCGCGGATCGATGTGCCGGCGACGCCGAAGCAGAAGAACGCGCTCAAGGCGCTCGGCCCCGAACAGCTCGGCCTGAAGGAAATGGCTGGCGATGCGGTGACGGCGGTTAGGACCAAGGCGCCCGGCAACGATCAGCCCTTCGGCGGCATCAAGGTCGAGACCGACCAGGGCTGGTTCGCGGCGCGGCCGTCGGGCACCGAAGACGTCTACAAGATCTACGCCGAGAGTTTTCGCGACAGCGATCATCTGGGCAAGATCCAGAGCGACGCCAGGGCCGCGATCGCGAAGGCGTTCTGACGAAGCGCCGTCAAAGCAGCCTCCTCGCTGTTAAATCCACGGCTGAGGCAGGTGCTCTTGCGCGTGAGCACGCTGCATAGCCGGCCGGCCGATCATGCGCTGCAAGTAAGCGCCCAGTTGCGGCCTGCTGGCAGCCGATCTGGGCATACCGCGAGACCATCGCGCGAGCGTGAAGAGGTAGGCGTCAACCGCGGAGTACGTGTCGCCCAAAAACCACGGACCGCGATGCCGAGCCAGCTCCTCTTCCACCCGGTCGAAGTGGGCATTCACCCGCCGCTCTGCCGCATCTCTGACCTCGGATTGCGCCTCGACGGATGCGGCAGTCTTGTTGGGGTGTAGATAGAGCGATAAATCCGCGTGCAGCGTGGCAGAGAGCCACATAAGCCACTTGTAGAACTGCGGCCTGAGCGCGCTGCCGGGCTCAGGAATAAACGTCGCGCCTTCTTTTAACTCAAGCAAGTGCAGGATGATCGCCGTGCTCTCGTAGAGAACGAGACCATCATTTTCCAGAACAGGCACAAGTCCGTCGGGGTGGAGTGCCAAATAGGACGGGTTTTTACTCGGACCCTTGTGCAAATTGACGAAAGAAAGCTCGTACTCCAGCCCGATTTCTTCGATGAGGATGTGGACGGCGAGACTGATAAAGCCAGGGTAGTAGTGAAGCCGCATCATGTTGGAGGTCTCCCTTCCACCTGGTTCAACGGGCGATATTTGCTTGAAGGCAGGCTGAGCCATGAGTCAAGCTGGTTCTCGGAGGCGGCGGAAAAGCGGACCCTGCCCGAGGTTTGGTTTGTCTCGCAGAGGCCCATGCCGATCGCGCTGTTGCCAAGAGAATTTTTAGCTGCTTCGCTTCTTGCCGCGACCCGATGTCAACTGACGGCGCCAGGGAGTAGAACGTGACGCACAAGGGCATGGTGGTGACTCCGCAACCCGAGGCCACAGAGGCGGGCAGGGACATCCTCGTCGCCGGCGGCAATGCGATCGATGCCGCCATCGCGGCAGCGCTGGTTCAGACAGTCGTTGACCCCATGATGTGCGGAATCGCCGGTTTCGGAAGTCTGGCCGCCTATTTCCCGTCGAAGAAGGTGCATACCTACTACGATTTCCATGCCCCTGCGCCATCAGCCGTACGAACTGACATGTGGCAGGATCTGATCGAGAGCGAAGCACGTGACGGATACGGCTTTATTCTCAAGGGGAACGTGAACGACATCGGTTATCAATCGATCTGCGTGCCGTCCTCGCTCAGAGCCTTTGCCGACGCGCACCGTGATCTCGGCAAATTGCCCTGGTCGGAGCTGTTTGGCCCGGCCATTGATTACGCGGAAAGCGGCTGGAACGTTCGGCCGCATGTCTACACCTGGTGGTCGGAAGAGGGAACGATGGGACGGGTGGGTAACGCCAATCGAATTTCATTCGTCCCATCGGCCAAGGCGCTTTATTGCAGATCGGACGGATCGCCAAAGCGCGTGGGAGACCGCGTCGTCAATCGGGACTATGGAAACGTGCTGCGGGTTATCGCGAAGGACGGACCCGACGCGTTCTTTCGCGGCGAGATCGCCGATGCCATCGACGCGGACATGCGGGCCCACGGCGGTCTGTTGCGCCGCTCCGATCTCGAAAAGCTGCAGACCGTCAGAAACAAGCCGCTTTCCGCCACCTATCGAAACTCAATTGTTACGACAAATCAGGCGCCCGGCGGCGGCATCATGCTGCTGGAGATGCTTCGCACGCTAGAGAATTTCGATTTGAAGTCCATCGGTCACAACAGCGCCGAATACATTCGCGTCGTTGCCGAAGCCATGAAGGCCGCAACGCGCGACAAGGACCTCTTTATCGGCGACCCCTCCTTCGTTGACGTCCCGACCGATCGCTTGATCTCGAAGGAGCGCTGCGCCGAAATCGCTGAAGGCATCAAGCGTGGAGACAAGGTCAACGTGGTCAGGCTCAACGCGGGCCTCCCGAGCAAGGATACGACACAGGTTTCGATATGCGATGCCGACGGCAACTGCATCTCGATGACCCATTCGCTTGGGTTGCCATCTGGCGTGATCACTGAGGGACTGGGCTTTATGTACAATGGATGCATGGGGGTCTTTGATCCGCGGCCCGGGCGAGCCGGCTCGCTGGCGCCGGGAAAGGCGAGATTCTCCTCCATTTGCCCGTCGATCGTCTTCAGGGATGACAAGCCCGTCCTGGTGATCGGAGCACCTGGTGCGACCCAGATCGCCATGGGCGTGCTCCAGGTATCGTTGAACGTCCTCGACTTCGAAATGTCGATGCTAGAGGCGGTCTCAACGCCCCGCTTTTCGGCTACCAGCGATATCATCGATCTCTCGAACCGGATCCCGCGCTCTGCCGAGCGGGCGCTGAATGGGCTCGGATATCAGACGGTACGATCCGCGCTTAGCCACACATTCGGTTGGGTACACGGTATCAAGATTTCTTCTGAAGGGCTGCAAGGTGGCGCTGATCCAGCGACCGACGGTCTGGCGCTTACGGCTTGATGAACTTGAACGACTAGGCTCGTTTGAAGTAATTCTTTCCTCCCTTCTCCCCTTGTGGGAGAAGGTGGCGCGAAGCGCCGGATGAGGGGTCTCTATCCGCGGAAACAGACCCCTCACCCGTCACGAACGCTTCGCGTCCGTGCCACTCTCTCCCACAAGGGAGAGGGAAGGTTTCTGCTTTAAGGCATTCTCCCAATGGCTGATCTGCACGGCGTCTTCCCATATCTGGTTTCACCGATTGGCCCCGAAGGCGACATCCGCACCGACGTCCTCGGCCGGCTCTGCGACGATCTCGTCACATCAGGCGTGCACGGATTGACACCGCTCGGCTCGACCGGCGAATTCGCCTACCTCGACCAGGCGCAGCGCACGGCCGTGGTGCAGACCACGATCGAGGCTGCTAAAGGCCGCGTGCCTGTCATTGCCGGCGTCGCCTCGACCTCGACGGCCGATGCGGTGGCGCAGGCGAAGGCGTACCAGAAGCTTGGTGCCGACGGCATCCTTGCGATCCTCGAAGCGTATTTTCCGATCTCGGACGCGCAGGTGGAATCCTATTTCCGCGCCATCGCCGACGCGGTCGAGATTCCCGTCGTGATCTATACCAACCCGCAATTCCAGCGCTCCGATCTGACGCTGGACGTGATCGAGCGGCTCGCCGCCCATCCGCGCATCGGCTACATCAAGGATGCTTCGACCAATACCGGCCGGCTGCTGTCGATCATGAACCGCTGCGGCGACAGCATTAAAGTGTTCTCGGCCTCGGCCCACATTCCGGCGGCGGTGATGCTGATCGGCGGCCTCGGCTGGATGGCGGGTCCGGCCTGCATCATTCCGCGCCAGAGCGTCGAACTCTACAACCTCTGCCACGCCAAACGCTGGGACGAGGCGCTGACGCTGCAGCGCAAGCTATGGCGCATCAACGAAGCCTTCGCCCGCTTCAACCTCGCCGCCTGCATCAAGGCCGGCCTGGAGATCCAGGGCTACGCCGTCGGCGACCCCGTCCCGCCGCAGGCCGCGCTGACGGCGGAGCAGCGCAAGGTGGTGGAAGCGGCGTTGAGGGATGTTTCTTAGCGTCATTCCCCGATGCGCAATTGCGCATCTGGGAATGACAGCTTGATTTGATGTCGTCCTCTCCTCGTCATTGCGAGCGTAGCGAAGCAATCCATGGTGCGCCCAGCCGAAGAATGGATTTGAACCTCCTCCGAAAGAGTGGACACCTGTAGTAGGCTGCGAGAGCCAGGAGGTGTCATATGGAAGGACGTCCACGC